>JBQCEL010000253.1:0-2516 GCA_051960255.1 Rhizobiaceae bacterium
TACGGGCAGGCGTTTCGCGCAAGGCAACCGCCGTCGCGGCAGGCTCCGCCGGCGGGGCCGCGCACATGGGCGAGGCAGGCGGTATAGGCGAATCCCTCGTTTGGGAAAGCGTTCACCGGGCAGGCACTCAGGCAGGGTTTTTCGATGCAGGAATCGCAAAGGTGGACGGCCTGTTCCAATTCCGGGAAGGCGAGTTCGCGATCGAAGAGCAGCGCACCGCGATAGGCGTGCCATAACCCGTATTGCGGGTGCATGAGAATGCCGAGCGGCGATGGCTTCAGCCCTTCGGCACGCATCGCCCATTGCTGGAACGGCAGATAGGGCCGGTCGGAGGGCGAAACCGCCCTCGCCCCGAATTCCTCCGCTATCGCGCCGATGATTCCCCGCGACCATGTGTCGAGCGGGTTTTCCATATCCTGCGGTTGCTTCTCCCGCCATGCCTCGAAATACGGCCAAGTCACGCTTCCCGCCTGTCCTATCAACACAACCGCTTTGGCCGGAGCGCCGGAAGGACCGGCCGGCGAACCGCCGCTCACGTCGAAATTGAACCCGCCGCGCAGGATGAGGCCATTCCTGGCCAGCGCGGCGGAAACGCTGTCGAAAAGCGGATCGTCCTTCAAGGCGTCTCCGCTCCGATCTTGATCATGGCGGCGTCTTCGAATGAAGTCGCTTCACCCCGACTGCGCCAGGCTTTCAGTTCGGCGTCACGATTTTTCATCATGCGGTCGAAAACCTCATAAGCGTCCGTACCCATGATCAAATGCGCCGGCGGCGCGTCGCTGTCCACCGCCTCGATCATAAGCGCCGCGGCCTTCTCGGGATCTCCGGCCTGTTTGCCGGCCTGGCCATAGAGAAAATCCTCGATGGGAGCGATGATCGGCCGATAGGCATCGATCTGCTCGACGGGCCGCATGTTGACGTCGCCGGCGAATTCCGTGCGGAAATTGCCGGGCTCCGCCGTCGTCACACGAATGCCGAGCGGCTGCACCTCATCCCGAAGCGCGTCGGCCCAGGCTTCGAGCGCGAATTTACCCGCGCAATAGGCGCCGAAGCCGCCGATCGAGATCAGCCCGCCAATGCTGGTCAGGTTGAGGATATGGCCGCTCCCTTGCTTACGCATATGCGGCAGGACGGCGCGCGTGAGTTCCACGGCGGAGAAGAAGTTCAACTCCATCTGCTGGCGAAGCTGCTGGAGGCCGAATTCCTCCACCGCGCCAAGCGAGCCGCGCCCGGCAATATTGGCGAGAACGTCGATGCGGCCGAATCTTTCGACGGCTGTGTTCACCGCTTTCATGCGCTCATCGGCATTGGTGACGTCCAATGCCACGGCCAGAGCCCGCTCCGGATAGGCCGATGCGATACCCCGCAGGCGCTCAAGCCGGCGCGCGGCCAAAACCGCTTGTTCGCCCCGCGCCAAAACGGCTTGCGCGAGAGCGCGCCCGAATCCTGATGACGCACCCGTGATAAACCAAACCCGATCCTTCTTGCTCATTGCAAATCTCCTTGCAGGAATGTCTGGCGGGAACATGGATCGTTCTGATTGCTGAGACAATCATGGTGAAACTGAATGATCTATTCTATAAGATTCAGCAATGGACCGCGACTTGCTTCCCCATCTCCCGGCCGTATTGGCCGTCGCCCGCACGCGGAGTTTCGCAAAGGCCGCCGCGGAACTCGGCGTCGGCGCATCGGCCATAAGCCATGCCGTACGAGCGGCGGAATTGCGCCTCGGCTCGCCCCTTTTTACCCGCACGACCCGCAGCGTCGCGTTGACCGAGGCAGGCGAAGCGTTCGTCGGTACGGCGCGGCGGGTTTTCGATGAACTCGACGCCGCGATCGATCGAGTCCGGGTTCAGCAAGGGAACGTCACCGGGTTGCTCCGCATCAACGCTCCACATATCGCGCTGGATTTGGGGCTGACATCGATCCTGGCGGAGATGACGCGGCGCCATCCCGGCGTCACCGTGGAGGTGGTCTCAGAAAACGCGCTCTCCGATGTCGTGGCGGAGGGCTTCGACGTGGGAGTTCGGCTTGGGGAAATGGTCGCCCAGGACATGGTGGCTGTCCGGATGACCGCGCCTCTTCGCGCAATCATGGTCGCCTCGCCCCACTATATCGAGGCGCATGGACGCCCCCGGACCGTGGCCGAACTTGCCGGGCACAATTGCGTCGGTTTCCGCCTGATTGGTTCGGGAGCGGTTTATGAGTGGGATTTGCGGGACGGCGGCCGCGATGTCCGGGTTCCCGTCAAAGGCACCACCCGCGTTTCGGAACCGGGCCATGCGCGACAGTTGGCGCTCGCCGACATCGGCATCGCCTATATTTTCGAACCGCTGGTGAGCGCCGAACTCGCCTCTGGCCGCCTGATGGAAATCCTGCCGGAGGCTTCCATCGTCGAATCCGGCCTCTTCCTCTATTTCCCGCGCCGCGCGTCGGATGCGAGCAAACTGCGCGCCTTCCTCGATGTGGTCCGCGCACAACGAAGCGCCGCGTTCGCCAAAGCATCCGGATCATGA
>JBQCEL010000254.1:0-2300 GCA_051960255.1 Rhizobiaceae bacterium
CGCCGTCGAGATAGGCGCGGCCGATCTCTTCCCTCTCCTGCCAGCGTCCGCTGGCGAGCATCTCCTCGATGCCAGCGCCGTAAGTGCCGGGCGACGAACCGAAGATGCGGGAGGGCGCCGTTCCGCCCGCCGCTGCAAGTGCGAGCGGATTGTCGTCGCCTTCCCCGTCGCGCCGGGCAACGGCGCGGAGGGCGGCGTCCATCAAAGCGATCTGCGTGGGGAACATATCGCGGAAGAGCCCCGAAATGCGCCACGTCACGTCGACGCGCGGCCGGCCGAGCATCGCGGGTGGCAGCACCTCGATGCCCATGACACGGCCGGTCGCCGGGTCCCATTCCGGCCGGCAGCCCATCAGCGCCAGCCCTTGCGCGATCTCCTCGCCGCCGGTCCTCAGGCTGGCGCTGCCCCAAAGATCGATGACGAGCGAGCGCGGCCATTCGCCACGATCCTGCGCATAGCGGCGAAGCACCTCTTCCGAAGCCGCTTTGCCGAGCGCGAAGGCGGTCGGCGTCGGCATGGCGCGGGGATCGACGGCGAAGATATTGCGCCCCGTCGGCAACACGTCGGTGCGGCCGCGCGCCGGAGCGCCGGCCGGTCCCGGCGCGACGTGCCGGCCGTCGAGTGCGGCCAGAAGCGCCGCGCGCTCGGCTTCGGCGCTTTTGCGGCGCATCGGGTCGGCCTCGTTAACCTGCTCGCGGCCATAGACATGAAGACCGTCCTTGATGGCAAAATCCTTGAGATCGCAGAGCCAGGAATCGATCCTGAGGAGCGCCGCATCCGGATCGTCGCCCGCCGAAACGCCTGCATCGCCGGCAAGGCCGTTCTTTTCCGCCGTTTCGACGATCAGCTTCGCAAGACGATCGCGGCGGCGGCGGTCGAGCCCGTCCGCCTGCGCATATTCGTCGACAAGCTGCTCCAGCTCGCGCTGCTCGTCGGAAAGGCCGGCGGCGGCAAGCGGGGGCGGCAAATGCCCGATCGTTACGGCACCGATACGACGCTTGGCTTGAGCCGCTTCTCCCGGATTGCTGACGATGAACGGGTAGATGACGGGCAGGCCTCCAATGACGATCTCCGGAAAGCAATTTTTCGACAGCGCCACCGTTTTCCCCGGCAGCCATTCGAGCGTGCCATGCGCGCCGACATGGACGAGCGCGTGACAGCCAAGCGTTTCGCGCAGCCAGAAGCCGAAGGCAAGGAGGTCATGGCGCGGCGGCAGTTTCGGATCATGATAGTCGGCGCGGCGGTCTTCCGCCCGACCGCGATCCGGCGCAAGAGCGACGGTGATGTTGCCGAAGCGGGCGGCGCGGAAGGGGAAAATTCTTTCAACGCCTTCGTTCGAAGCCGGTCCCCACGCTGCCTCCACATTCGCCCGCGCTTCCGCCGGAAATCCGGAAAAAGCCTTCGCATACGCTTCGGCCGACAGCCCCTCAGCGCCCTTTTCGAGCATTTTCAGCAATTCGCGCGGGCTATCGGGAATGTCCTCAACCCGATATCCCTGCGCCTTTAGATCACGCAGCATCGCAATCACGCTCGCCGGCACGTCGAGGCCGACGGCATAACCTGTCCGGCCCGCAGCACCCGGATAATCCGGTATGAGAATGGCCACGCGCCGTTCCGGCGTCGGCGTGTGCTGCAGGCGGATGAAGGCCGCGACCCGCTCGGCAACCGCTTCCACGCGATCCGGCTCCGGCCGGTTGAACTGACCGCGCGTGCCAAGTGCGGCGTCAGCTTCACTTTCGCCCTTGAAGGAGATGGCGCCGGCAAGAATACGGCCATCGAGTTCGGGCAGAACGACATGCATGGCGAGGTCGGCAGGCGCGAGGCCGCGCTGGCCGGTCTCCCACGCTTCCCGGCGCGTGGTGGCGACGATGACCTGCATCACCGGAATGCCGAGCCGGTCGAATAAATTTTCGCCGTCCTCGCCGCCGCTAGCGAATGCCGTCGCAGTCAGCAAGAGCGCTGGTCGGAGTTCCCTCACGGCATCTTCAACGAAGCGGACAGCCTCCTCGTCTTTCAAGCTCGGCACGAAGATCGGCGCCGCCCGCATGCCGCGTGTTTGAAGCGCCGCTGCAAGCGCATCGATTGGCGCAACGTCGGCGGAAAGGAGCATCGAGCGGTAGAAGAGGATGGGGACGATGGGATGGTCGGAAACTTGCTCGCGGGCTGCTTTACCCCCACTCCGTCGCGGCTTCGCCGCGCCACCTCTCCCCCGCCCTGCGGGGGAGAGGAAGGGGGGCAGACTCGCGGCCGGGCTTTCCTCTCCCCCACGTTGGTGGGGGAGAGGTGTCGAGCAAAGTGAG
>JBQCEL010000255.1:0-6170 GCA_051960255.1 Rhizobiaceae bacterium
AGCCGCTGGGCGACGATTCACCTATCGGCGCCTTCCTGGAACGCAATCCGAGCGGCGGGATGCACCATCTTTGCTATGAGGTCGAAAATATTCTCGAGGCGCGCGACCGGCTGAAGGAAACAGGCGCGCGCGTGATCGGAGACGGAACGCCGAAACTCGGAGCGCACGGAAAGCCAGTGCTTTTCCTGCATCCGAAGGATTTCCAGGGCACGCTCATCGAACTCGAGCAGGCTTGATCCCTCTGGAGGGAGGATAAGGAAATGGGTTGGGTCAGCATCACGGCGTTCTTTTTCCTGATGTGGTGGGTCGTGCTTTTCGCCGCGCTTCCGATTGGCCTGCGCACGCAGCAGGACGATGACAACGTGACGCTCGGCACCATCGCGAGCGCCCCGCGCGGCCGGCATATGCTGAGGGCGATCGTCATCGCCACAGTATTCGATATCATTCTGGTTGGTGTCGTCGTTTTCGCCGTCAACTACCTGGGAGTGGGTTTTGACGATCTCCCTCAAATTCTTCCGACTTTCAGATAAGAGTTCCATCGATGAAGGAAGGCGAGGTGGCCGTCATCATTCGCTTGGCGGAACGGTCCGACATCGCGGCGATCGTTGCGCTTTTCGCGGACGATGCTGTCGGCGGACATGGCGACACCACGGATGAATTGGCGTGGCCGGAATACGAAGCCGCCTTCGAAGCCATCGCTGCGAATCCGCTGAGCCAACTCTATGTCGCCGAACGCGGAGGAGAGGTCGTCGGCACGTTCCAGACGACCCGGGTAACGACCATGAGCGGGCGCGGCTCTTCGAGCATCCTTCTCTCCGCGGTGCAGACAAGGCGCGACATGCGCTCCAAAGGCATCGGGCGCGCCATGGTTCGCTATGCCGTCGAAAACGCGCGCATGAGCGGCGCGGCTTTCGTGCAACTGACATCGAACAGCCTGAGAACCGACGCCCATCGTTTCTATGAGCGCGAAGGCTTTGCGAAAAGCCATACAGGCTTCAAGATGAAGCTGCGTTGAGCCTATTGTTCTTGCGTTCACCGCGCGGCAAGGCCATAAGGTCCGCAAACCGCCGGACGGCGTTCCGGCCCAGGCAAGGTTTTGGTTATGTTGAAATTCCTGACGCAATTCTTCACCTGGTGGAACGGGCAGACGCTCGGAACGCGCTTCTTCACATGGCGTTTCGGCAAGCGTGTCGGCGAGGACGAGTTCGGCAATATCTATTACGAGGGTACGACCGATTCGGAGGGCCGTACGCGGCGTTGGGTGATCTATAGGGGCTATTCCGAGGCGTCCGATATCCCTCCGGGCTGGCATGGCTGGATCCACCATCGCGTCGATGTTCCTCCGACCGAGGAGAACTATAAGCCGCGCGAGTGGCAGAAGCCGCATTTGCCCAATCTGACGGGAACGACGGCTGCTTACCGGCCGAAGGGATCGATTCTTAACCAGTCGCGCCGGCCAAAGGTGGACGGCGATTACGATGCCTGGACGCCGGGGAGCTGAACGGAGACGGCGATTGCAGGCGGTGTTTTCTCGCCACAATTATGGGCTAATCGCGCGTTGCCCATCGCCTTGGGCAGGGACAATCAGGCGACAGGACACCGGCGGCGAATCCTCATGACACTTCATCGACTGAGTCCGAAATCAGCATCTCCTTGTTTTCAGGCAATTCCGGGCGCAAAGTCGCCGCGCATGTTTGCTGGAATTGCTCTAGCCGCGATGGCGTTTGTCGCCATGTTGTCGGTCTCGGCCCATGCCGAGCGCATTTCCAATCCGGTCGCTGAGTTCATCGGCATGGACAAGATCACCGGCCGGATCACCACCTTCGACGTCTATCTCGACGAAACCGTGCAATTCGGCGCGCTTCAGGTCACGCCGCGCGTTTGCTTTTCTTCTTCCGATTCGGAGGAGCCGAAAACCGACTCCTTTGTCGCGGTCGACGAGATCACCCTCGACCGCAAGATAAGGCGGATCTTTACCGGCTGGATGTTCGCGGAAAGTCCCGGCCTCAACGCTGTCGAGCACCCGATCTACGATGTCTGGCTGAAGGGCTGCAAGGAGACGTCGAGCGTTCCCATGCCGAAAGGGGACAAGGCGGCGGAGAGGGCAGCGGCCGCGGCGGCGGAAGCGGCCAAGAGGGAACAGGCGCCGGCGGCTCAGCCGACCGGTCCGAAAGCCGGCGACGAACTTGGTCCATCTACCGAGAAGCCCGAAGATCCCGATCACCCGAGCGATTGAAAAGCTATCGCGTCTCCATCCCCCAAGGGGGAGGCTCTATTCAGCAGCCTGCGCCGGCTCAGCAGCCAATCCAAGCCATGACCGGCAATCGCGAAGAGCGCGGGCGGTAAGGGCGTGCTTTTTCGCCACGGTCTTCTCCTTGCCGCGCAGCCTCTTCCCTTCCACCTTGGGCGTCTCGATAGGCGGGAAAAGCCCGAAATTGACATTCATCGGCTGGAAGGAGCGCTTGCCCGGCTCGTCATCCGACACGATGTGCCCACCGGTTATGTGACCGAGTAGCGCGCCGAAGGCGGTTGTCGCAGGAGGCGGCGATAGGGTGCGACCAAGCCTTTCCGCCGCCGCGAAGCGCCCGGCGAGGAGGCCGATGGCTGCGGATTCGACATAACCTTCGCAGCCGGTGATCTGGCCGGCAAAGCGGAGTCCTGGCCGCGCTCTCAATTGCAAGGTTGCGTCAAGCAGCGTCGGCGAATTGAGATAGGTGTTGCGGTGCAAGCCGCCCAGACGGGCAAATTCGGCGTTTCCAAGCCCCGGAATGGTCCGGAATATCCGTACCTGCTCGCCATGCTTCAGCTTGGTCTGGAAGCCGACCATGTTGTAAAGCGTGCCGAGCGCATTGTCCTGCCTGAGCTGGACCACGGCGTAAGGTTTGACGGTCGGGTTATGCGGATCGGTGAGCCCGATCGGTTTCATCGGCCCATGCCGCAGCGTCTCGACGCCGCGCTCGGCCATGATCTCGATCGGCAGGCAGCCATCGAAATAGGGCGTGCCTTCCCATTGCTTGAATTCACTCTTCTGGCCGTCGAGCAGCGCCTGGACGAAGGCATTATATTGCTCGCGGTCGAGCGGGCAGTTGATATAGTCCTTGCCGGTGCCGCCGGGGCCGATCTTGTCATAGCGGGACTGGAACCAGCAGACATCCATGTCGATCGTATCGAAATGAACGATCGGCGCGATGGCGTCAAAAAAGGCGAGTGACTGCGCGCCCGTCGCTTCCGCGATGGCGCCGGCGAGCGCGGCAGAGGTGAGGGGACCCGTGGCGACGATCGCCTGATCCCATTCCGCCGGAGGAAGTCCGGTGATTTCCTCGCGCCTGATCTCGATCAGCGGATGTGCCTCAAGGCGAGCGGTCACAGCGGACGAAAAGCCGTCGCGATCGACCGCCAGCGCCCCGCCGGCCGGGACCTGGTTGCCATCGCCGCACGCCATGATCAGAGAGTTCGCAAGCCGCATCTCGGCATGCAGCAGCCCGACGGCATTCGATTGGGCGTCGTCCGAGCGAAAGGAATTGGAGCAGACGAGTTCCGCCAGGCTCTCCGTCTTGTGGGCATCGGTGCCGCGGACAGGGCGCATCTCGTGCAGGACGGCCGGTATACCAGCCTGAGTGACCTGCCAGGCCGCTTCAGAGCCGGCCAGTCCGCCGCCGATGATATGGATGGGGTCGGTTTTCATGGAGCGTGAAGTAATCGCATCCGGCTGCCGATGCAATCGCGGGTCCATGGAAGGAGCCGGTAAAAAAAACAACACCCGCCGGGGGAGGAGGTCCGGCGGGTGTCGCTTTAAGTGACCAGCGATCGGGAGGAGGAGAACGCTGGTCTTATCCGTCGGGGCCGGGAGGAGGAGGCCCCGACGAAATCTCTTGAATTCTCAGATCGCCTTGCGGGCGACGTAGCGGATATCGGTACGGTTTATGCCGAGATCGGCCAGTTCGCGGTTCGACAGGCGGCTCAGCTCACTCACGGTCTCGCGATAGCGGCGCCAGTTGCGATAGTTGTGGATCAGGTTCATCGTCTTGCTCTATTCGGTTCTGTGCGGGCCCACCGGCCTCGCTGATGAGCGGGATATACGAACTCCCAAACTGATTTGGAAGGCAGGATGTTGCATGGCAGCATTGCAGATTGTGCAACGCAATATTTCCCGGAATCGACATAATTGTCACGCCTCGCCGATTCCGTTTGAGCCTGCCTGCGGCGGGCGGCTGGCGTCGTGACGGCGGATACCAGGCTCTCGCGGATCGTGAACAGAGCGAAAAAAGGCCCGGATTTCAGGCAAATTTCCTTTGAACGACACGCCGCCGATGATATAGAACCTCGCGCTTTCGAGGGCCGTGAGGTTCTCAGAGCGGGTGTGGTGGAACGGCAGACACACTTGGTTTAGGTCCAAGCGCCGAAAGGCATGGGGGTTCAAATCCCTCCACCCGCACCAAGCCATCCCCGGCAAGATTTCCGGCAGGCTGAGCGGCCATGAACCGCGCGCCGCGCCACACCGAGTAAAAGGTTGAGAGATGCAGGTAACAGAAACACTGAATTCCGGTCTGAAGCGCGAGATCAAGGTCATCGTCCCTGCCGGGGATATGGAATCCAAGCTGATAGCCCGGCTCAACGACGCCAAGGACAAGGTCCGTCTCAACGGGTTCCGGCCGGGTAAGGTGCCGGTCCAACATCTGCGCAAGATGTATGGCAAGTCCTTCATGGCCGAGGTCGTCAATGAGATTCTTTCGGATTCGACCCGCTCGATCCTGTCCGATCGCGGCGAGAAGGCGGCGATGCAGCCTGAAGTCTCGATGACGGAAGACGAGAAGGAAGCTGAGAAGATCCTTGCCGGCGGCGCCGATCTCGAATTCTCGCTGTCCTATGAAGTTATTCCTCCGATCGAGATCAAGGATTATTCCGGCATCAAGGTCACGCGGCCGGTCTATGACGTGCCGGAAGAGGAGATCGAGGAGCAGGTCAAGCGCATTGCTGAATCGGCCCGCACCTATGAAACGAAGAATGGCAAGGCCGAGACGGGCGATCGTGTGACGATGGACTTCGTCGGCA
This sequence comes from Rhizobiaceae bacterium, assembly GCA_051960255.1. GTDB lineage: Bacteria > Pseudomonadota > Alphaproteobacteria > Rhizobiales > Rhizobiaceae > Mesorhizobium_L. Next base: position 5,053 of record JBQCEL010000255.1, read on the forward strand.
AGATCGACGGCGAGGCGTTCGAAGGCGGTTCGGCCGAAGACCAGCCGCTTGTTCTCGGCTCCAACCAGTTCATCCCCGGCTTCGAGGACCAGCTTGTCGGCGCCAAGGCCGGCGACGAGAAGGCGGTGACGGTGAAGTTCCCCGACGATTACGGCGCGGCGCATCTCGCGGGCAAGGAAGCCGTGTTCGACGTCAAGGTGAAGGACGTCGCCAAGCCGAACGAGCTCGAATTGAACGACGAACTGGCGAAGAGCCTTGGGCTGGAATCGATGGAGCGCCTGCGCGATATCGTGAAGGGGCAACTCGAGAGCCAGTACGGCCAGATGACGCGCCAGAAGGTGAAGCGCGAACTGCTCGACGCGCTCGACGAGGCCTACAAGTTCGAGGCGCCCTCCAAGCTTGTCGATGCGGAGTTCGAGAATATCTGGCGACAGGTGACGAACGAGCTTGAACAGTCGGGCCGCAGCTTCGCCGACGAGGACACGACCGAGGAGAAGGCGCGGGAGGAATACCGCCAGCTTGCCGAGCGCCGCGTGCGTCTCGGGCTCGTCCTTGCCGAAATCGGCGAGAAGGCGAAGGTCCAGATCACCGACGAGGAGATGCAGCGCCTGCTTTATGAATACGCGCGCCAGGCGCCGCAGGGACAGCAGCAGCAATTCTTCGACTACTACAGGAAAAACCCGGAGGCGCTGGCCAATCTGCGGGCGCCGCTCTTCGAGGAAAAGGTCGTCGATTACATGCTGACCGAGATCGACGTGACCGACAAGCCCGTGACCAAGGAAGAGCTCCTCGCCGAGGACGAAGAGGAAGGCGCGACCGAGAAAACCGAAAAGAAGGCAGCTCCGAAGAAAAAGGCTGCGCCGAAGAAAAAGGCTGCCGCAAAAGCCGAAGAGACCGAAAAGGCGTCGGACGCCGAGTAATCGGATTTCTTAGAGGTCCAGACCGAAAATGGCCGCGCTCATCCGCGGCCATTTTCTTTTGAGGACTTTGTATCAAATCAGCTTCAGGCCCTTGAGGCTGGCATGGCCGCCTTTGCCGATGATGACGTGGTCGTGCACGGCGATGCCGAGCGGGCGCGCCGTTTCGATGATGGTCTTCGTCATGTCGATATCCGCGCG
>JBQCEL010000256.1:0-11900 GCA_051960255.1 Rhizobiaceae bacterium
CCGCCGCCGGTCGCCGCGCATTCGATGATCTCGGGAATGTCCATGATGGCCGTCTCGAAACGGCGGAAGTCGGCCGCCTGATGGCTCGTCAGCGTGATCTCGACATAGATTTCCGTCACCGGCGTGATCCGGCGCAGATCGACCTGCGCGCGGTAGCCGGTGATGTAACCCGCCTTCTCCAGCCGTTTGAGACGTTCGATGCAGGGGCTCGGCGACAGATGCACGGCCTCGGCGAGCGCCACCTTGGTCATGCGGCCGTTTTCCTGCAATGTCTGCAGGATGGCGAGATCGAAACTGTCGAGCTGAAGATTTTTCGACATCGGTGATCGTATTCTCGGAATGGCGTTGACGGGGAGGTCGCGGTGCCCGATGCCTCCCAGGTCAGGCCATTATCCTGGTTCCGATAGCATGCGCCTTCGAGAGCGAATAGGCGTGGGTGGCGATTGCCGTATCCTGCGCGCCGGTGCCGGTGAGATCGCAGATGGTGATATCGGTTTCCGCCTTTCGTCCCCGCGCCGATCCGGTAATCACGCAACCGAGTTCCACCGCGCTCCGCTCGCCCCATAAGCCGGTTTCCAACACGGAGCGGAATTCCCCCAGCTTTTCGCACTGGCTGAGGCGGTCGCAAATATAAGCGTCGGCGCGGAGAAGCGCTTCCGCCTCGATCTCGTTCTTGCCGGCCTGGTCCGAACCCATCGCGGTGATGTGCAGGCCGGGATGAAGCCATTCCGCCTTGAGGATCGGCTGGCGCGCCGGAGTCGTGGTGACGACGAGCTGGCTTTCGGCCACGAGCCTCGCCGGATCGGCTTCCGCACGCGCCTCGATGCCGAGCGCCGCGCCGATCTCGGCGGCGCAAGCTTCGGCCTTCGCGTGGTCGCGACCCCAGACCAACACCCGCTCGAACGGGCGCACCAGATGCGCGGCCTTCGCCTGCAACCGCGCCTGCACGCCGGTTCCCATGATGCCGGCGGTCTCAACCTTTTCGGGCGCCAGCCATTTCGCCGCGACCGCTCCGGCCGCGGCGGTGCGGATATCGGTCAGATAGCCATTATCAAGGAAAAGCGCCTGGACGAGACCGGTCTTCGCCGAAAACAGGATCATCAGCCCGTTCAAGCTCGGAAGGCCGAGCTTGGGATTATCGAAAAAGCCTGGGCTGACCTTGATGGCGAAGCCGTCGAAACCCGGCAGCCAGGCGGTCTTCACGTCAACCTCGCCATGGGCGTCGGGGATGTCCATCGACAGGATCGGCGGCATGATGACCTTGCCAGAGGCGAGCGCTTGGAAGGCATTCTCCACCACGCCGACCGCGGCGAGATCAAGCGGGATCGCCTTGCGCAGTTCGGCTTCCGTGACGATGGTGATCTCATTCGCCATAGCGCCTGCCTTTGATGTGCGTGCCGTCGAGATCAATGTCCGCGCCGCGCATGATGTCGGTGAAGAGTTTCATGTCGAGATTGCGCCCGGTGACGATCGTTGCGACCGGGCCGGAGAGAGGGGCAAGCTTGTCCGCCTGCAGGGCCGCGATGCCCACGACGCTCGCGCCTTCCGCTATCAGCCGGTCCTCGTAATAGAGCGTCTGCATGGCGTGATAGATTTCCTCCTCGCTGACGAGGACGATATCGTCCAGCAGATCCCTACAAATCGCGAAGGAGAGCCGGTTATCGAGGCCGATGCCGCCGCCGAGCGAATCCGCCAGGCTCGCGACTTCCGTGACTTCGACCGGCCGCCCGGCGCGGATGGATGCCTCCATGGCCGCGCCGCGGTCCATGGAAACGCCGATCACCCTGACCGCTGGCTTGATCGCCTTGACGGCGACCGCTATGCCGGCGGCCAGGCCGCCCCCCGACAGAGGCACGAGCAAGGTTTCAACGTCGGGCCGCTCTTCCAGGATTTCGAGACCGATCGTCCCCTGGCCAGCAATGACCAGCGCGTCGTCGAAAGGCGAAATCTCAACGAGTCCCTCTTCGTCCCGAAGGCGCAGGCTTTCGGCAAGCGCCTCGTCCTGGCTGCGGCCGACGATCCTGATCTCCCCCCCGAGCGCTCGGATGCCCTCGACTTTCGCTTCAGGCACCAATGCCGACATACACACGACCGCTCTCAATCCACGCTTCTTCGCCGCGAAGGCGACGCTCCGGCCATGATTACCCGTGGAGCAGCAGACGATTCCGGCGACATCGTCCGGCAGCGCGAATACGGCATTGACCGCGCCGCGCAGCTTGAAAGCGCCGGTCGGCTGCGTCATTTCGAGCTTCAGCAGGACATCGTTGCCGCAAAGCTTCGACAGATATTGCGACGGCACAAGCGGCGTCCGGATGGCCGTGCCGGCAATCCGCTGCCGCGCCGCGAAAATATCGGCGAGCATGGGCCTCACAGCGGAATCCGAAATCATTCGCCTTCCCTGACCGCGCGCAGGAACTGCTTGGTCCGATCCATCCGCGGGTTGCCGAAAATCTCGTCCGGCGTCCCCTGCTCGCGGATTTTGCCTTTGTCGAAGAAGCAGACGCGGTCCGAGATTTCGCGGGCAAAGCGCATTTCATGCGTGACGAGAAGCATCGTGAGATCGTGCTCCGCGGCGAGCCGGCGGATGACGTTCAGCACCTCGCCGACCAGTTCCGGATCAAGCGCGGAGGTCGGCTCGTCGAAGAGCATGATGCGCGGCCGCATGGCGAGCGCCCGGGCGATGCCGACGCGCTGCTGCTGGCCGCCGGAGAGCTGGCCGGGGAATTTGTTGGCGTGCTCCGTGAGGCCGACAAGTTGCAGCAATTCCTCCGCGCGCGCTTTCGCTTCAGCCTTGGACAGGCCGAGCACCGTGCGCGGCGCTTCAGTCAGATTGCGCAGCACCGTCATGTGTGGGAACAGGTTGAACTGCTGGAACACCATGCCGAGCTGCGTGCGCATTTTGCGCAGATGCGCCTCGCCGGCGGCCGCGAGCTCGCCATTCCTGCGCTCGTGCCAGAGGGGTTCGCCGCCGATATAGATGACGCCGCCGCTGATCGTCTCCAGCGTCATCAGGATGCGCAGCACCGTCGATTTTCCGGATCCCGAAGGGCCGATGATCGTGACCTTCTCGCCCTGGGCCACCGTGAAATCGAGCTCGTCAAGCACGATATGGCTGCCATATCGCTTGACCACCTTGTCGAATGCGATGATCGGTTCGGTCATCTCAGCGGCAATCCTCTTTTGGGGAGACTGACATCGACGAAGCGGACGATGGCCGAGGCTACCAGCGTCAGGATCAGATAGAGTCCGCCGACCATCGACAGCGGCACGAGATAGTCGAAGGTCTGGTCGCCGATGATCTTGGCGACGTTCAGCATTTCGAGCACCGTGACGACGGAGAGCACCGGCACGTCCTTCATGATCGAGACAAGATAATTGCCGAGCGCCGGGATCACGCGCGGCACCGCCTGCGGCAGCACGATATGGGTGAAGGTGCGCCTGGGAGGGATATCGAGCGCCTTCGCCGCTTCGTGCTGGCCGGGCTCGACCGCCTCGATGCCGGCGCGATAGACCTCCGACGTATAGGCGCTGTACTGAATGCCGAGCGCCAGCGCGCCGGTCAGGAAGGCCGGTAGGATGATGCCGTAATCCGGCAGCACGTAGTAGAGAAAGAAAAGTTGCACCAGAAGTGGCGTGTCGCGGATGAATTCGGTGATGAACGTCGCCGGCCAGGAGACGATGCGCGAGCGAGCGCCCTTCAGCACGGCAAGGATGAGGCCGAGCACCATCGCCACGAAAAAGCCGACGACTGAGGCCTCCAGAGTGACGAGAAGCCCCCGCAGAAGCATGGGGAGAATCGACAACGCGAAAGCCCATTCGCCATGCGCGGTATCCCAATGATAGCCGAAGAGCATGGGCTATTTCCTCACGCGGCGCCAGCGGCTGACGGAATGTTCAAGCGCCCGCATGATGACGGTCAGCACGAGGGCCATGCCGAAATACATGAACAGGATGATCGTATAGATCGTTTCGCTATTCTGGTAGAAATTGCGCAATTGCTCGGCCTTGAAGGCGAGATCGCTCAGGCTGATGAGCGAAGCGAGCGCAGTGTCCTTCAGATTCTGCACCGCGAGATTGGAGAAGCTCGGCATCATTTCGGGGATGGCCTGCGGCAGCGCGATGCGCCATAGGGCCTGGCGCGGCGTGAAGTTGAGCGCCCGCGCCGCTTCATACTGGCTGCGGCTGACAGCCTGGATCGCGCCGCGCACGACCTCCGCGCCATAGGCGCCGATATTGAGGCCGAGCGCCAGCACGCCCGCCATGACCGGCGGCAGGCGCAGATCGACGCCGATCCAATCCCCCGCGATCGGCAGAGCGAAATAGAGCCAGAAAAGCTGCACCAGGAGCGAGGTCCCGCGGAAGACCTCGATGTAGATGACGGAAATGCCTTTGATGAGCCAGTTGGGCGAAAGCTTGCCGATCCCCGACGCGAAGGCCATCACGGCGCCGAGGATGGTGGAATAGACGGTGAGCTGGATCGTTACCCAGGCGCCCAGCGAGAGCGGCTTGAGGAATTCCACCCAATGCATCGGCTCTGCTCCATCATGCGCATCTGATGGCAAGTCGGTCTATGGCGGCGGAACCGGCCGGACGTTGTCCGGCCGGCCGTTCACTGCGGGGACTATTTTCCAGAGCAGAGCTGCTTGGTGGTCTTGGCCGTGGATTGCGCGATGTCCGTCGGCGTGAAGCCGTAACCCTGAAGGATTTTCTTCCATTCGTCCGTCTTCTTGAAGGCGTCGAGTTCCTTGTCGAAGGCCTTTTGCAGATCGGCGGAATTCTTGTTGAAGTTGAAGCCGCCCCAGCTGCGCGTCTCCTTGCCGTCGATGATCGGATCCTTGAAATCGGAAACGATCTGGAGCTTGTCATTGCTCTTGTCCGCGAGCTGGCTCGCCGTCAGGCCCGTCGCCGCATAGGCGTCGGCGCGGCCCGTCGAGACGGTGGAGATCGCATCTGAATTGGAGGCGATCGTCACGATATTGCCCTCGGGCACGCCGAGCTTCTGCATCATCTGGAGCTGGTCGGCTCCGGCCATGACCGCAACTTTCTTGTCGCCCTTGGCGAAATCCGAATAGGCATGGATGCCATCGGGGTTGCCCTTCTTGACCAGAAGCCCTTCCCCATAGGTCGTGTTCGGCTCGGAATAGAGGACCTTCTGGCAGCGCTCTGGCCGGATCGCCATTTCCGCCGCCGTCATGTCGAAACGGTTGGCCTGCAGACCGGGAATGAGCGAGGAAAAGTTCGTCACCACCCACTGGATGTCCTTGGGATCGAGGCCGAGCTTCTTGACGATGGCGCGCGCCACATCCGGGCCGGCGCCCTTGGCGTCGCCGTTCGGGTCCATGTAGCCATAGGGGATCTCGTTCGCCACGGCGATGCGGATATAGCCGCGGTGCTTGATCTCCTTCAGCGTGACCGCGCCGGCCGATGTCGAGGCCAGCATCGCCAGTGCCGCGGCCGCCATGATCGCCTTGGCGCTTATTCTCGATTTCATGTTCATTTAGCTGCTCCCATTTTCCTGACAGGCATCTTTCGACCCTTCGACGGTTGACCAGCCGCCGAACCCCTTTTCGACGGTCTTTTCAATCCTGCGAAGGCCCGCGGCGCGGCTCGGAAAGACCTGCTTTCCGAGTCCCCGTCCGAGCCGGATGGCGTTGTTGAAAGCTTCCCGAACTGAAGAACGTTTTTCAGTTGATTTGCTTCTGAAACTTCGTCATCCTCTGTTGTACACAACATCACGGCTTGGCTGCCAATGTCAATCGTTAAGTGACGGATATGGCCAAAATCTCCGCCACAAAGGTTCGCTATCGGATCCGTCAACGCTTAGATGTACACAAATATCATCGCCTTCGGAGGTTCTTTCCATGCCTGCCCAGCAACTGCCTTTCTCGCGCGGCGAATATGACCGGCGCCTTGCCCTCACACGCAAGGCGATGGCGGACCGGGATATCGACGTTCTCTTTGTCGAGGATCCGTCGAACATGGCGTGGCTCACCGGCTATGACGGCTGGTCTTTCTATGTCCATCAGGGCGTTATCCTCTTCCACGACGAGGACCCGATCTGGTGGGGGCGCGGCCAGGACGCGAACGGCGCGCGGCGCACCGTCTGGATGGCTGAGGACCGCATCACCTGGTACGCCGACAATTACGTCCAGTCGAAGGAACGCCATCCGATGCAGACGCTCGCCGCCATGCTGCGGGAGAAGGGTTATGGCGGCAAGCGCATCGGATTGGAGCTGGAGAATTACTATTTTTCGGCCAAGGCCTATCTCACGCTGAAAGAAGAACTGCCGGACGCCGACCTCATCGACGCGACCGCGCTCGTCAACTGGCAGCGTGGCGTGAAGAGCGCCGAGGAGATCGCCTTCATGCGCAAGGCGGCGCGCATCGCCGAGAAGATCATCGACCATGCCATTGCCCGGACCGAACCGGGCCTGCCAAAGAACGAACTGGTCAGCGAGATCCTGTCGACAGCCGTTCTGGGCGCGGACGGGGACTGGGGCGACTATGCGGCGATCGTGCCGCTTCTGCCGAGCGGGCGGGACGCGGCCGCCCCGCATCTGACCTGGGACGGACGCCCGTTCCAAAAGGGCGGAGCGACCTTCTTCGAGATCGCCGGCTGTTACCGCCGCTACCACACGCCGTTCTGCCGCACGGTCTTCCTCGGCAAGCCGCCCAAGGAAATGCTCGACGCCGAGGCCGCTCTCGTCGAAGGGCTGGAAGCCGGGCTGGAGGCGGCGCGGGCGGGAAACACCGCCGGCGACATAGCGCGTGCCTTGGGCGCGCCGCTCGAACGCGCCGGCATCGATCGGGGCGCGCGCGCCGGCTATCCGATCGGTATTTCCTACCCGCCGGATTGGGGCGAGCGCACCGTTTCCATCCGCGCCGAGGACGATACCGTGCTCAAGCCGGGGATGACGTTCCATTTCATGCCGGGCCTATGGATGAAGGATTGGGGCCTAGAGATCACCGAGAGCATCCTGATCCGAGAATCCGGTCCCGCAGAGTGCTTCTGCAACCGCCCACGCAAGATGTTCGTCAAAGACTGACGCCATCCATGTCCCTCCTTGACGATACCTGCGCCATTCTCGGCGACCTGATCGCCTTTCCGACCGTTTCGGCCGGCAGCAATCTCGACCTGATCGCCTATGCCGCCGAACGCCTCGGCGCATACGGCGCGACGATTGCGATCAATCGTGACGAAAGCGGCGCGAAGGCCAATCTCTTCGCCACCATCGGGCCGGAGGGCGATGGCGGGATTGTGCTTTCCGGTCACACCGACGTGGTGCCGGTGATGGCGGAGGAATGGACGTCCGATCCCTTTGCCATGCGCGAGGCGGATGGCCGGCTCTACGGTCGTGGCGCCTGCGACATGAAGGGGTTCATCGCCGCGGCGCTCGCCATGGCGCCGCGTTTCGCGGCGGCGAAGCTCGCCCGGCCGGTGCATTTCGCCTTCACCTATGACGAAGAGGTGGGATGCTTCGGCGGGCAGCAACTCGTCGCCGATCTGGAACGCGCCGGCATCCGCCCTTCGGTGGCGATCGTCGGCGAACCGACCATGATGCGTATCATCGAGGGGCACAAGGGCTGCTATGAATATACGACGGAATTCCACGGACTCGACGGTCATGGCTCCGACCCGGATGCCGGCGTCAACGCCATCGAATATGCTGTGCGCTATGTCTCCCGCATGCTTGAAGTAAGGGAAAGGCTGAAGCGCCGCCCGGCCGAGGGCAGCCGCTTCCAGCCTCCGTGGACGACGCTGCAGGTGGGACGCATGGAGGGAGGAACGGCGCGCAACGTCATTGCCCGGCATTGCGCGGTGGAATGGGAGATGCGGCCCGTGCATCTCCACGACGCCGACGAAGTGAAGGCGGAACTGAAGACCTATTGCGATGAGGTTCTGCTGCCCGCCATGCGCGCCGTCTCGCCCGAAGCCGAGATCGTCACGCATGTGATCGGCGAGGTCGCCGGCCTCGAACCCGTGCCGCTGAACGAGGCGCGGGAGATCGTGTCGGCGCTGACCGGCCAGCAGGACTGCGACGTCGTTCCCTTCGGCACGGAGGCCGGCCTGTTCCAGGCTTATGGCATGTCGGTCGTCGTTTGCGGCCCCGGCTCGATCGAGCAGGCGCATAAGCCCGACGAATTCGTTTCGCGCGACCAGTTGCAGGCCTGTCTGGACATGCTATCGGGCTTGGAACGGAAGCTTGAACAGAGCGGTTAGGGATCATCGTGGCGGAGGAGTGGAGACGCGAAACGACAGGCCGCAGGACGAGCGCGGCGCGCGAGCGTTTCGATCGCATCTACCACACGCTGCGCGACCGTATCTGCCTGCTCGACTATCCGCCCGGCACTCGCCTCAGCGAAGAGGCGCTAGCGGAAGAATTCGGCATCAGCCGCACGCCGCTCCGCCGCGTCCTCGGCTGGCTGGAATCGCAGGGCTTGCTGAAATCGGTGCAGGGCGTCGGCACCATCGTCACCGATGTCGATCTCGACGAATTGACGCAGGTCTATCAGCTCCGCATGGAACTCGCCGAATTGTTGGGCAAGCTCTCACCGGTGATGCCGGAAGAAGAAACACTGGCGCTCTTCCGCGCGCTTCACGAGCGTAGCCTCGCCCTGATCGGCCAGCCCGACCCGCGCAGTTTCGCCCAGCTCAACATGGATTTCCTGCAGGCGCTGCTCCTGATCCCCGGGAACGAGCCGTTGCGCGAGATTTCCGAACGGCTTTATTTTCAGACGACGCGTATCTGGCTCAAGCTGACGGCGCATATGGATATCGCCGAGGAGGTGTCGGTCTTCTCGCGCGAGATTCACGATATTCTCGCAGCCGTGGAAATCGGCGACCTCGAAGCGGCGGGCTATATCCGCCGCTCGCATATCTCGATGAGCTTCACCCGGCTGAAAAAGCTGGCGATTTGAAGTTCGACCCCCACTCCGATCGGCTTTGCCGACCACCTCTCCCCCGCTCGACGGGGGAGAGGAAGCGCTGGCCGCAATGCTCGGCACCTTCCTCTACCCCACGAATGTGGGGGAGAGGTGGCCGCGAAGCGGACGGAGTGGGGGAATTCTCGTCATATGCGACAGCCCTGCCGCACGACGGAGGAGAGGAAAACACCTGTCCAAACTGGATCGAGAGAGGTAACGGAATGGACCGGATACATGGGTTACAGTTCTCCCCAAGTTATCCATTATGAAACAGCGCCTGGAGCTCAGGCAGCTTGTCGTTTACGAGCCAGCCGTAATAATTCTCTTCCGGCAGTTTGGGCGCCTCGCCCTTTGCCGCGCGTTCTGCGTTTTCGCGCTTCAGCGCTTCGGCCCGCGCCTCGGGATCGCCGACATTATAGAGTGTCGCCGTGATACCCGGGTTCCGCGAGATGTCGACATCGGCGATCGTGCGATAGGCATCGATCGATTTGCGGATGATCGCAGCGATATAGGGGAGCGTCAGGTCCGGATCCATGATCGTCTTATAGACGTTTCGCGGATATTCGGCGTCAAGGCGAGGAAGACCGGAGACCTGATGCACCATGTCGCTCATTTCCAGCGCCGTCAGCGGGTTGAGCTGGCCGAGGCCGAATGTCTGGCCGGCATAGAAAGGCTGGAAGAAGACGGCGCTGAAACGGTTGTTGGGAAAGCTTTCGCCGCCCACTTTCCTGCCGCGGAACTCCTTCTCCCAGATCCTTTCCCGGCAAGTCCATAGATCGTAGCTGCCGGATTTTCCCGCGCAGGGGGCGAATTGCGGCCGTTTGACGAAAGCGGTCACGTCCTCGCCCTTGTAGGAGAAGGTGAAGCGCTCGCTGAAATAGGACATTGCCTTGACGTAATAGGTCTGGAGCTGGTCGTAGGCGTCGACATTGTAGGTATGCTCGCCGACGAGGGCGCCGATGATGTGGATCGGATCGATGCCGTATTGCGCCGCCGCGGCGCGGATCTTCGAAAGCAGCTTCTGATCGTGGCTGAGAAGCGCATAGACCTTGCGGTATTTGGCATCGTAGGTCGTGCCGAAGGCAAGCGTGCGGTGGAGCGAGCCGACCGGAACAGACGGTTGCCTGGCATGGCGATTGCCGGGGGGATCGAGGATCACGGCCGAGGCGACGGAGGAGAAAAGCACAAGCCCGGTCCCGGCCGAGAGAAGCGTCACGAGAAGGGAACGCACATTCCGCGTCGCTGAACCTGGAAAAAGCAATATCCGCCGCCCCACATGCCCGCTCTTGAGGGGCGGGTCCGGTTGGTCAACGCCGGACACCCTACGACGCCCGGCGCGCCCTTCCTAGAGGATGAATCGCGACAAATCTGTGTTCTTCGCGAGATCGCCGACATGTTTGCGGACATAATCCGCGTCGATGGTGACTTCCGCGCCCGGCTGGTCGGGCGCGTCGTAGGAGATTTCGTCCAACACCCGCTCCATCACCGTCTGCAACCGCCTTGCGCCGATATTCTCGACGCTGGCGTTGAGATCGACGGCGATGCCGGCGAGCTGGTCGATGGCGTCGTCGGTGAAGGCGAGCTTGACCTCTTCGGTTTGCATCAGCGCCACATATTGCTTGATGAGGCTCGCCTCCGTCTCGGTCAGGATGCGGCGGAAATCCTCCTTCTCCAGCGCTCTCAGCTCGACCCGGATGGGCAGACGGCCCTGAAGCTCCGGCAAGAGATCGGACGGCTTGGCGATGTGGAAGGCACCTGAGGCGATGAAGAGGATATGATCCGTCTTCACCGGGCCGTATTTGGTCGCGACCGTCGTACCCTCGACCAGCGGCAGGAGATCGCGCTGCACGCCTTCCCGGCTGACGCCGGCGCCGATGCCACCTTCCCTCGCGGCGATCTTGTCGATCTCGTCGATGAAGACGATGCCGTCATCCTCGGCGGAAGCCAGCGCCTTCTGGACCACCTCGTCCTGGTCGAGCAGTTTGTCGGATTCGTCGTTGATCAGGTACTGATAGGACTCCTTGACGGTGGTCTTGCGCGTCTTCGTGCGCCCGCCGCCCATCGCCTTGGAAATCATGTCGTTGATGTTGAGGACGCCGATATTGGCGCCCGGCATGCCGGGAATCTCGAAGCCGCCGGGCGAACCCGTATCGGCCACTTCGATCTCGATTTCCTTGTCGTCGAGTTCGCCGTCACGCAGCTTCTTGCGGAAACTATCGCGCGTCGCCGGGCTCGCCGTCTTGCCGACCAGGGCTTCGAGCACCCGCTCCTCGGCGTTCATATGCGCCCGCGCCTTGACGTCCTCGCGCATCTTCTCGCGCACCAGCGCGATCGAGACCTCGACGAGGTCGCGGATGATCTGCTCGACATCGCGGCCGACATAGCCGACCTCGGTGAATTTGGTCGCCTCGACCTTGACGAAGGGCGCGCCCGCAAGCTTTGCGAGGCGGCGCGAAATCTCGGTCTTGCCGACGCCGGTCGGGCCGATCATCAGGATGTTCTTCGGCATGACCTCCTCGCGCATCGTGCCGTCGAGCTGCTGGCGCCGCCAGCGGTTCCGGAGCGCAATGGCGACGGCGCGCTTGGCGTCCTTCTGCCCGATGATGAAGCGGTCGAGTTCTGAAACGATTTCCCTGGGGGAGAAGGTGCTCATGTCAATTCATTCCGGCCTGCCACTGCTTGATCGACTGGAACGGATGCAGCAGCATGATGATGTTGAGAGTAAGATTGTCCCGAATGACGAGACCGGTGCCGATCTCGAAAAGGAGGGCCAGCATCACGACGGACCATATAGGGAGCCGTGAGGCCATTGCAAAGCCGAGCATCATGAACAGCGTATCGCACACCGAATTCAGAATGCTATCGCCATAATAATGGAGCGAGATCGTGCCGGCGCGGTAGCGGTCGATGATGATCGGGCTGTTTTCGAGGATTTCCCAAAGCCCCTCGATCCCGACCGCAAGCGCCAGCCGCAT
>JBQCEL010000257.1:0-14868 GCA_051960255.1 Rhizobiaceae bacterium
CGCAGGTCGCCGGGGATGGCGATGCCTTTGCGTCCTGCCCGCTCGATCAGGTCGATCACTTGGCGGGCATCTTCTTCCTCAGTGGGAAAATAATTGATCGCCACATTGGCGCCCTCACGGGCATACGCAATTGCCGCGGCTCTGCCCATGCCGGAATCGCCGCCGGTGATCAGCGCCTTTCGGCCAGCGAGACGGCCGGAACCGCGGTAGCTCGTCTCGCCATGGTCGGGTTTCGGATCCATGTCGCGGGCCAGACCCGGCCATGGCTGCGTTTGCGCCTTGAATGGCGGCTTCGGGTATTTTGATCGTGGGTCGTACATGGTGGGCCTGTTGCTGGAATTGGGGGTGGGTTGGCCGGATTGCCGGGCGAAGGCCGTCCCGGCGGCGCTCGCCGCCATTCCCATGCCAACGGCGCCGACGACGCGGCGGCGGGACAATGCAAAGCGTCCATCCTTGCTCATGGTTCCGGCTCCACCATCTGTCGCACGAACTGACGCTGACGGGTTTGGTTCCAGTAACAGAACAAATCGCTCAGCGATGCCGATCCAGACGCACAGCATGGATCGGGAATGCAGCTATCGCTTGCCGCACGAGCCGGTTTAATAAGCCTGCCACTACGCTGAGCGTATGAAGGGTCCAACTCTCCGAGGACCACGTTTCAACCAGGTGAAAGATCCTCGCAATCCCAGCGCATCCGCGCCTCCGGCAGCCAGATCAATCACCGATGGCGACGTCTCCTCGCCCACGAGTGAATCAGCGGCCACCATCTCCGCAACCAACTGAACAGGTTCGTGCGCGTCGAGTAAGCACCGCTTGACAGCCTCCTTGGGAAGGTATTTCATTTTTATATGGGGATTGCGATCTCCCCACGAGGCGACATGCCTAAGCATCGCGTCCACGCCAACCAAGTTGGGGACGCATCATGTCGTCAATAAACTCGATTTCACCCCACAAGCTTATTCGCCTGATTGGCACACCCAAATGTCCTGTGATCGTCGACGTTCGCGATGACGAGGATTTTGCCGCCGACCCCAAGCTGATCCCGGGATCCTGTCAGCGACCCTTCTCGACCGTTCCAGAATGGGCCGCCGAATATCTCGGCCGTTCTACTGTCGTGGTCTGCCAGGAAGGGCGGAAACTGAGCCATGGGGTTGCGGCTTGGCTGCGCCATGTGGGCGTGCCGGCGGACGTTCTGGAAGGGGGAACAGTTGCCTGGAGCGAGGCGGGACTGCCGATGGTGCCTGCGGCCCGGCTGCCTTCGCGCGATCGTCTTGGTCGTACAATTTGGGTAACGAGATCTCGGCCGAAGATAGACCGCATCGCATGTCCGTGGCTGATCCGCCGCTTTGTCGATCCCGGCGCCGTATTCCTGTTCGTCGCACCTCCGGAAGTTGAGGCAGTGGCCGAACGCTTTTCCGCAACGCCGTTCGATATTGAGGGTCCGACATTCTGGACCCATCGGGGCGAGAAATGCACCTTCGACGTGATGGTGGAACAGTTCGGGCTGGCGACAGAACCGCTGCTGCGGCTGGCCACCATCGTCAGAGGGGCCGATACCGCGCGGCTGGACCTTGCGCCCGAAGCTGCAGGACTGCTCGCCGCGTCCCTTGGGCTGTCGCGCATGTACGCCGATGATCTTGACCAACTCGACGCCGGGCTGGTGCTCTACGATGCATTCTATCGATGGTGCAGGGACGCTAGGGACGAAACGCACAGCTGGCCGTCCAAGCCGCCTGCCGAAAGGCCCCGGAGATGACCATCACCAAGCCAACTCCGTTTCGGGATGGAGTGGCCGCTCCTGGTGAGCGCGGCATTTCCATCGCCGACGCGTTCCGGGTGTGGCTGCGCGTCGCCATTTTGAGCTTCGGCGGTCCCGCCGGTCAGATCGCCGTCATGCATCGCATATTGGTGGAAGAGCAGCGGTGGATTTCGGAGTCCCGGTTCCTTCATGCGCTCAACTACTGCATGCTGCTGCCAGGTCCCGAGGCACAGCAACTGGCGACCTATGTCGGCTGGCTCATGCACAGAACGCGCGGCGGCATCATGGCCGGTGGTTTGTTCATTCTCCCCGGCATCATCGCCATAATGGCTCTGAGTTGGGTTTATGCGTTGTTCGGCAACGTCGGTCTCGTCACGGCGCTGTTCTTCGGGCTCAAGGCTGCCGTTCTGGCGGTGGTACTCGAGGCTGTTGTCCGGATTGGCAAGCGAGCGCTCAAGAACCGCGTGATGCTCGGTCTCGCGGCGACCGCATTCGTTGCGATTTTCTTCTTTGCCATGCCGTTCCCTCTCATTGTGGTCGCCGCTGGGCTGATCGGCTTTGCTGGCGCGCGTGCTGGCTTGCAGCAGTTCCAAGTTAGCGGTCATGGTTCGCCTGACAACAACGAAGCGGACCGTCCAGGCCTGCTCAGTGATGAAACCCCGGCACATGCGCGGCCTGGCGTGGTTCGCGCCCTGCGTGTTTCGACTGTTTGGCTCGCCGTCTGGCTGCTGCCGGTTATCGCGCTGCTGATGATGCGGGGGAGCCAGGACGTCTTCAGTCAGATCGCAATCTTCTTTTCCAAAATGGCAACGGTAACATTTGGCGGCGCCTATGCGGTTCTTGCCTACGTCGCGCAACAGGCGGTCACCTCTTATGGCTGGTTGCGGCCGGGCGAGATGCTTGATGGGCTTGGCATGGCCGAGACCACGCCTGGACCATTGATCATGGTGCTGCAGTTCGTGGCGTTCATGGCCGCGTATCGCCATCCAGGCGGGCTTGATCCTCTGATGGCGGGAACCCTCGGCGGCCTGTTGGCGACATGGGTAACGTTCGCGCCTTGCTTTCTCTGGATATTCCTTGGCGCACCCTTTATCGAAATTCTGCGAGGCGACAGGGCGATAAGCGGAGCGCTTTCGGCGATCACCGCAGCCGTTGTCGGCGTAATCCTCAATCTCGCCGTCTGGTTCGCTGTCCATACCTTGTTCGCAAAGTTGGACCAGCTGCGCTGGAGAGGTTGGGGTTTCGACGCGCCGGTGCCGTCCAGCGTCAATGTATGGGGACTGCTCTTGTCAATCGGCGCGCTGCTGGCGATGTTCCGCTTCAAGGTCGGCATGATACCAACACTTGCGATGAGTTCCGCAGCCGGCGTCGCTCTATACGCAATCGGGCTTGTGTAGGACCCGCCTTGCCTTTTTGCCCGCCGATCGTCGTAACGCGGCGCGCGACATCGCTCATAAGGCAGGACCGAATTGATCATCTCGCCTGTCTCTGCGGAACCCGGATCATGGGCCTCGCATTCTGACCCTGACGAAACGATCCAGGGAAACCGATATGAAGATCCTCGTGACTATGCTGAGCGGTTTTTGCCTGACGCTCGCAATATTTGCCGGGGGCGCCCTCACCGCGATCTATTTCGTGAACGCCAAGCCGGTGCCCGTGCACCCACTCGACATGAATACCGGCTCCCTTTGGAGCAACAAGCCCGTCAAGGTGAACAGGACCGCGCAAAACCTGGAGCGCCTGCCTGCGCGGACGGTGACGCGCCAGCCGGACGAGGCGCTGCAAAAGCCTCAAGCAGGTCAGTTTCAACCGGCCGGCGGCTCCCAGCAGCCCATAGATTCGACGACCACCGCTGCCATATCCGCCGATCCGGGGTCTGCGACAGACCCCGCCCACGCCGAATGGTGCTCGCAGCACTATCAGTCCTATGATCCGGGCGACGACAGCTACAACGCATACAGCGGGGTTCGACGGAAATGTGTTTCGCCGCATTCCGAAGAAGCGGGGCTTCCCGCCACGAAGGGAGATTCTGGGTTCATCACGGCTGCGAATGCTGACGAGATGCCGGGGGCCGGCGCCAGCACCGAACACGTACAATCGTGCTTTGATCGCTATCGTTCCTACCGACCGGAGGACAACACCTACCAACCGTACGGCGGCGGCCCGCGTCGGCAATGCGAATGACGCTTAAAGAAGGAATAAACCGCTCGGCGCAGCGCAGTTCCGGAAAAGTGGCAGCTTTTGAATCGCTAGCAATGATAGGCAGACGCTGAAGCTCTCTTCCCCTCCTGCGTGCAAGTCGGCGCGCTGCTCTGGTTTCCCAGGCTTTTGCGGCGCACCCTTTTCACGACCCGATGATGCTCGGAGGAGCGGTTGTGCTTGGATATCGAGTTCATGCCCCGGGCGGTGACGCCGTTGCCCATAGCTGTGCCGCCGCTGGTTTGAGCCAAGGCGCAAATGCTTGACGCCGCAAAAAGGGCTGCCGCGATCGTCGTTGTTTTGAGATTTTGCATATCATGCTCCTGATCGGGTTCGAGCGTCGAACCAGCCGATGGGAGCGATGTTCCTGATATCCATCCGCGCTGAACGCCCCGCGGGCTCCCTGGCCCCGCCGGACGCAGCCGGCAGGGCCGTGGTATTCAGCGATTGGAAAGCGACTGACGCTCCTTTATCAGCGCCGCTTCAGCCCAAGACGGTGTCGGCGATGACCATGCAGCAGCAGAGCAGAAAGAGGGCCATAAGCAACCAGCGAGCCTGATAGACGCTCCTGTCCATTGTTCTTCTCCGTGCTGAAAGGGAACCCGCCGGCCGGAGGAGCCGACGGGAACGACGTTGTTAGCGAAGGAAGGGACGGTTGCTACGCTAAAAATGTCGATGGCGTCCAAACGGCCAGCAGCCTTCGCTGTTCCTTTCAGGCGGGGCATCAGACCAATGCGTGTCGCCGATCAGACCAAAGTCCTATTAGCAATGCCTGAAGCTGCCGAATCATATCAGCGGTATGAACAGCGCCGCCGAGAGGTTCCGGTCCTATGCCCTGCTCTGCCGAGATCTTGCGACACGGATACCGAGCCACGCTCAATGACTGCTGGAACGGGCACGGCAATGGGAGAGAGACGCCGACCTGGTTGAACGCAATCTCGAACTGATGGAATCGACAGGCGATCTTCTGAAGCAGATCGACGGAATGTTGCAGAAGGAGACAATGGGTTGAGCGCTGCCGCGCGGCACGCCATCGCGATCCGCGGAAACGGGTTCCGCCTCTGGATGACAAAGATGTCCACTGCCGGCGGGAAGCAACAGCTGGGAGAGTTGAAAGTCTCGCGACTATAACTTCTCGTGTCGGCTCCTGAAGGAAAACCGCCACAGAAACGACGGTGAATTCCCGCTAACGAAGCATTAAGTATGCGCGTTTACCATAGCTCTGGAAAGCCGAATGGTGTCGGCGTCCAACTATGGTGGCGAGAAATGAAGCGCATTTTGATGATTGCGATGCTGGCCTTGGCGGGAGCGGCTCCAGCCTATGCTGCCGACCTTGTCGAACCGCAGCCCGTACCTGTGGTCGTGCCGGCCTCTTCCGGCTGGTATCTTCGCGGCGACATCGGCTACGCGTTCAACAACACGACAAACGGCAGCTGGAAGTTCTGGAATCAGTTCGCGCCGCCATATCGAGGCGTGGACGACAATTTTCACTACGACAAGTTTTCGATGGGCGGCGCGGCGATCTTCGGCGGCGGCGTCGGCTATCGCTTTAACGAGATGTTGCGCGCGGACGCCACGCTCGACTTCTTCCGCGCGGATGTCAACGGCCACACCGCCTGCCCGAGCTACGTCAAGGCCAGCCACGGCCTGAGTCCAACGGAGGACAACTGCAACTATAGGGATTCCTCGTCCGCGGATGTGTGGCTGCCGATGGCGAACCTGTATGTCGACCTTCCCCATCTGGGCCCAATCACCCCCTATGTCGGTGCGGGCGTCGGCGCGGCCTATGTGAAATATGACAACTGGAAAACGAGAGAGGATTGTCCTGTCTGCACGTTCACGAGCGAAAAGGACGGCCGCAGCAGCTGGCGCTTCGCCGGAGCTCTCATGGCAGGCGCCAGCTACGATTTGACGAACCAGCTCAAGCTCGACCTCGGCTATCGCTTCGTCCACATCGCCGGCGGCGACGCCTATGGCTATGACGCGGCTGACCGCGACACCAGCACGGGTCCGGGCGCTACGGGTACGCAGGCCAAGGATAATGGCTTCAACGTGCAGACCGTACGGTTGGGCTTGCGCTACGAATTCTGACGACATCAACGGCGAGCCGCCCGTAGCCATGCCAAAGCGGACCGCGTGACGAAATCACGCGGTCCGCTTCCTGTTTATTGCCGTTACCGAGACTTACTTCACCGCGCCGGTGGACAATCCCTTGACGATATAGCGTTCGAGGAAGATGCCGACGATGACGAGCGGGGCGATGGCCGCCGCCGAGAGTGCGGCCATCGACCACCAGTTGATGCCCTGCGATCCCGTCTGACTCGCCACCATCACCGGCAGGGTCTTGGCGTCGGTGGCCGTCAAAAGGGCGGCGAAGAAATATTCGTTCCAGGTCAGCACCAGCGACCGGATGAAGGCGGCGACCATCCCCGGCAGCGTGATCGGCAGGATGATGCGGAAGAAAACGCCCCATATCGAAAGACCGTCGACCAGCGCCGCCTCGTCGAGTTCGACAGGGATGGTGTTGAACTGGTCGCGCATGATCCAGATGACGATCGGCAGCACCGTCAGCGTATAGACGAAGATCAGGCCGATCCTTGTGTCGAGAAGCGCCAGTTCCTTATAGAGCACCAGGAAGGGCAGGGCCAGCACGACCGGCGGCAGGATCAGCTGTGAGATGAAGAAGAACAGGATGTCGTCATTCTTCATCGGACCGAATTTATAGGTAAAGCGGCTGAGCCCGTAGGCGGCGCAGGAGCCTAGCACCAAAGCAAGCAGCGAGGAGCCGATGGCGGCGAACACGCTGTTTTCAAAGCGGCTGATGAATTCGTGGCGCGGCGTCGAAATCTCGAAGATCGTGTCGGGCGACAGGCCGATCGAGCGCCAGCCCTTCCAGTTGGGCACATAATCGAACCAGGGGACGAGATGGCCGTGCGTCACGTCGATCGCCGATTTGAAGGCGGTGGTGATCGTCCAGTAGATCGGGAACAGGCAAACGATCGCCCAGATGATGAGGGCGCTGTAGATCAGCACCCGCGCCAGAACGATCTTCGTCGTCTGCGAGCGGTCGGCCTGGGCGAAAGGTTCGTCGAGTTCGGCGGCTATGGCCATGTTCTGTCTCCCGTCCGGCTCATATGACGTTGCGCGTGAAACGCTTGGCGACACGCAGGAGCAAGGTGAGGAAGAGGATGATAAGGACGAGATAGAACATCGCCAGCGCCGTGCCGTAGCCGACATTGGAACGGTCGGCATAGACGCGATAGATGAAGCTGGAGATGGTGTCGGTCGCGCCGCCGGGGCCGCCGCCGGTGACGGTGATGACGATGTCGGCAAGCTTCAGCTTGAAGATGATGCGGATCAAGAGCGTCGTGATCGACACCGGCAGCATCAGCGGGAACGTGACTTTCCAGAAGGCTTGCCATGGGGTGGCGCCGTCCACCTTCGCGGCTTCGAGCACTTCCTTCGACATGGCCTGCAAGCCGGCGAGCAGCAGGATCACCATGAAGGGTATCCACATCCAGGCATCGAGCGCCTCGATGGTGAAGCGGGCCGTCCACGGATAGGCGAAGAAGGCCGGCGTCTGCCAGCCGAGATCGCGCGCCAGCCTGGCCAGCGGACCGAAGCGGTATTCCATCAGCGACTTGCCGATCATCCAGCTGACCGCGACCGGGCTCAGCATGAAGGGGATGAGGAAGGCGACGCGAAAGAACTTCCGCGCCCTGATCTCGGCGTTGAGCAGAAGCGCAAGGCCGAAGGCGATCGCATATTCCACCAGCACCATCGCCACATAGAAGACCATATTGACGAGCGCGTTCCAGTAATAGGAATCATGGAACATCTGAACGAAATTGTTGAAATTGTTGAAATGCGGGCCGCCCGTCGCCGCGAGGTTCCAGTCGAGCGAAGCGATGTAGAAGCCGAACAGGGTCGGGAAAATGGCGACCGCTAGCGTGAAGAGCGTCGCCGGCAACACGAACAGCGCCCTCAGCCCCGCCTCGCCGCGGGCCATCACCTGGCCGACGCCGAGGCCGATGCCCCACAGAGCATAAGCGTAAAGAACCGGTCGCCAATTGGCGAAACCGAATTCGATCGCACCTGCCGCATAGAGTATCTGCACAATCAGGACGCCGGCGAATAGAACCGATGTCGCCCAGATCAGCGCCTTTCCGCCGGCGGCCCGGCCGCGCGAGCCGGAGACATCCGGATCATCGAATTCCGGTTCGTCTATCGCCGCTATCGAAGCCGATGCCGTCATTTGCTACCTGTGTTTTTCGTGCTGGTCCTTCGAGGCTCGCTTCGCTCGCACCTCAGGATGAGGGAGTCAGCACCATCGCATTTGGAAATCTGGTGCGATTCGGATGGCTTCCCACCCCCACCCTTAATCCCTCCCCACAAGGGGGAGGGAGACGCCGACACGGCTCTTTCCGCTAAAATCGTCATTATCAAAGTTTGCACCATGCAGCGGCGGAACAAAATCCCCCTCCCCCTTGTGGGGAGGGGTTAGGGGTGGGGGTAATCTCGCGTAGAGGTCATCTCATATGCGATTGCCTCGCATAGAGGATGAACCGCTTTTCCTCACTTGCCGAGGGCAGCCTTATAGAACTTGATCTGCTTGTCGCGGCCGAGTTGGTCGGTAAGCTTCTCCCAGGCAGCAGCGATTTTGTCGGCGCCGGCCTGCGCGGTTTCCTGGCCGGCGAAAACCTTCGCCAGCTCGTCTTCCGCCAGGCTGTAGTACTGGAAGATGCCGGGAATGCGCGGCTCGATCGCGGCGTTCGGATGATTGTACGAATTGAACTGCGAATCGAGATAGGACGTGATGTAACCGCGGTCATAGCCGGCCTCGACCCATTCGTCGATGTCGTGCTGGCTGTTGCGATAGCACTGGAACCCTGACGGATAGGCCGACGTCCACAAGGCAAGGTCCTTGCCGCCGAGATGGGCGGCCGCGCTCCAGGCCGCCTTGTGCTTCTTCTCGTCGCTGTCGACCTTCTTCATCACATAGATGCCCCAGCCGAGATAGGCGAGGTTCGGCGCGTAGTTCGGACCGCTCGACAGCTTTTCCCACTTGCCGGTCTTGGAATTATAAACATCGTCCGAACCGGGAAGAATGGAGAAGCCGCAGACATCGCCGACGACGGACGTGTCGCTGGTCTTGGCGGCCGCGCCGACATCGCCCCACCACACCACCATCGAACCGGTGCCGCCGAGGAATTCCGCGAAACCCGTCTCGTTCGGATCGGCGTTGATCTGGTTCGGCGGTTCCGAGGGCAAGGCGTCGATGACATCCTGGATGGCGCGCACGAAGGCGGGGCTGTTGACCCTCGGCTTCATCGTCTCGGGGTCGAACAGCCACGCCGTCTCTCCGGGATATTTGGCGTAGGCCGTAGCGCGGCTGGCGAGGAAGTAGAAGCCGAAGCCGCCCCATGGCTTTGGAGCGTCGAGATAGCCCCAGGCCGGCTGCCCGCCGATCGTCTTGCCCTTGAGGAACTTCGTGACTTCCTGGACCTCTTGCCACGTTTTCGGCACGCCCCACTCGCCCTTATGGCCCGCGTCCTTCCAGGCCTTGGCGAGGTCCTTGTCGGAGAAATAATCCGTCCGATAGTTGAAATTGTGCGTGTCGCCGTCGATCGAGACGCGATAGAGCTTGCCGTCCCAGGTACCTACCGGCGGCTTCAGGTAATTCACATAGTCGTCGGTATCGATCATCTTCTTGACCCAGTCGGGCATCTCCGATGTCAGACCGCGGCCGCAGACGTCGCCCTCGAAGGGCGCGCCCATTTCGAGCATGTCCCAATCGATCGTGCCGGTCGAGATCGCCTGCTGGAGGCGGGCGTTGTAGTCGGCCTGGGCGAGGTCGATCCAGTTGATCTTGGCGCCGGTATATTCCTCCCACGGGTGCAGGAAGCCGCGGAACAGGAAGTCGTGCGTGTTCTGGTTATTGAGGCCCATGAAGGTCAGTTCGACGCCCTTGAACTCACCCTGCTTGATGGCCGCCTTGGTCGGCGCGAGGCACAGTTCGCCGACCTTGCGGTAATCGGCATCCGTCGGCGATCCCTTGCCGACGCCCGGTATCTGGAGAATCTGCTTGCGCAGCGCTTTTTCGGCATCAGACAGATTGCTCGCCTGAGCGTAGGCGGGACGCGCGAATCCACCAAGGCCGCCAGCGGTGCCGAGCGCGGCCGCCGCTCCGGTCATGGCGGCGCCCTGCAAAAGCCGGCGCCGGTTCAGCTGCGCGTGCATTATCCGTTCATAGGTTTCAAATTTCACTGCCGATCCTCCCGATTGTGATGAAGATTCAGGGTCGCCGCCACATGGGCCGCTTTCCGCTACTACGCGTTGCGGTGTGATAATGGCTCGCGCTCTCCGTGCTGATGTCTTGGCTGCCGCGCAACTCGGCCGTCACGGCCCTCCTCACAGATCGCCTGTTGCGATCCCGTGGGCAGTATGTTTCTTGGCCCGGCGAAGTCAACTGGCCGCTCCGTCGATCTTCGCTTCGGAGCGGCGGCGCAGGAGAGTGGACAGGCGGGACAGCGTCGTCTACTCATGCCGGTCCCGGGGCGAAGCATCGGGTAACGGGAGGAGCGATGGCGAAGGTTACGGTTCGGGGCGTCCGCAAGGCTTTCGGTCCGGTCGAGGTCATCCACGGCGTTGATGTCGAGATTGAGGACGGCGAGTTCGTTGTGCTCGTCGGTCCGTCTGGTTGCGGCAAGTCGACACTGCTCAGGATGATCGCCGGGCTGGAGAACGTCTCCGACGGGATCATCGCCATCGGGCGCACCATCGTCAACAATCTGCCGCCGGCCAAGCGCGACATCGCAATGGTCTTCCAGAGCTACGCGCTCTATCCGCATATGACTGTGGCGGAGAACATGGCCTTCTCGCTGAAGCTGAGGCGCATCGATCCCGCGACGATCGCCGAGCGGCAGAAGGTTGCGGCCGAGATTCTCGGTCTGACGCCCTATCTGAAGCGCTATCCCCGCCAGCTTTCCGGCGGTCAGCGGCAACGCGTCGCCATGGGCCGCGCCATCGTGCGCGAGCCGCAGGTCTTCCTGTTCGACGAACCGCCGTCGAACCTCGACGCGAAGCTGCGCGTGCAGATGCGCACCGAGATCAAGCAATTGCACCAGCGTCTCAAGACGACGACGATCTTCGTCACGCACGACCAGATCGAGGCGATGACGATGGCGGACAAGATCGTCGTCATGCAGTCGGGCGTTATCGAGCAGATCGGCTCGCCGCTCGAACTCTATGACCGGCCGAAAAACCTCTTCGTCGCAGGTTTCATCGGCTCGCCGGCGATGAACCTCATGCGCGGGACGGCGCATATGAACGGCGGGGCCGCGGTAATGGCCGGCGATCTCAAGCTGCCGGTTTCGGATACGGCGCTTTCCGAAGGGCGGCCGGTCGTCTATGGCATCCGGCCCGAACATCTCGAGCTCGCCGATGAGGGCATACCGGCCGATGTGACCGTGGTCGAGCCGACCGGTTCCGAAACCATGGTTTTCCTGAAAACCAGGTCGGAAAACCTCGTGGCTGTTTTCCGCGAGCGCCATAGTCTCGCTCCGGGCCAGCGCGTGCATGTCAGGCCCGATCCGCGCCAGATCCACCTTTTCGACGGCGAGACCGGCGAAAGGCTTCAGCCATAAGACAAAGGGAGGAGTTCGAATGCTGAAGGGTATAAGCCCCTTGCTGAATGCTGACGTTCTTTACGCGTTGAGGGCGATGGGGCATGGCGACCGGCTCATCATTGCCGACACCAATTTCCCTTCGGACGCGATCGCCCGGCAGACCCGGTTCGGACGCCTCTTGCGCATCGACAATGTGACGGCGGCGGAAGCGGTGGCGGCGATCCTGTCGATCATGCCGCTCGACAGTTTCATCGACGATGCAGCAGCGCGCATGGAGATCGTCGGCGCGCCGGACGAGATCCCTCCGGTCCAGCAGGAAGTCCAGAAAGCGATCGATGCGGCGCAGGGGAAAAGCTGGCCGATGGCGTCGATCGAGCGCTTCGCCTTCTATGAGCACGCCAAGACCGCCTATTGCGTCGTCCAGACGGGCGAGCGCCGCTTCTACGGCTGCTTCTCCTTCTCCAAGGGCGTTATCCCGCCAGAAGCCTGATCCGGAAACACTCCCATGACCGTCAACAGACCGATCGTCGTTCTCGGCGTCTTTGTCGCCGATACGGCCTACCGCGCCGCCCGGCAGCCGAAGCTCGGCGAGACCATTCTCGGCAACAGTTTCAAGCTCGGCCCCGGCGGCAAGGGCTCCAACCAGTCGGTCGCGGCGGGCCGGCTCGGAGCGGATGTCTCCTTCATCACCCGGCTCGGCCAGGATGCCTTTGCTGAGATCGCCGAGCGGACATGGGCGGAGGCCGGCGTCAAGCCGGTCATCACGCGCGACCCCGGGAGCTATACGGGCGCGGCCTATATCTTCATCGAGGAAGCGACGGGCAACAACGCCATCATCATCAGCCCGGGCGCAGCCGCGAACATCTCGGCGGCCGACATGGACGCCAATGCCGGCCTCATCCGCTCGGCCGGCGTGTTCATGACGCAATTGGAGCAGCCCCTTCCGGCGGCGATCCGGGCACTCGAGATCGCGCGTGAGGCAGCCGTCACGACGATCCTCAACCCGGCGCCCGCCGCGCCGCTTGAGGAGCGCGTGTTCGGGCTTTGCGACTATGTCACGCCGAACGAGTCGGAGGCGGAGGGATTGACGGGTCTCCCCGTCGCTTCGGTCGATGAAGCCCGCAAGGCCGCCGACGTGCTTCTTCGCAGAGGCGCCGGCGCGGCGATCATCACGCTTGGAGAAGCGGGCGCGCTCTATCACGCGCCCGGCCGCTCGGAACTGGTGCCGGCGGTGAAGGCGGGGCCGGTGGTGGAAACGACGGGCGCGGGCGATGCGTTCAATGGCGGCTTCGCGACGGCGCTGGCGCGCGGCTTCGATCCCGTCGATGCGGTGCGCTTCGGCTGCGCCGTTGCCGGCATTTCCGTCACGCGGCCCGGAACCGCGCCTTCCATGCCGACGCTCGAGGAGGTCGAAAGCCTGCTGCGGCGGTAGCGCCGCGGGATGAATTGGAACGCCCCCGCGAGTCAGCTCAGATTGGAAGCGTAGTGCATCGTCTCCGTCAGGCAATGGGAGACGCGGAACTCGACCGGAGCTCTGTTGAGATCATAGGCGATGCGCTCGATCCTGAGCAGCGGCGTCCCTTCCTTGCAGCCCAGTTCGGCCGCGTCTGCGGATGAGGCGGCGACCGCCTTCAACTTCTCGGCGATCTTCGCAATCGTGATTCCCCAGCGTTCGGAATAAAGCCGATAGACATTGTTCGGTATCGTCGTCAGATCGCCGAAACCCGCAAAGCGATCGGCCGAAAGCGAAATGGTCTCGCGCAGCATGGTCCGCTCGCCATGGTAGCGGAGGCGGTTTATCCGCCAGACCGTCACGCCTTTTCGCAGATCGAGCGCCGCCGCTTCCGCCGCGGCGGATCGCGCCAACTGGCTGCTCAGCACCTTCGAGACAGGAAACAGCCGCTCCCCCTTGTCAGGGTAGAGCCGGAAGAACTGGAACATGATGCGCCCTTCTTCCAGCTCCGGAACGAAGGTGCCGCGCCCCTGCCGCCTGACGAGGATGCTTTCCGCGGTCATCGCGTCGAGCGCCTTGCGCACGGTGCCTTGGCTGACGCCGAGTTCGCGCGCAAGCTCCTGCTCGCTGGGCAACATAGCCCCCGGTTGCCAGCGGCCATTGGTCAGGTATCGGGTGAGTTCCTCCCGAACCTGCAGATAAAGGGGTCGAAAGCCGACCGGTGCCGCTGCCTTGAAATCCATTCGCCGCTGAAAATTGTCCGCTTACGTTTCCGTTGACATCGCCGTAATCTATATCTTATGTCTTATATAAGAGTTGTCAACGAACGCTCTTATTTCAAATCTTCATCCCAAGGAGGATACGCCGTGAGCATCCCGCAATTGCTTGTCCATGATCCGAAGGACAATGTCGGCGTGGTCGTCGTGGAAGGCCTGAAGGCCGGAACCAAGATGCTGTGTGTAGTGACGCATGACAATTCGAGCTTCGAACTCGAAGCGAAGCACGATGTCCCGATCGGCCACAAGATCGCGCTTGCCGACCTCAAAAAAGGCGATACCGCGATAAAATATGGAGAGGACATCGGCCGCATGGTTGGCGACGCCAAAAAGGGCGAGCATGTCCATGTCCACAATCTGAAGACGAAGCGCTGGTAGGAGAAGGCCAATGGCATCGAAATATTCAAACCTGACCTTCAAGGGCTATCGCCGCGAGAACGGCCGCGTCGGCGTGCGTAACCATGTCGTCATCCTGCCGGTCGACGACATTTCCAACGCCGCCTGCGAGGCTGTGGCGAACAATATCAAGGGCACGCTGGCGCTGCCGCATTCCTATGGCCGGCTGCAGTTCGGCGAAGACCTCGACCTGCATTTCCGCACCATGATTGGCACCGGATCCAATCCGAACGTTGCCGCCGTCATTGTCATCGGCATCGAGCCGGGCTGGACCAAGCGCATCGTCGACGGCATCGCCGAGACCGGCAAGCCGGTGACGGGATTCGCGATCGAGCAGAACGGCGATCTCAAGACCATCATGGACGCCTCGCGCAAGGCGAAGGAATATGTGCACTGGGCAACGGAGTTGCAGCGCGAGGAATGCTCCGTATCCGACCTCTGGGTCTCGACCAAATGCGGCGAGAGCGACACGACGACCGGTCTCGGTTCCTGCCCGACCGTCGGCAACATGTATGACAAGCTCCTGCCGGAAGGCATCTATGGCGTTTTCGGCGAAACCTCCGAGATCACCGGCGCCGAGCACATCGCCAAGGCGCGCGCCATCAATCCCGAGGTTGGAGAGCGCTGGTACAAGATGTGGAAGGCCTATCAGGACGA
>JBQCEL010000258.1:0-7675 GCA_051960255.1 Rhizobiaceae bacterium
TTCAGGCGATCGTGGAAGAAGGAGAGGAGGTCTCCAAGAATTGCGGCAGTTTCGCCGATTGCAGCACTGATGTGCTGCGCTTCTTCCACCTGATATCCATCTCGTCCGTTGGCACTAGCAATTGCCACGAAGCCGCCTCGAAGAATGCTACGCCGCAAATCGCCACGATCAGAGGGGCGGACGTCTTCGTAAGTGACTAAGTCATATCCTACTAGCTTCCCATCTTCCACAAAGGGTTTGAATAGCTTCAGGCCAAAAAGCCATCCGTGGATAAGATCGGCCATCGCCACCTTGGCCGCTTCAAACAGAGGTAGCCTCACCCCATTCTCGACCACAATCCGGATCACCCCCAGCGCGGCCCTTCTCAGCGCATAGGGGTCCTTGCTCCCCGTCGGCTTCTCGCCGATCGCCCAGAAGCCGACGAGCGTGTCGAGCTTGTCGGCGAGCGCCACCGCAATTGAAACCGGATCGGTCGGCACGCGGTCGGAGGGGCCCTGCGGCTTGTAATGTTCCTCGATCGCGGCGGCGACGGAGGGATGCTCGCCCTGGAGCGCGGCGTATTTCCGCCCCATCAAGCCCTGGAGTTCGGGAAATTCGCCCACCACTTCGGTTTGAAGGTCGGCCTTGGCGAGTACGGCCGCGCGGCGGGCGAGCGCGGCGAGGTCCCCCTCCCCCTTGTGGGGAAGGGTTAGGGGTGGGGGTGTCCCGGCGCCGCCGTTACCCCCACCCGCGGCTTCGCCGCGACCTCCCCACAAGGGGGAGGTGGAAGCCTGCGCCACCACCGGCGCAATCTCCTCCGCCAATCGCGCAATCCGCTCCACGCGTTCGCCCTGCGTGCCGAGCTTGGCGTGGAAGGTAACGCCGAGATGATCGAGCCTGGCCATGCGCTGGTCGAGCGGCTTCTTCAGATCGAGGCCGAATTTCTCCGCCGATGCCGTTAACCGACCGAGATCGGGCAGATCGGCCTGATCGGTCTTCCAGAAATGCAGCGCGTCGGAAAGGCGCGCGCGCACCACCTTGCCATTGCCATGAGCGATCTCGCGGCCGCCATCCTTCGCCTCGATATTGGCGGTGAGGAGAAAGTGGTTGGAGAGCGCCGATTGGCTGATCTCCCCCCTTGTGGGGGAGATGCCCGGCAGGGCAGAGGGGGGCAACGTAGAACGCCCCTCATCAACGGCTAGCGGAGATTCTTGCGGGACAGCGCCCCCCTCTGTCGCTTTCGGCGACATCTCCCCCACAAGTGGGGAGATTGGGGCTTGAGTCACGAAACATTTCTGGTTGGCCCTGATCGTCAGGCGGATGACTTCGGCGGGGATGGAGAGGAAATCCTCCTCAAACTCGCCCATCAGCACGACAGGCCATTCGACAAGGCCGGAAACCTCGTCGAGCAGGCCTTCATCCTCGATCAGTTCCAGCCCATTGGCGAAGGCGAGGTTCTTCGCGTCGGAGAGGATGATCTCCTTGCGGCGATTGGCGTCGAGCACGACCTTTGCCGCCTCCAGCTTCGACACGTAATCGTCAAAGCGGCGCACCACGATCTCGCCCGGCGCATGAAAGCGGTGGCCATATGTGACGTTGCCGGAGCGGATGCCGTCCACTTGGAAATCGACGACGACGGGCTCTTCCGTCTCGGGGCCGAAGGTGCAAAGGATCGATTGCAGCGGGCGCACCCAGCGCAACGCCTCGCCGCCGCGTCCCTCGATATTGCCGTAGCGCGTGCCTTTCGGGCCCGAGGCGGCACCCCAGCGCATCGATTTCGGCCATGGAAAATTGCGGATCACCTCCGGTATCAGCGCCGCGATGATCTCCTCCGCCGCCCCGCCCGGCTTCGAAATGACCGCGACGTAGAAATCGCCTTTCTTCGGATCGGAACGGATTTCCGCCTCTTCGACCGAAGCCAGGCCGGCGGAACGCAGAAAGCCCTGGACCGCCTGTTCCGGCGCTTTGGTAGACGGCCCCTTGCGCTCCTCGCGCACATCCTTCGAACGCGCCGTCAGGCCGCGAACATCGAGCGTCAGCCGGCGCGGCGTCCAGTATTCCTGGCAACCCTCATAGGTGAGGCCGGCATCGACGAGACCGTCCGTGACCATCCTACGCAGATCGCCCGCCGCCTTGCGCTGCATGCGGGCGGGGATTTCCTCGCTTCTAAGCTCAAGAAGAAGATCAGGCATCAGTGTACCCTCGCCCGCATGCTCTTTCTTCTTTTGCGCGTCCTCGCGCCGGTGGCACTGCGGGCGCGCGGCAGGGCGAGGATTTCCTCGCTTCTAAGCTCAAGAAGAAGATCAGGCATGTCGGGGTCTTTCGTTGGCGCCCCGCACTATCAAGGCCCGTGGCGCTTGTCACCATTTTGGTTACAGGTAAAAGGTGATATATAATTCCGATATCAATTGCATGAGGCAGACATGCGCGCACTTATTACAATAGACGAGAAGCAGATTCGCGAACTGGATCGCCTAGCGCGGAAGGAGAACCGGTCCCGCGCATCGGTTATCCGCGAAGCCGTGTCCGATTATCTGCGACGGCGGCCAGCGGGCGCTGAGAAGGATGCCTTCGGCCTTTGGGGCCAGCGGAAGGTCGACGGGTTGGCGTATCAGGAAAAGATGCGCGGTGAATGGTGAAGGCGCTCTTCGACACCAACATCCTGATTGATTATCTCAATGCGGTGCCGCAAGCCCAAACGGAGTTGAACCGGCATGAAGCCCGGAGCATCAGCGTCATAAGCTGGATGGAAGTGCTGGTCGGTGCGCCAGCGGAGGTGGAGGAATCCACACGCGCTTTCCTAGCCGATTTCGACGTCATCGGTCTTGATGACGGAATCGCGGAGCGTGCGGTGTCGCTCCGCCGAAGGCACGGGATCAAGCTGCCCGACGCGATCATATGGGCAACGGCCAACGTTAACTCTCTGCTCCTGGTGACGCGGAACACTAAGGATTTCGGCGAGGACACACCCGGCGTGCGCATCCCCTACATACTTTAAGGGTTCCGGGCAGTTTATATTGGAACTCAAACAAGCCGTTCGGTATCGCAGACAATCGAAAAGCGATCGGCCAAAGCGGCGAGTTCGGCGCGGTGCAGATCGGCGGCGGAAATGTCACCGCCTGCCGCCGGCAGATCGCGCGTGGCGCAGGCATCCGCGACAATCGTGGTCTGATAGCCGACGTCGAGGGCCGCGCGCGCGGTCGAGGAGACGCACATATGCGTCATGAAGCCGGCCAGAACGAGCCGCTTCGCGCCCATCGACGTCAGGCTATCGTTCAGCGTCGTATTGGCGAAAGCGTTGGGCAGCGGCTTTTCGATCACCGTCTCGCCGGCACGCGGCGAGGCTTCATCGGCGATCGCGAAACCACGAGCGGCCGGATCGAACGCCCCGCCGGCGCGGCCGCGATGCTGGACATGGATGATGCGGCCGCCGTCCGCGCGCGCCCTGACGAGCAGACGCGCGATATTGGCGAGAGCCGGCTTGACGCCCGGCAGCGGCAGCTTGCCGTTGACATATTCGTTCTGCGCGTCGATGATGATGAGCACGACGTCGGCGAGTTTCGGCGGGGTCAGGTCCGCGCCCGCCATTTCCAGCAATGTCTTTGCCATTAGGCAGCCTCGCGGGTGAAGCCGAAACCGCCGGCGTCGGTGAGAAGGAAAGCCTCGCCGCAGGCCTTGGCGAGGTTGCGCACGCGCAGGATATAGCTCTGGCGCTCGGTGACGGAGATGACGCCGCGCGCGTCGAGCAGGTTGAAGGCGTGGCTCGCCTTGATACACTGGTCATAGGCGGGGAGCACGAGGCGGTGGTTTCCCTCCCCCTTGAGGGGAGGGTGGCCCGAAGGGCCGGGTGGGGTCGCCGCTGCAGTGCTCGACGCCCTGGAGGTGCCCTCTGCACCGACCCCCTCTGCCCGCTTCGCGGGCTTCTCCCCCTCAAGGGGGGAGATTGGCGCGCCCGCCTTCAACAGCGCGGCGCATTCCCTCTCCGCATCCTCGAAATGCCTGAAGAGCAGTTCGGTATCGGCGTATTCGAAGTTGAAGCGGGAATATTCCTGCTCCGCCTGCAGGAAGACATCGCCATAGGTGACTTTTTCTGAACCCTCGCGACCGTTGAAATTCAGGTCATAGACATTGTCGACGCCCTGAACATACATGGCGAGCCGCTCCAGCCCGTAGGTGAGTTCGCCCGCGACGGGCGCGCATTCGATGCCGCAGACCTGCTGGAAATAGGTGAATTGCGAGACTTCCATGCCATCGCACCAGCACTCCCATCCGAGGCCCCAGGCGCCGAGCGTCGGGCTCTCCCAATCGTCCTCGACGAAGCGGATATCGTGCAGCAGAGGATCGATGCCGATCGCCTCCAGAGAGCCGAGATAGAGTTCCTGCAAATTGGGGGGATTGGGTTTCAGGATGACCTGGTACTGGTAATAATGCTGGAGCCGATTGGGATTCTCGCCATAACGGCCGTCCTTAGGACGACGGGACGGCTGGACATAGGCCGCGTTCCAGGGCCGGGGGCCGAGCGCGCGAAGCGTTGTCGCGGGGTGAAACGTGCCGGCGCCGACTTCCATATCGTAGGGCTGCAGGATAATGCAGCCATATCTCGCCCAATAGTCGTGCAAGGTCAGGATCAGGCCCTGGAACGATCGGCGGGGATCGAGATAGTCGGGTGAACGGGTCGTCAAGGGGGCCTCGAAGGCGCTGGCTTACGGGATGCCCGTCCTAAATCGGGCATCCGGAACCGTCAAGGCGACCGCGCTCCCGCTTTTGTGATCGACCGGATGAACAAACCGGACCGTTCCTACCGTTA
The DNA here is from genome assembly GCA_051960255.1 of Rhizobiaceae bacterium. Taxonomy (GTDB): domain Bacteria; phylum Pseudomonadota; class Alphaproteobacteria; order Rhizobiales; family Rhizobiaceae; genus Mesorhizobium_L. The sequence continues at coordinate 4,787 of JBQCEL010000258.1, forward strand.
CTCATCGCATGTTCCCGTGCAACAGGAGAGGACAATGACCCGCTTGCCACTGCTTTCGAGACTTCTCGCCGCCGCAGCCTTCATGGCGGGTGCTGCGCCCGGATATGTCCTCGCCGATCCCGCGGGTCCCGCGGTAGATCCGGTGACGGGCTATCAATGCCTTTCCGCGTCATGCACGTCGATCCGCCTGTCCAACGCCGATTGCATCTGCGTGAAACAGAATCCCGGCGAAACGGATGTCCGCCACGTCGTGCTGAAGTGCTATACGGGCCATTTCGGCCACTGGACGAGTTGTCCCGTCAAACCGCGTTACGGAATTGTCGAGAACGATCGTTGACCGAAGCGGCGGAGCGGAGCACTTTGGCGGCAATTGATTCCGCAAGCGATCAGAACCGCCCAGAGGTGTGAACATGCTAGGCCTACGAACAATCGCAGCGGCACCGCTCTGCGCCGTCGCGCTGGTCGCAGCGGGGCTGCTTTTCGGAACGGGTGCGTCGACCGCGGAAGCCAGAAACCGTATGGGCGGCCAACCGGCTCACGATCCGGTCACTGGCTATCTCTGCGTCACAAACAATTGCAATGTCGTGCGGCTCCCCGACGCCTATTGCATCTGCGAGAAGGTCAATCCCGGAGAGCAGCGGCTCTCCCGGCTGCGGCTTGCCTGCTACACCAAGAGCGCGGGGCAATGGCTGTCCTGCCCGGTCAGGCCTCGTTACGGCACCATGGTCAATTAAGGCGAGGGGCGGATACAATCTCGAGACGGTCGCAGTCGATCGCATCCGCCGTACGGCACCTGCTCAGCCTTTCTGATCGCCGCCTTTGTCGTCTTTCGGCGGAGCTTTGCGCGCATTGTCTGGCGCCTGGGCGGCCTTCTTCGGCTCGACCGGCGGCAGTCCAGACACGAGCTTCTTCTCGATGTCGGCGAGCACGTCGGGATCGGGCTTCATATCTTTCGCCTGCCGCCATTGATAGGTTGCCTCGAGCTTGCGGCCCACGCGCCAATACGCGTCACCGAGATGGTCGTTGAGGACCGGATCGTCCGGCTTGAGCGAAACGGCGCGCTCGAGCTGAGTGACGGCCTCGTCATAGCGGCCGAGCTTGTAATAGGCCCAGCCGAGCGAATCGACGATGTAGCCATCGCTCGGCCGCAAACCCACGGCCTTGCGGATCATATCGAGCGCCTGGTCGAGGTTTATGTTCATATCGACCCAGGAATAGCCGAGATAATTCAGCACCTGCGGCTGGTCCGGCTGAAGCTTGAGCGCTTCCTTGAAGTTCGGCTCCGCCTTCGGCCATTCCTTCAGCCGCTCATAGGCGATGCCGCGCTGGTAGAAGATGTTCCAGTCCGCCGGCTTTGGCGGGTTAAGGCGCGCCACCGCCTTATCGTAAAGTTCGGCGGCCGAGCGATAGTCCTTCTTGGCCGAATAGACGCCACCCAGCGCAAGATAGGCACGCATATCGCCAGGATCGGACGCAAGCACATTCTTCAGATGCTTTATCGCTTCGTCGTTCTCATTCAAATCCGCGAGGTTGAGGCCGGTCTGCAACTCGGAAAGCCGCTTCAGCGGCGAAGTATCCGGGATGCGCGCATAGAATTTGATGGCTTCCCTGGGGTTCTGCTGCTGTTCGGCGACGACACCGAGTTGGAGAAGCGTCAGATCGCTGTCCGGCTTCAGGGCAAGCGCATATTGCAAATAAAGGCGCACGAATTGCTCGCCGCCGCCACGATTGAGCGCGGTGCCGAGATCGAGAAGGACTTCCGCGGCGCCGTCCGTCGGGCTGGCGACGAGGCGCTCGACCGGCGTGCCTTTCTCTATTTTCTTGCGCAGCGCTATGATCGGCAGCCGACCGGAGGCGAAGGCATCCGCCTTGTTGAGCACGCCAAGCGCCTTCACCTTCTGACCGTTGCGCGCCAAGAAACCCGCATAGGCTTCGGCGGCGCGCATATAGGTGCCTGGCGCCGCGCCGCCGGCGGCGATATTGTCGAGCGTGGCCTTATAGGCGTCTTCCGCTTCCTTTTTGTGCCCGCCCACATCGGCGATCAGCGCCCGATGATAGCTGACGAAGAGCGTGTACCAATCGGGGCCATTGAGTTTCTTCAGATAGGCGAGCGCCTCGGTCGTGTGGCCTTCCCCTTCCTTGGCCCAAGCCGTCATCAGGCCGGTGATGAGCTTGTCGAGGTCGGATTCAAGGCTGAGCTTCAGCCAATATTGCGCACGCGAATAGTCCTTCTTGCGGAAAGCATCGACGGCAAGCGCGAGGCGCGAAAAACGTTCGATTTCCGGCACCGACTTCAATTTCTCGGCATAGGGCAGCGCCTCCTCGAAGGAGCCGCGCGCGATCAGGGCAAGCATCAGATTCTGCTGGATGTCCCTGTTGTCGGGATCGAAGACCAGAGCGCGCTGGTAATAGGCGACGGCGGCGTCGAGATCATTGTCTGCCTCGGCCACCCTGCCCGCGAGATAGGCGCCCGAGAGGGAATTTGCCTCGATCTTGGGCGCTGCATCCGCATAAACCGGACCGCTCGACAGGGCGATGCCCGCCGAAAGCGCCAGAACGCTAAACCACATACGGCCTTTATTCGGCATCATGTCCCTTCCTAACCCATGACCATGATGCAATTGGACCGCACCATGGCCTCGTCTCTCGTTCGAGCATGATCTTTTGAAAAGCCGCTTCCCACTTTCCGATCATGCTTCGATTGATCTCCGGATGACCTTCCGGACTCAGCCAGCGTTGAATGGCCAAAGCATGGCCTTTTTAGGGTCAAGGTCAATCGACCCGGAGCGATCGCGCCCGCGCCCGCGGCAAGGGCGCTCCCCCCGATCAGGACACGCGATCGATGCAGAAATCGATCACTTCCAGCAGCGCCGCTTTCTGTAGCGTATT
>JBQCEL010000259.1:0-13183 GCA_051960255.1 Rhizobiaceae bacterium
CGTTACTGCTCAACTCGTCGCTGCGACAATGCTTCTCATCCCCCTCGCAGCGTGCGGCGGCTCGCCGATGAGCGTCGAATCCCGCTATGTGGAGCCTGGTCCGGCCCAGCCGACGGTCGAGCAGCAATTGGCGGTCGAGCGCCAGAAAGCCCGCCGCGGCCACGACTGATCAACGGCCTCTACTGTTTTGATCTCTCATCGTTGCAGTGCGTCGTTCGAGGCTCGCTCCGCTCGCACTATCAGGATGAGGACCGCTGGTATTACGCCCTCACGATACTGACGGTGGCGCCAAGCTCTCATGCTGAGCCATGGGCGCCGATCTCCTTTTCCTGAGGCGCAAGCCCAGAGGGTGAGCGTGGAAAGACGCACCAACAAAAATGGACGGTGGCACCTCTCGCCAGATCAGGTCTTCGGCGAAGCCAAAGGCTCTCTCTGCACCGCGCCCGTCAAATCGGCATCCTGCGGCTCGCGCACGGCTTCGACTTTCGCGATTGCCGCTTCTATCTTGTCATCGCGTCCATAGATGTCGTTATAATAGCTCACCTTTCCGGACTGATCGGGCCAGGCGGTGAAATAGGCGACATAGACGGGAATCCGGACGGGCACTTTCTCCGAGGAATGCCCTTCCTTCAATTTCTCGTCGATATGGGCCACCGTCGTATCGAGAACCGCAGCCGCCATTTTGCGCGGCTCCTGCAATCTCACACAGCCATGGCTGAAGGCGCGAACGTCGCGCTTGAAGAGAGATTTCTCCGGCGTGTCGTGCATGTAGATGGCGTGCTTGTTCGGAAACAATATCTTCAGGACGCCAAGCGCGTTCTCTTCGCTCGGCTCCTGCCGGACATTGAACGGAATGTTGGAGCCGTATTTTGCCCAATCGATCGAGGCGGACGGGATGCGGTGTCCTTTCTCGTCCGTCACCTCATAGCCGGAGCGATCAAGATAGCCCGGATCCCTCAGAAGCCGGGGCAACATCTCGTTGACGATGATCGAACGCGGCACGCCCCAATAAGGGTTGTAGGTGACTTCCTCGATCTTGTCGTAGAAGAAGGTCGTCTGGTTCGTCGGCCTGCCGACGACCGCCTCCATGTTCAGCTGATCGACGCCATCCTTGGTATAGGTAACGCGGAAAGCCGGCTCGTTGATGAAGACATAGGTATCGCCAAGCTTGCGCGGCAACCAGCGCATTGATTCCAGCGCCACAAGCACCTTTTCAATGCGATCCGTCTTCGAAACGCCCTGGAACGCTTGAATGGTGTGGGGACCGATGACGCCGTCGGGCGACAGGCCGTGCGCCTTCTGCGCCGCCTTGATCGCCGGAACCAGATCCTCCGAATACAGGACATCGCCGGAATGGCCCGAGAGAAGCGCGCCATATTGCGTACGGTAGGCGTCGTCGGCTCTGTCGGATATCAGCTGCAGGACTTTCGGGAATTCCGGATTGCTCTCGCCGGGATGGACGAGGATCTTCGGATCCACCGACACTTCGGTTTCGGTGCTTTCGCGTAATTTCTGAAGTTCGTCCCGCAAAGCCTGATATTGCTTGCTCTGCGGGTGAAAGGAAAGCAGGTAGGCGCCAGCGTCGTCGCTGGCCGCGAATTTCGCCAGGACATCGACCATGTCGATCCGCTTCTGCGGCAGATCGAAATAGTCCGACAGACGATCCGGATCGATGCGCCCGTTCGAGGCGTCGCTGACATAGCGAAGCACGCGCGCGGACAGTTTCATCTCGAACCGGATCAGATCCCTCATATGCCCGGCCGGATCCTCCGCGGCTGAATCGGCCGCCGGCGGCGCGACGGCATAGTCGACCGGGTTCAGGCCGTAGCTTGCCGCATCGCCCAGGATTTTCATCACCTGGTCGGCGCGCCCGTTCGGCGCCATCCCACTTACCCAGATGAAGTCGGGGTGTTTGCTATAATAATCGACAAGGGCCTTCGCGATCTGTTTGCCGGCCTTGAGATCGAAACCATCGAGACCTTGGCGCGCATTCTCGAAGCCGCCGCTCGCGAGCGTCATCTGCTCTCCCGGATAGGTCGCAGAGATGACCGGGGCGAAATCGACCTTCACCAGCGGATCGGCGTTGTAATCGCGATAAGTCGGGGGCGCCACCCTCGGAAGCGATGCCGGCCTGACGCTTCGGCCGGGAAGCGGCTGAGCAGAGTTCGGTGGCGGCGGCGGTGGCGGGAATCGGTTGTGACCGAAAAGCACGTCGAAAATATTCTCCGCGCCGGCATGCGGCACGCCAAGCGCCAGAACAGACGCAAGCGAAACGAGCGGCAGCACCGCCGATTTCCCGATACGGAATGTCATTCTTTACCCGTTATGGTCAGTGTTGCCTCGATGACCGCGCCTTCTGAAGAGCCCTTCAACCGGCTGTCCGGACGCTTTGCAACTCATCGTGGCACAGCCAATATTCCAACCGCCGGTGGCGGCACCCCACACTAGAATAGCGAATCCTTGCGAGGACGTTAAATCGCATAGCGCAATAGCCGCAAATCACGAGGAAGTTGATCACATTCTATTAACGATGGCGCATTCGGCGCAGCCCGTTTCGGAATGCGCTATTCCTGCAACACATTTCCCGCGGAATCGTTGCTTCGCGGCGGGATTGCATCGCTCGAGCCGACATGCTGAGATCGTCACCTGCGGGGACAAGAGCGGGAGAATCAGCTTGAAAAAGGGCTACAAGGCGCTTCTGGCGGAAGCGAACGCAGAGATCGAGGCCGTCTCGCCCGAACAGGTTGCAGCACTCGCAAGGCGGGACGACGTGCAGCTGGTCGATCTCCGCGACATCCGCGAATTGCAGCGGGAGGGCAAGATGCCCGGCGCATTTCATGCGCCGCGCGGCATGCTGGAGTTCTGGATCGACCCCGAAAGCCCCTATCACAGGGACATCTTCTCATCCGGCAAGACCTTCATCTTTTACTGCGCGTCCGGCTGGCGTTCCGCGCTCGCCACGAAAGCGGCGCAGGATATGGGCCTTGCGCCGGTCAAGCATGTGGAAGGCGGCTTCAGCGCGTGGAAAAAGGCGCGCCTGCCCGTCGAGCAGGTAGAAAAGAAATCCTGAGCCCCCATTGTCGAGGGAAGTAAGGCCTACCTTCGTGGCTCGCGGCTGAGACCCTTTGCTCCAAGCTCAGCGAGATAGGCCTGCCAGTGCGTATCTTTCTCGCGGCCGAGCTCTTCCAGATACGTCCAGGTGAAGATGCCGGTGTCATGCCCGTCATCGAAGACGATTCGGACGGCGTAATTCCCCGTTGGAACGATATCGCGGATCGCGATGTCGCGCTTGCCGGGGACGGTGACGCGCTGTTCGGGAGAATGCCCCTGCACTTCCGCCGAGGGAGACAAGACCCGCAGCATCTCGGCGGGAAGCTTGCAGGCGCCCACCCCGGGAAAAGTCACGGTCAGAAGCTTACGATCTTTCGATACTCTCAATTCCGTCGGGGCGGCCATGGCATTCTCCTTTCCGCTTCCGCTAAGCCCAACTAGAGTCGATTGGAAGCGTTTTTGACCCCTAAAACAGTCGCGAATCGGCCAGTACTTCCCCGCCCCTACTTTACAAGGGATTGAAACCATGTCTCGCTTGAACGATTTAGGCTATAGCATGGTCCGGCGGGACAGCCGGAATGAAATGCGCGGGGCACGATGGACTTTGCAACACCGACCAGCATGACCGATCCCTTCGGGCGGGACGTCACCTATCTGCGTGTTTCGGTGACGGATCGCTGCGACTTTCGCTGCACCTATTGCATGGCGGAAAACATGGTGTTCCTTCCCAAGAAGGATCTTCTGACGCTGGAGGAGCTGGACCGGCTCTGCTCGGTCTTCATCGAGAAAGGCGTCAGGAAGCTGCGCCTGACGGGCGGTGAGCCTTTGGTGCGCAAGAATGTCATGCATCTTTTCCGGCAATTATCGCGGCACCTGACAAGCGGCGCGCTCGACGAACTGACTTTGACGACGAACGGCTCGCAGCTTTCCCGCTATGCGTCCGAACTGGCGGATTGCGGCGTCAGGCGCATCAACGTGTCGCTCGACACGCTCAATCCGGATAAATTCCATTCCATTACCCGCTGGGGCAATCTATCGCGCGTGCTGGAGGGGATCGATGCGGCACTCGCGGCAGGGCTGAAGGTGAAGCTCAACGCCGTCGCGCTGAAGGGCTTCAACGACGCGGAAATTCCCGGCCTGATGCGCTGGGCGCATGGACGCGGCATGGACCTGACGCTGATCGAAACCATGCCGCTCGGCGAGATCGACGCCGACCGGACGGACCAGTATCTTCCATTATCGCTCGTGCGGGCCGATCTGGAGCGGCAGTTCACGCTGTCTGACATCCCCTATCGGACAGGCGGCCCGGCGCGCTATGTCGACGTCGCCGAAACGGGAGGCCGCCTCGGCTTCATCACGCCGATGACGCATAATTTCTGCGAAAGCTGCAACCGGGTGCGACTGACCTGCACCGGGACGCTCTTCATGTGCCTTGGCCAGGAGGACGCCGCCGATCTCAGGACGCCGCTTCGTCGCTCCGAAGGCAATGAACTGATCTCGCAGGCGATCGATGAGGCCATCGGGCGCAAGCCCAAGGGGCATGATTTCGTCATCGACCGCCGGACGAAGCGGCCGGCCGTGTCGCGTCACATGAGCGTGACGGGGGGATAGGCCCGGCTTTTTTTCTGTTTCAGTGGGTCCTTCGAGGAAGCCGAGCAGCGTACGGTTACGCCAGCGGAGCGGCCACCTTGGCGGGTTTCCAGATCGTGTCCCAGGGTAGTTTGGTCGCCATGCCTTCGGCGATTTTCAGCATGCTATCGTAGAATTCCACCCCGCTCGTGGCGATCGGCGGCTCGATCTCATGCATGACGCTGATGACAATGGCGTCGGGGCAATTGTCCTTGATCACCTGATGGAAATCGACCTTCGCCACGGGATCGAGCGCGCCCGTTGCCTCGTCGAGGAAAAGAAGCTGCGGCCGATGCAGCACGATCCGCGCCAGCACCAGCTTCTGCTTTTGACCACCGGAGAGGATCTGGTCCCACAATTTCCCCTCGCGGCTTTCGTCGCCCATATTCTCGATATAGGCGCCCAGCCCCGCCTTGTGCAGCGCCGCCGCCACGCGCGCGTCGGTGAATTTCGCGCCCTCGTCGGGCAGGCACACCAGTTCCTTCAACGTCAGCCGCTGCAGCTTGACTTCTTGCGAAGCGTAAAAGGGAGCGACACCTTCCGGCAGGATGATGTCTCCCGAGCCGTAAGCCCAAAGTCCGTTGATGGCCTTCAAAAGAGAGGTCTTGCCCGAGCCGGAGGGGCCGCGCACGATCGTCCACTCTCCCGGCTCGAAGCTGATATCGCCCGTCATCAGGAACGGTACGGCATCCACGCCCTGATGCTGCAATTCGATATTGCGGATGGTCAGGCCGCGTACGGCTTTCTGGGTGGCGTAGCGGAAATCGGAACGGCCTGTCCTGCGGTAGAATTCCTGCGGGTGCTGCACCTGTTCGATCGCCTTCGCCAGACCGGTGACGCGGAGCGAGTCGGCTTTCAGCGTCGCGATCGCCGGCATCACATGAATAAACCAGGAGCATTGCGAAATCAGCGACGCGATAAGTTCCGAGCCGGTGATATAACGCTTCAGGCTGATCTCGCCCGCGGCATAGGAAATCAGGCCCGGCGCATAGGCGACAATGCGCGCCGCCATGAAGTCATAAGTGAGCTGGAAGGCCTGATAGCTCGCATTGACTTTGTTCAGCCTTGCCCAGGTCTTGTCGATGTCGTCATAGAGGCGGCGATGCAGGTTCTTCTGGACGTGTTCAGCGCCCGATGCCGCCATCTGCATGCTGCGCCTCAAGAGCGTGGTGAGTTCTCCGCGGTAGGTTCCCTCCGCCTGCTGCATGGCGACGTTCAGCCGCTCCATGAAGCCGCCGAGCTTGACGGCGATGAAGGTATTGAGCGGCACGTAGATCGCGACCGCGCCGAGTGCGAGCGCGGCGCTGCCATAGTCGCCGAGGAAGGCCATTCCGCGCACCGGAACGGAGCTGCGGATCAGCACCTGGCCGACGAAGAACAGCGACATCAGCACGCCGACGATCCCCATCGCCAGGCCGATGGCGCCTCCGGTCATACTCTTGATCGATTCCTGGACGCGCTGATCGACGTTGTCGGGCGCCTGCCCGTTCTCCCCTCCAGCGTCGTGCTGCAAATGCAGATGGGTGTGGTTCGCGTCGAGCAGCGCCTCGTTGAAACGGCCGTTCAGCCAACCGCGCCACTTCCGGTGCAGCGTCGACGAGAAATAGGCGCGGATGCCGATCAGACCGGCGTCCTTGAAGATCGCCAGGCCCAGAAGCGTTCCCGCGCTGGTCAGAAGCATACGCAGCGGGTTGTGATTGCCCTGATCATGGAAGGAAGCGATGGCGTTGACGAGGTCGCCCGAGCTTTCCGCCATCCAGACCCCTGCCTTGCTGGACGCTGCAGTCAAACCCATGATGAGGAAAGTCAGGATCCAGGCGGAAAGCCACTGGTCCGATACCCAGTAGGACTTCATCAAGCCCCAGAAGTCCTGCATCGAAGAAACCGGCGTCACCTCCTCGGGCGCAACCTTCCGCCGCCGCCCGTCAACCCTGTTTCTTCTTCGCAACCCCAAATCCAATGCCCGAATCACCCGATTGTTTGTTGCCCTGCCTAAGGTCACATCCGCCGTGTTTTTTTCAATCGATTTTCACCATAACCCAGTTAAGGGAATGTTGCATTGCCTCCAACGTGAGGCGCGGCGGCAACACGCGAACGGGGCATATCACCATCGGATATGGCCGTTCCTGTCACAATGGCGGTGCTGTCATAGCCGCATTGCCTATCCGGGAACAGTGATAACGTCGACCGCGTTGAGAGACCGGCTCCCTTACACCCGCTGTTTTCCGCGCAGGAATGTTTCCAGAAAGGCGTGCTCGTCGCGAATTTCATCGAACAGGAATGTCCGGAACGCCCTGATCTTCGGCTCGTCGAGGCGCGCGGGCAGACAGCAGAAGAAGAAAGCAGCCTGGGCCCGCAGCATCAGGTCGAAGGGCGCGACGAGCCTGCCGAGCGCAATATCCCTGACGGCGAGCGTCAAACGCCCAAGAACGATACCGGCGCCGTCAAGCGCCGCTTCGAGAGCATGATCGGCATGGGAAAAGTGCAAACCGCGGGAGGTGTCGACTTTCTCGATACGAGCAAGGCGCAGCCATTCCATCCAGTTCGCCGCGTTCGAGAGGAAATTGGCGGAATCGTCATGAATGAGCGTCAGCCGTGCGAGATCCCCCGGTTCCAACCTGCCGCCGAACTCCTGCAATATTTTGGGGCTGACAAGAGGCAGGACGTGCTCGTCCGCCAATGCTTCGGCGTGAAGCCCGGTATATTTGCCCGCTCCGAAGCGGATCGCCACATCGACCTCGTCATTATGGAAATCGGCGAGTTTAAGGTTCGCCGAAATGCGGATGTCGATCTCCGGATGCCGCTCAAGAAATTTGTGAAGACGCGGCGTCAGCCACTTGGCGGCAAAGGCGGGGCCAGTCGAAACCGTCAGGACGTTCGGCGGCAGCGCACCCTTCAGACGATCCATCGCTTCCGCGAGACGGTCGAAGGCATCACGCACGCCCGGCACTACTCGCTGCCCCGCCTCCGTCAACCGCACGGCGCGGTTCAGCCGTTCGAAAAGCTTCACCTGCAAAAAAGCTTCCAACTGACGAATCTGGTAGGAAAGCGCGGAAGGCGTGACGCTCAATTCCTCCGCGGCCTTTTGGAAACTCATATGACGGGCTGCGACTTCAAAGGCCCTGAGCGCGTTCAAGGGAGGAAGCCGGTACATTTCAGTTCGATTTTCCTTGATCGAACTCAAGGATTAGGCGCTCTGCTCGATGGGCACAAGATGGCAATTTGCAAGGAAAAAGCGATGGCTAGGACCGATATTCCCGGCTATCGGGAAGGACAAGGCGCTTTTGTCGGGCATGAAGCTGGCCACGGCGGGAGGAAGGCGATGGAACGCATTGCGGGCGTCATTCTCGCGGGCGGACTGTCCCGGCGGATGGGCGGCGGCGACAAGGCGCTGCTCACCCTCGGCGATCGGCCCTTGCTCTCCCACGTCATCGACAGGCTCCAGCGTCAGGCAGCGCCGATCGCGCTCAACGCGAATGGCGATCCGGCGCGCTTTCGCCCCTTCGGATTGCCGGTGATTCCGGACACAGTGGAGGGTTTCGCAGGTCCCCTGGCCGGCATTCTTGCCGGAATGGAGTGGGCGCGGCAACAGAAGGGCGTGAAGGCGCTGGTATCGGTGGCTGGCGACACGCCCTTTTTTCCCGACAACCTTGTCGCCGAATTGGCAAAAGCCACGAAAGGGCGGTTGGACAGGATCGTCATCGCCTGCTCCGGCGGCCGTCGCCATCCCGTGTTCGCCCTGTGGCCCCTTTCCCTGAGGGATCCGCTCTCCACCTTCCTGACGGAAAAGAACGATCGCAGCGTCGCCGCCTTCGCCGCACGCCACCACGCTGTCGAACAGGACTATCCGCTTGAGACATTTGGGACGATGACGGCGGACCCGTTTTTCAATATCAACATTTCCGAGGATCTGGCTGAGGCCGAGACACTTTTTCGGGAACGGTATCGGTGAACAGAAACGTCTTCGGGGTTACGGGCTGGAAGAATTCCGGCAAGACGACGCTGGTCGAGGCGCTGGTCTCCGAACTGACCCGGCGCGGCTTCACGGTCGCGACGGTGAAGCACGCGCATCATGATTTCGACATCGACAAGGAAGGCACCGATTCTTTCCGCCACCGCCAGGCCGGCGCGCGGGAAGTCGCGATCGTCTCGGATCGGCGCTGGGCGCTGATGCACGAGTTGCAAGGCGAGGCGGAGCCCCGCCTGGAGGATGTCCTCGCCCGCCTTTCGCCGACCGATATCGTGCTCGTCGAAGGCTACAAGCGCGATAGTCACAAGAAGATCGAGGCAAGGCGAACGGAAGCCAAAAGCCGCGAACCGCTCGCTCCCGCCGATCCCAATATCATCGCGATCGCGTCAGATCACGCAATCGAGGGCGAGACCCTGCCGGTCTTCGACATTGACGACATCACAGGCATGGCGGATTTCATCGAAATGACGGTGGGCCTGAACGGCTGATCGAGGTCAGTGCTGCAAAAGCTTGACGTTCCCGGCATATCGCATAGACGAATGCTAAGCTGCCCGTGTCGGCGGCCGTCGAACAGCATTGGGAAGGATCGGACCGATCATGGCAAAAGTCACGTTTCTCGGCCTTGGAGTCATGGGCTACCCCATGGCTGCGCATCTGAAGCACAAGGGCGGTCATGAGGTTACGGTCTACAACCGCACTCCGGCGAAGGCCGAAAAATGGGTTGGCGAGCATGGTGGGAAGAGCGCGCCTACCCCGAAAGCTGCGGCCGAGGGACAGGATTTCGTCTTTGCCTGCGTTGGCAATGACGATGATCTCCGGCAGGTGACGCTCGGCGCCGACGGCGCTTTCCAGGCGATGAAGGCTGGCTCGATCTTCATCGACAACACGACGGCGTCCGCCGAAATCGCGCGTGAACTCGACGCCGCCGCGAAAAAGGGCAGCTTCGGCTTCCTCGACGCGCCGGTTTCCGGCGGCCAGGCCGGCGCGGAGAACGGTGTCCTTACCGTCATGGTGGGGGGCGAACAGGCGACCTTCGACAGGGCGAAGCCGGTGATCGACGCCTATGCGCGCATGATCGGACTGATGGGGCCGGCCGGCTCCGGGCAATTGACCAAGATGATCAACCAGATCTGCATCGCCGGCATCGTGCAAGGTCTCGCCGAAGGCATCCATTTCGGCAAGAAGGCCGGGCTCGACATCGAGAAGGTGGTGGAGGTCATCTCCAAGGGCGCGGCCGGTTCCTGGCAGATGGAGAACCGTCACAAGACGATGAACGAAGGCAAGTATGACTACGGCTTCGCTGTGGACTGGATGCGCAAGGATCTCGGGATCTGCCTCGCCGAGGCGAACCGCAGCGGCGCGAAATTGCCGCTTACCGCGCTTGTCGACCAGTTCTACAAAGACGTGCAGGACATGGGCGGCTGGCGCTGGGACACGTCATCGCTTCTGGCGCGGCTGGAGAAATAGCAACGGCGCCGGTGTTCGGCCTTCGCTTTTGCGGTGCGTCCTTCGACGCACCGATCACCATCGATCAATGATTGATAGACCGCTCTATCCCCCGCCCCCAATCGAGCAGCGGCCGGGCGCGTCGCGCGAAATCCACCAGTTCCTCCGCAAGCTCCGGCCGATGGATGCCGGCCGGATTGATTTCATGCCGGACGACGAAATGCCGGTTCCGGATCGCTTCCGCCAGATCGGCGTCGGCGACGTGCTCAAAGCCCGCGGGCATGCGCTTGAGCGTTTCCTGAGGGTCCAGAACGAGGCCGTCTCGCCCGAGTTTCTTCACCAGCGCGCGGAATTCGTCCGGCCGCTTCGCGATGGCATGGCGCATGGCCTGCAAAAGTTCTTTTGAAGGCTGCCACCACGCGACGCCGGCGAAGCAGCGGTCGAGCCCGAAATAGATGAAGAGAACGCCCTGCTCCATCTTTGTCCCGTCCGGCGACAGGATAGCCGACACATGCGTGTTGTAGGGCCGCTTGTCTTTGGAGAACCGGACATCGCGGTTGATGCGGAAGAGCGATTTCTTGCGATCGCCTTTCAGCCCCAACCCCTCGGCGGCGAAGCGTTCGGTCAGCACCTCGACCAGATCGCTGAGCGGCTCCTTCAATTCGCGCTCGAAAAGGGCGCGGTTTTCCTGGAACCATTCGCGGCTCTGGTGGAAATCGAGCGCCTTCAGAAACGGAATCGCCTTCTCGCCGAAGCCCTTGAACGCCGCCATCAGGACATGCCTTTGACGCGTTCGAACCAGGCGTCCTCGTCGATCACCTCAATGCCGAGATCCGTCGCCGTCTTCAGCTTGGACCCGGCGCCGGGACCGGCGACCACCAGATCGGTTTTCTTCGAAACGGAACCGGCGACCTTGGCGCCCAGCCTTTCGGCCATAGCCTTCGCCTCGTCGCGCGACATCTTCTCCAGCGCGCCGGTGAAGACGACGGTCTTGCCCGCGACCGGTGAGGACAATTGCGCGACAGGCTCCTCGTCAAGCGGCGTCACTTCAGCCAGCAAATCGTCGACAACCTTGCGGTTATGCTCCTCGGCGAAGAACTCGACGAGCGCTTCGGCGACGATCGCGCCGATACCGTTGACGCCGACGATTTCCTGCCATTCGGCATTGCCCGGATCACCCTTGCCTCCCGGCAGATGGGCGCCTTCCGCCGCCTTGCGCAAAGCCTCGAAGCTGAGGAAATGGCGGGCGAGCCGCTTGGCGTTGGTCTCGCCGATATGGCGTATGCCGAGCGCGTAGAGAAAGCGCGCCGTCGCCACCTCGCGCCGATCCTCGATCGCGGCGAAAAGCTTGCGCACCGACACGGCGCCGAAGCCCTCGATGTTTTCGAGCTTGGTCAGCGAGCCTTGCTGCCGCTTCTGGAGCGTGAAGATATCGGCCGGCGAACGGATGCGGAGCGAAGGATCGCCCTGATTGAAGAAGAATTCGATCTGCTTCTCGCCAAGGCCCTCAATGTCCATGGCGTTGCGCGAGACGAAATGACGAATGCGCTCCACCGCCTGCGCGGCGCAGATGAGCCCGCCCGTGCAGCGGCGCACCGCCTCCCCCTCCTCGCGCACGGCGCTCGAATCGCAGACCGGGCAACGGTCGGGGAAGGCATAGGGCGTCGCATCCGCCGGCCGCTTTTCCGGCACGATGCCGAGGATCTGCGGAATGACGTCGCCGGCGCGTTGAACGATAACCGTGTCGCCGATGCGGATATCCTTGCGCGCGATCTCGTCCTCATTGTGCAGGGTGGCGTTCGTCACCACGACGCCGCCGACCGTGACGGGCTCCAGCCGCGCCACCGGCGTCAGCGCGCCGGTGCGGCCGACCTGGATGTCGATCGCCTTCAGCACTGTCGTCGCCTTCTCGGCCGGGAATTTGTGCGCCGTCGCCCAGCGCGGGCTACGCGAGCGGAAGCCGAGCCGTTCCTGCAGGTCGAGCCTGTCCACCTTGTAAACCACGCCATCGATGTCATAGGGCAGTTCCGCGCGCATCGCCTCGATCCTGCGGTACTGCGCCAGCATCTCGTCCAGCGAATGGCAGCGCACCATCAGATCGTTGACGGTGAAGCCCCAATCGGCGAAGCGCCGCACGGCGTCATCCTGCGTCGCGGCCAAGGACTCGCTGAGATCGCCCCAGGCATAGGCGAAGAATTTGAGTGGCCGCGAGCGCGTCACCGCAGGATCCTTCTGCCTCAGGCTGCCGGCGGCGGAATTGCGCGGATTGGCGAAGGTCTGGCCCGTTTCGACCATGCGCTCGTTGAGCTTGAAGAAGTCGTCGCGGCGCATATAGACCTCGCCGCGCACTTCGACGATCTCAGGATAGTCGCCCTTCAATTCATTGGGAATCTGGTCGATCGTGCGGATATTGGCGGTGACGTTCTCGCCGGTCGTGCCGTCGCCGCGCGTCGCGCCGGTCACGAGCCTGCCCTTCTCGTAGCGCAGCGACATCGAAAGCCCGTCGATCTTGGGCTCGGCCGTGAACACCAGTTCCGCATCCGCCGGCAAGGCCAGGAAGCGGCGCACGGAAGCGACGAAGTCGGCAACGTCCGCGTCGGAGAAGACGTTGTCGAGCGACAGCATCGGCTTGGCGTGAACCACCGCGCTGAATGTGCCTGACGGCGCAGCACCGATCCGGCGGGAAGGCGAATCCGCGCGGATCAGTTCCGGAAAGCGCACCTCGATCTCGGCATTGCGGCGGCGCAGCGCGTCATATTCGGCGTCGGAAATAAGCGGGGCGTCCTCGGCATGATAGCGCTCGTCATGAAAGGCGATTTCCTTCGCCAGCCGCTGAAGCTCGGCTTCGGCCTCGCTCGCGGTCAGATCATCGACTTTTATCGGGGTCTCGGCCATGAACGCATCTCTTCCCAAAAAGCCGGGAAAAGTAAACTATGAAGAGCGTGATGCCAAAGGTTCCAGGCTTCGCCCCTCATCGCCCTGCCGGGCACTTCTTGGATATACGGAATCGGGTAGAGTGTTGAATGGCCGGGCGGGTTGTCTCCCGCCCGGCTGCCGATCGTCGGATCGACACTTCTTTAGCCTTTT
>JBQCEL010000260.1:0-4557 GCA_051960255.1 Rhizobiaceae bacterium
TTGCGCCGACCGTGCGGGACATCCGCATGCTGCGGATCGAAGATAACAACGATCTCACCCCCGCAATCGAGCTGGCCTTGCAATTCAAGAAAATGGCGAAGTAGATGGTTCAACTCACGCTCCCCAAGAACTCCAAGGTCCGTGAAGGCAAGGTCTGGCCAAAGCCGGAAGGCGCGACCAATCTGCGCGAATACCGTATCTATCGCTGGTCGCCGGATGACGGGCAGAATCCGCGCCTCGATACCTATTATGTCGATATGGACGATTGCGGGCCGATGGTGCTCGACGCGCTTTTGTGGATCAAGAATAAGGTCGATCCGACGCTGACGCTCCGGCGCTCCTGCCGCGAGGGCATCTGCGGCTCCTGCGCCATGAACATCGACGGCACCAACACGCTTGCCTGCACCAAGGGGATGGACGAGATCGACGGGGCGGTGAAGATCTATCCGCTGCCGCATATGCCGGTGGTGAAGGATCTCGTGCCCGACCTCACCAATTTCTACGCGCAGCATGCCTCCATCGAGCCTTGGCTGATCACGGTCACGCCTGCGCCCGAAAAGGAATGGCGTCAGAGCCATGAAGATCGGGCGAAGCTCGACGGCCTCTACGAGTGCATCCTTTGCGCCTGCTGCTCGACCTCCTGCCCGTCTTACTGGTGGAACGGCGACCGTTATCTCGGCCCCGCCGCGCTGCTCCAGGCCTATCGCTGGCTGATCGACAGTCGAGACGAGGCCACCGGCGAGCGGCTCGACAATCTGGAAGATCCGTTCCGGCTCTATCGCTGCCACACCATCATGAATTGCACGCAGGCCTGTCCGAAGGGGCTGAATCCCGCGAAGGCGATCGCCGAAATCAAGAAGATGATGGTCGAGCGGCGGGTCTGAGCGGCAGCGATCCCGTCTGGCGGTTTGCGTCGTCGGCTGCTATGCGACTGTCATGAGCGACCAGAATGAATTGCCCGTTCTTAGCCCAGTGGAGGCGCGCGTTCTCGACTGTCTGGTCGAGAAGAAGGAACTGACCCCGGACGTCTATCCGCTCACCCTTAATGCCGTGCTGGCGGCCGCCAACCAGAAGACGGCGCGCGAGCCGGTCATGACGCTGGAGTCGATGGAAGTGCACCGGGCGCTCAAAGCGCTGGAGCAGAAGGGCTTGGTGCGGCAAGTTTTTGCCTCGCGCGTCGAGCGGTACGAGCATCTCTCCGCGCAGCATTTCTCGCTGACATCGCCACAGATCGCCATTCTCGGTCTGCTCCTGCTGCGCGGACCGCAGACGGCGCATGAGCTTCTGGCGCGATCGGAGCGCATGTCGCGCTTTTCCTCGATCGACGATCTGCGTTCCAATCTCGATCTCCTGATCGGCCGCAAGCCACCGCTCATCCAACTGCTCGAGCGCGGGCCGGGGCAGCGCGAGGAGCGCTACGCCCAACTTCTCGGCGGGCCGATTTCTTCGGCGACCCCTGCCGCCGCTTCTCATCCGGCTCCACGTTCATCGGAACTTGAAGCACGGGTCAATGCACTTGAAGAAGAAGTAGCGGCGCTGAAGGCGCGCCTGACAGCTTTGGAAGGCCGGTAATACCAAGGCTCCGAGCTCCAGCGCCGCCCCTCATCCGCCTGCCGGCACCTTCTCCCCGCAAGCGGGGCGAAGGACGCCTTCATCAGCGATTTCGCCAATCGACAACGTCGCCGGAAAACCGACGCTATCGCGGCCATCGGTCTTCTCCCCGTCTTACGGGGAGGAGGTCCCGGCAGGGGGATGAGGGGCAGCATAGAAGATCAATTATGGTGCAAGACACCGCTTGCGGAGCGAGCCTCGTAGGACACACTGCATGTCCAAGACAGAGTTGCCCTCTCACCCAAGCCTGGCGTCGAGCGAGACTTTGATCGCGCCGAGCGCCTTTGAAACGGGACATGATGCCTTGGCTTTCTCGGCGAGTTCCTTGAATTTGCCGGCGTCGATACCCGGAACCGTTCCGACCAGCGTGATCGCGCTTTCCGTGATCTCGAAGCCGCCGCCGGCGGCCGGACCGTAGTTGACGTGCGCCTTGGCATCGAGCTTTTCCGCCGGCGTGCCGTTCTCCGCCAGGAAATGCGAAAGCTGCATCGCGAAGCAGCCGGCATGGGCCGCCGCGATCAATTCCTCGGGATTGGTCCCTGACTTGCCGCTCTCATCCTGAAAACGGCCCTTGAAGGAATAGGGGATGCCGGCGAGAGCGCCGCTCTGGGTTTCGAGCGTCCCCGAACCTTCGGTCAGCGTGCCTTTCCAGATGGCGGTGGCTTGGCGGTGCATATGATGCTCTCCTTGTTTTGAGGTCGGTGATGCCGTTGCCGATCTAGGGCCCGCGTCGTCGTGGACTACGCGGCGAAAGCTCGGCGCGTCCCGCTGTCGATCATTGTTGAAAAAAATCGGGTTCCCTCAAATCGGCTCGCCCTGCAGCAGCCTCGGCGTCGCGCCGCCCAGGCCGGAGGCCTGTTTGATGAAGAACTCCTTCAGCCGCGGCACACGATCGACCAGGCCGAGGCCGATGTCGCGCACGGCGCGCAGCGGCGTGAAATCGTTGGAGAACATGCGGTTCAGAACGTCGGTGGTGACGCCCATCTGGACCGTATCGAAGCGCCGCCAGAGCTGGTAGCGTTCGAGCACGGCCATGCCGCCGATATCCTGGCCGAGCCTGTCCGCCTCCACGACCGTCTCGGCAAGCGCGGCGACATCCTTGAAGCCAAGATTGAGACCCTGACCGGCGATCGGATGGATGCCGTGCGCCGAATCGCCGGCGAGCGCCAGCCGCGGCGCAACGAAGGAGCGAGCAAGCGTAAGCCCCAGAGGCCAGGCGCGGCGCTCCCCCTCGACATGGATTTCGCCGAGCTTCAGCCCGAAGCGCTGCTCCAGTTCGGCCTCGAAGATGAAGATGTCTTCCTTGACGAGCCGTTCGGCGTCCGCTCGCCGCTCCGTCCAGACGATGGAGGAACGGTTCTCGCCCTTGGCGTCGGGTTTCAACGGCAGGATGGCGAAGGGGCCGGACGGAAGGAAATGCTCCTCGGCCCGGCCATGATGCGGCCTTTCATGCATGACTGTGCAGACGATGCCGGACTGGCCGTAGTCCCAATGGACCGTCTTGATCCCCGCCATCTCCCTCAGTCTCGAATGAACCCCATCGGCGGCGGCGACCAGCCTCGCCTCGAGCGTGATGCCATCGGCCAGATGGACCCTCGCAGCGCCGCCCGAAACGTCCAGTCCTTCCACGGCGATCCCCTCGATAAGATCGATGCCGAGACGCTCGGCTTCGGCGCGGAGCGCGCCGTTCAGAACGTGGTTCTCGACCATATAGGCGAAGGGTTCGCCCGGCGCGACTTCGCCATCGAAAGTGAGGAAAGTCGGACGAACAGGATCCGCCGTGCGCGAATCGGTGACGATCATCTCCGTGATCGGCTGCGCCTCCGGCTTGATATCGTCCCAAACGCCCAATTGCGTGAGCATACGGCAGGCGGCGGCGGCTATCGCGGAAGCGCGCATGTCCTTTTTCCACACGCCCTCCGGCGCGGCATCGACGATGGCGACCGCCATGTCGGGACGGCTTCGCTTGATCGAGACGGCGGCGGCGAGCCCGACATAACCGGCGCCAACGACGAGGACATCGAGCCGGGCGTTTTCATCCCTGTCCGGCGCGGTCTTCCGCTTCTCTTTCGCCATTGCCGCCTCCTTCATTCTTGACTTCACCGTCTGTCCTGTCGGAAACCCGGCTGACGCGGAGCGGTTCCGAAAGCATCAAGGACCAGCGAATGTCTTCGGCTATGCAAGAATTATTGTCCATCCTGGACCTGGAGACAATCGAACTCAATCTGTTTCGCGGCTTGAGTCCGAAGGTCACGTGGCAGCGCGTCTTCGGAGGTCAGGTCATCGGCCAGGCGCTGGTCGCCGCGCAGCGGACGGTCGGGCCCGAGCGGCACGTGCATTCCCTGCATTGCTATTTCATGCTGCCGGGCGATCCCGTCGCTCCCATCATCTACGAGGTGGAGCGCCTGCGCGATGGGCTGAGCTTCACGACACGGCGGGTGACGGCGATACAACATGGACGCGCGATCTTTTCGCTCGAAGCATCCTTCCAGGTCGAGGAGCCCGGTCTCGATCACCAGATCGATATGCCGGCCGATATTCCTCGGCCGGAAACGCTGAAGACACAAAGGGAACTGCTCAGCGATCCGGCTCTCGCCGTGCCGGACGCGATCCGCCGCTACTGGGCGCGCGAAAGGCCGCTTGAGATACGGCCGGTTCAGATAGAGCACTATACCAGCCGCGAGAAACTACCGCCGCGCCAGCAGGTCTGGCTGCGGCTTCAGGGCCCGGCGCCGGACGACCGCGGGTTGCAGGCTTCGATCCTCGCCTATATCTCCGACATGACGCTGCTCGACACCTCGACCTTCGCGCATGGCCGCTCGGGTTTCGATCCCGAACTCCAGATGGCGTGCCTCGATCATGCGATGTGGTTCCATCGCTCTCACCCGCTTTCCGGTTGGCTTCTTTACACGCAGGACAGCCCGTCGGCTTCCGGCGCACGCGGCT
>JBQCEL010000261.1:0-14077 GCA_051960255.1 Rhizobiaceae bacterium
TTTCCTCGATGGCGCGGCGATCCGCGCGGAGGACGGTGCAGGTCGTACCGCGGTACGGCCAAATCCGCCCGACAAAGCGGGCGCCCGCCAGCGGGAAACCCTTCGGGCCGGACGAATTCGGGCCAAATCCTTTGGCCTCCGGCTTGGCCGTACCACCGGTACGACCGGCGCCGAAGCCCCTGACCTTGGCACGAATTCCTTCCGGCAGAACGATTCCATCTAGCCCTGAAAGGCTCTAGAGCACGTTCTCCAACTTGCCTGAAGCTTACGGATGTGGAGAATGTACCGAAACATCATGCGTCAGCGATCTGCCGTTCCGCCCGGTCGCGCTGGACAAATCCATTGCGGACGGCATCTTCCCGGAAGCAGCGGACATCCTCGAAGAATCGCCGCGCGAACGCGTCAGAGAGGCTTGAATCATGATTTCTGAGAAACTGCTTTCCAAACTGAAGGATCCGTCGCTGGTGACGGATAGGGCGCTGGTCGGCGGCAAATGGATCGCCGAGGCCGACGGCGGCAAGACGTTCGATGTCACCAATCCCGCAACCGGAGAGGTGGTCGCCAAGCTGCCGGACATGAGCCGGGCCGAAACCGCGCGCGCCATTGATGTCGCCTATCGGGCGCAGAAGGATTGGGCGAGAAAAACCGGCAAGGAGCGGGCCGGAATCCTGCGCAAGCTCTATGAATTGATGGCCGCCAATGCCGACGACCTCGCGGCGATACTGACCATGGAGATGGGCAAGCCGCTCGCAGAGGCCAAGGGCGAGATCCTTTATGGCGCCGCCTATGTCGAATGGTTCGGCGAGGAGGCGAAGCGGGTCTATGGCGACACCATTCCCGGCCATCAGCCCGACAAGCGCATCATCGTCATCCGGCAACCGGTGGGCGTCGTCGCGGCGATCACGCCATGGAATTTCCCAAACGCCATGCTGGCGCGCAAGATGGCGCCGGCGCTGGCCGTCGGCTGCGCCATGGTGTCGAAGCCCGCCGCCGAAACGCCGCTATCGGCCTTGTCTCTCGGCATTCTCGCCGAACGCGCAGGCGTGCCGGATGGGCTCTTCAGCGTCATCCTGTCGACCGATGCTCCCGGTATTGGCAAGGAGATGTGCGAGAACGATCACGTCCGCAAGCTCACCTTCACCGGCTCCACCAATGTCGGCAAGATCCTGATGCGCCAGGCGGCCGACCAGGTGCTGAAACTGGGGCTCGAACTTGGCGGCAATGCGCCCTTCATCGTCTTCGACGACGCCGATCTTGACGCCGCCGTCGAAGGCGCCATGGTGTCGAAATATCGCAACAACGGCCAGACCTGCGTCTGCGCCAACCGGCTTTACGTGCAGGCCGGAATCTATGACGCGTTCGCGGAAAAGCTCGCCGAGAGGGTCAAGGCGCTGAAGGTCGGCGACGGCTTCGAGGCGGGCGTCAATACCGGGCCGCTGATCACGGAAAAGGCGCTCGCCAAGGTCGAGGAACATTTGCGCGACGCGCAGGCCAAGGGCGCCAGGGTGACGCTCGGCGGCAAGCCTGACGCCAGGGGCGGACTGTTCTTTGAGCCGACCATCGTGACCGGCGCCACCATGGACATGAAGCTCGCGCATGAGGAGACGTTCGGTCCGGTGGCGCCGCTCTTCAAATTCGACACCGACGAGGAAGTTATCCGGATGGCGAACAACACGGAATACGGCCTCGCCTCCTATTTCTATTCAAAGGACGTCTCGAGGATCTTCCGGGTGGCCGAAGCGCTGGAATACGGCATGGTCGGCATCAACACCGGCCTGATTTCCACCGAGGTCGCGCCCTTCGGCGGCATCAAGCAATCCGGCCAGGGCCGCGAGGGCTCGCTCCATGGCATCGACGACTATGTCGAGATGAAATATCTCTGCCTGGGCGTTTAGTGGCGGAGAGGGGGGGATTCGAACCCCCGATACCCTTGCGAGTATGCCGCATTTCGAGTGCGGTGCTTTCAACCGCTCAGC
Source organism: Rhizobiaceae bacterium (assembly GCA_051960255.1). Lineage (GTDB taxonomy): Bacteria > Pseudomonadota > Alphaproteobacteria > Rhizobiales > Rhizobiaceae > Mesorhizobium_L. The sequence goes on from JBQCEL010000261.1 coordinate 1,977, forward strand.
CACCTCTCCATCAGGTGAGCGCCCGGTTGCGGCGCGGCGTCTAGATAGCGATGCTTGCCTTTCCGTACAAGCTTTTTGTGCGGTGGACAGGCGTTTCCTCGCTGGGCGCGCTCCGAGCGGCACGGGGCTTTTCCGCGCCGGCCGAACCTTGACATGAAGCGCCTCATCGTCTAGGTACGCGTCGCGCATGGCGTGGGTCTTCCCGCGCCTGTTGTTTTTTGAACCCGGAACGACTGAGAAAAAGATGGCCTGGCGGTCTCGGCCGCGAAGAGCCATGACGGAACACCGAAAGGCAAAATGATGTTCGCAGTCATCAAAACCGGCGGCAAGCAGTACCGTGTCGCCGCCAACGACCTCCTGAAGGTCGAGAAACTCGCCGGCAATGTCGGCGATATCGTGGAATTCGGCAATGTGCTCGCCGTGGGCGAGGGCGAGAAGGCGTCGATCGGCGTTCCTTTCGTCGAAGGCGCGCTGGTGACGGCGGAAGTCGTCGCGCAGGGCAAGGCGAAGACCGTCATCGCCTTCAAGAAGCGCCGCCGGCAGAATTCGCGTCGCAGGATCGGCCATCGCCAGTTGCTGACGACGGTTCGGATTTCCGAAATCCTGACGGGTGGCGCCAAGCCTTCGAAGAAGGCGGCGGCGAAGCCCGAAGCCAAGGCGGAAGCGCCGGCTGGCAAGGTCGAGACGAAGCCCGAGGCCAAGACAGCCGAAAAGGCGAAGCCGCTCTTCAAGACGCCCAAGGGCGAGCCTGACGATCTGACGGTGATCAAGGGCATCGGCCCTGTCGCGGCGAAGGATTTGAACGAGCAGGGTATCGCTACTTTCGCCCAGATTGCGGCGCTAACTGACGAAGATGTCGCCAGGATCGACGCGGCCATGCCGTTCAGCACCCATCAGATCGAAGACTGGCGCGAGCAGGCCAAGGCGCTCGCCAAGGGCGAATAAGAAGGCTGAAGGAGAACACCGATGGCACACAAGAAAGCTGGCGGTTCGTCGCGCAACGGCCGTGATTCCCATTCCAAGCGTCTCGGCGTGAAGAAGTTCGGCGGCGAGAAGGTGCTCGCTGGCAACATTCTCGTGCGCCAGCGCGGCACCAAGTGGCACCCCGGCGAAAATGTCGGCATGGGCACGGACCATACGCTCTTTGCGCTGCAAGCCGGCGCTGTCGCATTCCGTACCAAAGCCAACGGCCGAACCTACGTATCGGTCAATCCGATTATGCAGGCAGCGGAGTAGCCGGTTCCGCGACACGAAACACCGGCGCCCCATCTCGGGTCCGGTGTCTGGAAAATCCAGGAAAAGGAACAGGGGAGATGGGACGCCAGCTCCCCTTTTTCTTTGCCTGGAGGACGATCACGTGGTTGCAGAGAAGGAAGAGGTCGAGGGCGAGAGCCTGAGGATCGAATGCCCCGTTCTCGTGACGGATCGGCTGGTTTTGAGGCCGCCGCATCCCGAGGATATTCCCGACATTGCGCGTCTCGCCCATAACCCTCGCATCGCCGAGATGCTGGCGCGCATGCCCCATCCCTATGGCGAGCCCGAGGCGCGCGCCTTCGTCGATATGGCGGCGAAAGGGAAGTTCGGCGGTTGTAGTTATGCCGTGGCGGTCGCGGAAACCGGCGCTTTCGTCGGCTGCGCCGGGCTGCATCCGAAGGAACTTGGCCTCGAACTCGGCTATTGGATCGGCGAGCCGTTCTGGGGCAGGGGCTATGCCACCGAGACGGCCCACGCGCTGGTTGATCTCGCCTTTCGCGCGACGGAGATCGAGGTGCTGCACGTCGCCTGCCGCGTCATCAACGCGGCTTCGCGCCGTGTGATCCACAAATGCGGCTTCCAATATGCCGGGCAGGGAATGATGGATTCGATCGCCGCCGGACGGGTTCCGATCGAGCGCTACACGCTCGATCGCAAGACCTGGATCGGCTTGCGCCAGTGGCCGCGGAACTGATGCCGCCGGCCGTCAGGCCGCGTGCGAGGCCGGCGCCGCGGAGAGAAAGGCGTGTATCGCGGCGGCATCCGTGGTGCCGCGGATTTTCGCCACGGTGTCGGCGTCCCGCAATGCCCGCGCGATGCGCGAAAGCGCCTTGAGATGATCCGCGCCGGCTCCCTCCGGCGCCAGAAGCAGAAAGACGAGGTCCACCGGCTGGTCGTCCAGCGCCTCGAAATCGACCGGCGTCTCCAGCCGCGCGAAAACGCCTAATATCCTTTTGACGCCCGGAATCTTGCCATGTGGTATGGCGATGCCATTGCCGACCCCGGTGGATCCCAGCTTTTCGCGTTGAAGAACCGTATCGAAAACGAGGCGCTCTGCGAGACCTGTAAGTTGTGCCGCCCGTTCCGAAAGCATTTGCAAGAGCTGCTTTTTCGAATTCACCTTCAAGGCCGGCATGACTGCCGAAACCTCGACCAGATCGCTCAGATCCATTCTTCGCGTCCCTGCCTGATTCCGTTCTCGCGTCGCGGGCTCCGCCACTGGCGCCGCTTTGAGGCCTAACATCTAACCCTGGCGCATTGTTGCTGCGGCCGGGTCGATCCAGCCGATATTTCCATCCTGCCGGCGATAAACGATGTTGAGCTGGTCGCTTCCGGCATTGCGGAAGACGACCACGGGAGCATCGCGCGCATCAAGTTCGATGACGGCCGAAGCCACGGTCATTGTCTTCAACACGACCGTCGATTCCGCGACGACGGCAGGAGCGAAATCCTCGGGGATTTCTTCCTCGTCTTCCGCGATCGGCGCCATGATCGTGTAGGCGATATCGGTGTCCGCGCCGTTGCCACCGGCCTTGTGGGATTTCAGCCTCCGCTTGTATCGTCGGAGCCTTTTCTCGATCCGCTCCGCCGCCGCCTCGAAGGCCGCCACGGGCTCCTGCGCGTGGCCCGCGGTCTGGAGCGACATGCCCGTATCCAGATGGATCATGCAATCCGCCGCAAAGCGCGATCCCGTCTTTTCGACCACGACATGGCCGGAAAACCCGCCGTCGAAATATTTCTCGACCGTGTCGCCGATACGCCCCTCGATGCGCGTCCGGAACGCGTCCCCGATATCCATATGCTTTCCAGAGATGCGCAAGTTCATCGGAAATCCGACCTCTCGTTTGTTCCCTGTTTCGTTGAGTTTATACCCGTGGGCAGAGCACACAAGGTTTACGGCGCCAAAGACACCGTTATCAGAACCTTAATCTGCTTTACGGCTGAGCGCATGACGATTTCGGACATTGATCACCGTCTCATGCGGGCCGGCTTCTAGCCATCTTGGCAGGGGATGTCAATCTGGGGGCCGGTCGGCAGGACGCCTCAGCGTCCGGCGGAAGCAAGCGCTTGCTTTTCACGTCGGCGCTGGATCGAGGAGGGGATGTTCATTCCCTCGCGATATTTGGCGACGGTGCGGCGGGCGATATCGACGCCGCTTCGCCGCAGCATGTCGACGATCGTGTCGTCGGAGAGGATTTCCGCGGGCTTTTCCTCGCTGATCAGTTGACGGATGCGGTCGCGTACCGCTTCCGAGGAATGCGCGTCCCCGCCCTCGGCGGCAGCGATCGCGGCGGTAAAGAAATAGCGCAGTTCGAAGACGCCGCGCGGGGTCAGCATGTATTTGTTGCAGGTGACGCGGCTGACGGTCGATTCATGCAAGCCGATCGCCTCCGCCACGGCCTTGAGGTTGAGCGGACGAAGATGGCGCACGCCGTGAAGCAGGAAGCCGTCCTGCTGACGGACGATTTCCGACGCCACTTTGAGGATGGTCTTCGCCCTCTGGTCCAGGCTGCGTGTCAGCCAATTGGCGTTCTGCAGGCATTCCGCGAGGAAATCCTTCTCAGCCTGATTCCTGGTAACGGCGCTGACCCGCGCGTAATAGGTATGATCGACCAGGACGCGCGGCAGGGTCTCGGGATTGAGCTCCACCTGCCAGCTGCCGTCGGGCGCCGGGCGGACCACGACATCGGGAACCACAATATCCGAAGTTGCGCTGGTGAATGCTGCGCCAGGCTTTGGGTCGAGAGCGCGGATTTCCGCTATCATGTCTAAAATATCGTCCTGGTCGACGCCGCAGCGCCGCCCGAGCATCGGAAAATCCCTTTTGGCCACGAGGCCGAGATTCTGGAGCATGATTTTCATGACGGGATCGAGCCGGTCGCTGCGATCGAGTTGGAGCGCGAGGCATTCGCTTAAGCTTCGCGCGAAGATCCCAGCCGGATCGAAGCTCTGGCAGGTGGCAAGCACCTCGGCCACACGGATTTCTTCAACTCCCAGCCTGTCGGCAATCTCAGCCAGGTCGGCCTGGAGATAGCCGTTATCGTCGAGATTGTCGGCAAGATCCGAGGCGATCAGACGCATCGCGGGATCGGCAAACGCAAACGCGATTTCTTTCCCGACATGGTCGCGCAACGTATGCACCTCTGCCGCGAGATCGTCGAGATCGAAGCCGTCGGAACTCCCTGCGCCCGCGCCGAGGACTGCGCCTGCGGATTTCCATTGGCCGGCAAGTTCCGGCCCGATCCTTTCCCTTGTGCCGGGGTCATCCGGAAAGAGATTTTCCAGCGAGGCGTCGAGCCGTTCCGAAATCGCGCTGGCGCTCCATTCCGGTTGTTCGCCCGGCCATTCGTCGCTGGCCGGTCCGGAAATTTCGGGAGCGCTGGGGGTCGGTACGCCCTCTTCCCCCTGCGGGCGCTCGAGAAGCGGGTTGCGCTCGATTTCCTCGTCGATGAAGCGCTCAAGATCCTGATGCGCCATCTGCAGCAGCCGGATCGACTGCATCAGTTGTGGCGTCATCACCAGCGATTGCGACTGGCGCAACTGAAGCTTGGCCGAAAGCGCCAAAACCGCGTTTCCTCCCTATCCGAGCCGTCCAGGCATGATTTTCATGCTTTTCATGAAAATGGCCCGGCTTTTGCTTGTCAAGGAAACGATAGCGAAGCTTGCTTACCGCCGCGTTAGCTCCGCCAGATCCGTTGCGGTCCTACAGGGTGAAGCCTTCGCCGAGATAGAGCCGGCGGACATCGGCATTGCCGACGATCTCGGCCGGCCTGCCATGCGTCAGCACCTTGCCGGCATGGATGATATAGGCCCGATCGACGAGGCCGAGCGTCTCGCGGACATTGTGGTCCGTGACAAGGACGCCGATACCGCGGCTCGTCAACTGCCGCACCAATTGCTGAATGTCGAACACGGCAATCGGGTCGATGCCGGCGAAAGGCTCGTCGAGGAGCATGAATTTCGGATTGGTCGCCAGCGAGCGGGCGATTTCGAGGCGGCGGCGCTCACCGCCCGAAAGCGAGATCGAAGGCGACTTGCGCAGATGCGAGATGTGGAACTCGTCGAGCAACTGGTCGAGCTTGCGCTCGCGCTCGCGCCTGTTCTTTTCCACCACTTCGAGGACGGCGCGGATGTTGGCTTCCACGGTGAGGCCGCGAAAGATGGAGGCTTCCTGGGGAAGATAGCCGATGCCGAGCCGCGCCCGGCGATACATCGGCATTGAACTGACGTCGTAACCGTCGATCTCGATCGTGCCCTTATCGACGGGCACGAGCCCCGTCACCATGTAGAAGCATGTCGTCTTGCCGGCGCCGTTCGGACCGAGCAGCCCCACCGCCTCGCCGGCGCGCACGCCGAGCGAAACGCCGCTGACGACCTGGCGGCCCTTGTAGCTCTTCGTCAGGCCGCGCGCGATGAGCGTGCCCTTCAGCCTCTCCCGGTCTATCTGTCCGGAAGAAGGGGCGGCGGTCTGGCTGGTGGGTTCGGCGACCTGCGTCTGCGCGGACAAGCGGCTACTCCGAGCCGTTCTTCTTGCTGGGCGTCAGGAGCATCTTGACCCGTCCCGGCGAACTCGCGCCATTGCCGCCGCATCCGTCGAGCTTCGATTGGCCGGTCTTCAGATTGGCGACGAGCTTGCAGCCGACGACGACATTCTCTCCCTGCGTCAGCACGACCTTGTTCCCCGACAGGGTGAGAATCTGGGTCTTCATATCGAAAGTGCCCCGGTCTCCGGTCGCCTTCTGGTCCCGCGACTGGACATAGACCTTGCCGTCCACCTCGATGTGATCGATGTCCGAAGCGCCCCCAAGCGCTATGCCGCCGGCGCCGACATCGCTTTTCTTGCCCGAGGAAGCTGCCGGGTCCTTACCGCCCTTGCCGTCCTTGGCGTCGCCCGGCTTGGATTTGACGTAATAGACCACCATGTGGCCGGCCTTGAGAAGCGTGTCTCCTTGGACGACGTTCACATTTCCGGTGAAGATCGCTTCGTTCTGGGCCTGGTGGACCTCGAGCTTGTCGCTCTCGATCTGGATCGGCTGGTCGTTGGACAATTTCGGTCCGTTCGCCGTGCTGGCCGGACCCGAATTGTTGCCCTGAGCCAGCGCCGCTTGCACGAAGCCGCTCCCGATCAGCAATGCCGGAGCGAGAACGAGTACCGGCAGGACGGCCGGCAAATCCAGGCCATTATTGTTTCGCATCTGTCCCTCCGCCCGCGGCCTTCTTGCCTTGGGGCATCATAACGAGTTTCACGTTCCGGTCGAAAACGAGCACCTGTCCGCGATTTTCGATGCTCATCGAATCCGCCGTAATATGCGATGAATTCACCGTGATATCGACGGGATCTGGCGTCTTCATGGTGCCGTCCTTCATTTCCACGAATGCCGATTTGAGTTTCGCCGTTATACCGTTCGATGTGGTTACAACCATGTCGCTCTTTATGTCGAGCGTATTCTTCTCCTTGTTGTAGAAGCCCCGGTCGGCCTTCACGTCGGCCCAATTGCCGTCGGAGATCGGCAGGCGCGCATTGATCTTCTGGAGTTCGATAAGATTGGTGTCGGATACGCTCTGTATGGCCTTTGCCGCATGCATTCTGTAGGGCCGGTTGTCGCGGGTGAATCCCTCCAGTTTAGGATCGGACATGATCAGCTTTCCGTCCTTGAAACCGGTATTCAGAAGATCGATGGAAATTTGAGCCGGCGTGAAAATATAGGAATAGGCAAAAAACGACAGCGCGATGAGAACCGCCGCTGCGGGGAGTAGAAATTTGAGCGTACGCACCAGGGTCGAGTGCCGCCGCGCGCGCCGGAAAGCATCGGCCAGCGCAGCCTTGCCGCTGTCCCCCGGCGTTTCGCCCTTCTGCTGCCCCTTCGGCAATATTGGTTCGGCAACCGCCATGTCCGCTCGAATGTCGTGCCTGAGAAACATTTATCCAAATGCCCGCTGATGCTGGCGAAACCACCACTATAGCCGATCTCGCCTCGCTTGATAGCAACAGGCTCGTGAAGCCTGCAAAGAAAAACCTCTAACGCGATAATAATCCTTGCACGAAGTCTTTCATTTTGCTCGATTTCGCGGCATCTTCCCGGTCTTCAGGTCATTTTTGAGGCAGGAAATCCGGGCTTGCCGCAGGGGGAGATATTATTTCTCGCCGGGATTTCAATGTGGTCGCTGCCCCTTCGTTCGACCCACTTCGCCGCGAAGAAACTGAAATGGTGGACATTTCAGGCGCCTTCGCTCCTCATAGCCGATGAACAGGTCGATATTCCATGCCTTCGAAAGCCGACGAGCTGATAGACCGCCGCCACATGCGGCGCAAACTGACATTCTGGCGGATCGCGGCCATCGCCATCGCCGCGATCGCCATCATCGCCGCCGGCGCGCGATTTTACCGGCACGGCTTCGGGGCTTCCGCGGCCAGCCAGATCGCCAAGGTGAAGATTTCGGGCACGATCACCCAGGACGATGATCTCATCGATCAATTGGAGCAGATCCGCAAGTCACGCGCCGTCAAGGGGCTGATCCTGGAGATCAACTCACCGGGCGGGACGACGGTCGGCGGTGAAGCCCTCTATGACGAGGTGCGGCGGGTCGCGGCGGACAAGCCGGTCGTGGCGGAAATCGGCACGCTTGCGGCGTCGGCCGCCTATATGGTTGCGAGCGCCGCCGACCACATCGTCGCGCACCGGACGTCGATCGTCGGCTCGATCGGCGTCCTGATCGAATATCCCGACGTGACCGGCCTCATGGACAAGCTCGGCATCAAGCTGGAGGCGATCAAATCGGCGCCGCTCAAGGCGGAACCGTCGCCCTTCAACCCGACCACGGATCAGGAGCGGGCGATGGTGCGCAAGCTCATTCTCGACAGCTACGACTGGTTCGTCGGAATCGTCGCGGAACGGCGCAAGCTGACCCACGACCAGGCTCTGGCCCTGGCCGACGGGTCGATCTTCACCGGCCGGCAGGGTGTTGCCAACAAGCTTGTCGATGAAATAGGGGGAGAGCGTCAGGCCGTCGCCTGGCTCGGCACGAAGGGCGTCGATCCCAAGCTCGATGTGGTCGAATGGGAGGCGGACAAGTCCGGCGGGTGGTTTTTCAGCCGCTCCGCCGCCCGCGCCATTGCGCATTGGCTGGGCGCGCCGCAAGAGGCCGGCGACCTGGTGCGCCGGGTGGTCGGGGACGGCATCTTCCTTGACGGTCTCCAATCGGTCTGGCACGGTGACGTGACGCGGCCTGAGTGACTGAAAAGCAAGCGGTTTTTGTCTCCGAGACAATTTCGCAAGAGGCATACGGGGAGTGGAGTTCATGATCAAATCGGAACTTGTGCAGATCATTGCCAATCGCAATCCTCATCTGTTTCTCCGCGACGTGGAGAACATCGTGAATGCCATTTTCGATGAGATCACGGACACTCTGGCGGCGGGAAACAGGGTGGAATTGCGCGGCTTCGGCGCGTTTTCGGTCAAGAACCGGCCGGCGCGGACGGGCCGCAACCCGCGAACCGGCGAATCGGTCCACGTCGAGGAGAAATGGGTGCCGTTCTTCAAGACCGGCAAGGAATTGCGTGAACGCCTGAACAGCAACTGACGAACAGGACCGGGTTCGCCGCGATCTGACCGCTTTCCACAATTTTGCACTTGCCTTTTTTCCCCATGGTTAACCGCTTCCTTACGATCGTCATTCTGGTTCCGCTCGCGGTCATTCTGATCGCGCTGGCCGTCGCCAATCGCGGCGCGCAACCTTTCACGATCGATCCGTTCAATCCCGGCAATCCGGCGCTCACCATTGCCTGGCCGCTCTTCGTCTATCTCTTCATCGCTTTCGTGCTCGGTCTTCTGGTCGGCGGCGCGGCGACATGGCTGAGACAGGGCCGGTATCGCAAACAGGCGCGCCGCCATGCCGAGGAGGCGAGGAGCCTGAGGGAGGAAGTCGCCAGCGCCAAGCCGGCGCCGCAGCGGCCGGCGATTACCGGCCCTTCACATTGACAGCGAAGCATCCGGCGCAAGTGGCCAGAAAGGACGAAAAGCGGCGATGCTGAGCATCTCTCCGAACGATGTCGATGATTGCCTCGACTTTCCCTTCATGGTCGAAACGCTGCGGCAGGCTTTTGTGGAAGGAGCGGTCCAGCCGGTCCGTCATCATCATCAGGTCGATTACCCCGAAGGCAATCCGACGACGCTTCTCCTCATGCCGGCCTGGACGGATTTAGCTTCCGGCGGGAAGCAAGGCCATATCGGCGTCAAGATCGTCACGGTGTCGCCAGACAACAACGCCGTCGGCAAGCCGGCGGTGATGGGGCTTTATCTGCTTCTCGACGGCCGGACGGGAGAGCCGCAGGCCCTGATCGACGGGCAGCGGTTGACACTGTGGCGCACGGCGGCCGCATCGGCCTTGGCGGCGACATGGCTGGCCCGCGAAGATGCCGAGAAGTTGCTCGTGATCGGCGCCGGCGCATTGGCGCCTTTTCTGGCGCGGGCGCACGCCTCGGTCCGTCCGATCCGGGAAATCCGTATCTGGAACCGCACCGAGGCCAATGCGCGGAAAATGGCGGCCGCGCTGCGCGACGAAGGATTGAACGCCGAAGTAACCGGTGATCTCGACGCAGCGCTCGCCTGGGCCGACATCGTCTCCTCCGCAACCATCTCGCCCGAACCGCTGGTCAAGGGCGCCTTGCTGCGGCCCGGCGCCCATGTCGATCTCGTCGGCGCGTTCACGCCGACGCTTAGGGAAAGCGATGACGAAGCCGTGCGGCGCGCGAAGCTTTATGTCGATACGCGCGCCGGCGCCAGCAAGGAGGCGGGCGACATCGTTCAGCCGCTCAAGAGCGGCGTCATCAAGCCGGGCGACATCGTCGCCGATCTCTTCGAACTGGCGCGCGGCGAAAAGCCGGGGCGGCAAAGCGGCGAAGAGATCACGCTGTTCAAATCCGTCGGCGCGGCGCTCGAAGACCTCGCCGCCGGCATCGCCGTCTATGAGCGCATGAGCGCGCGTTGACGCGGCAGCGCGGTCAGTCGGCCGGGAAGAAAACCCGCAGCCGATGCCGGTCGGGATCGAGCGCGACGAAGGTGCGGCCGAAATCCATATCCGCCGGCGGCTGGAGGATTTTCAGTCCTTTCTGCTTCCATGCGGCATGCGTTTCGTCGACCTCGGCGGCGCTTTCGACCGTGAAGGCGACTTCCGCGCCGCCGCCGCCCGCTTCGGCGGCCGGTTCGACCGTATGGCGCGACCCGAGGCCGAGCATCAGGCCCGATGAGAGCCGGAAGAGCGCGAAGGTCGGGGACGATTCGACCGGTTCCTGTCCGTGAAGCTTTGTGTAAAAGGCCGCGCTTACCGGCGGATTATCGACATAGAGCAGCATGAAATTGGTGTTCGGCATGGCGTGTCTCCCTGGTTGATGGACACACGGTATGCGAAGCCACTGTCAATTTCCGGCAGTAGAGCAATTCCAGCAAAAGTGTGGTGCGGTTTTGCGTTCGGAATTGCGTAAACCAATCCCTCAGAACATCTCGTCGAGTTCCTGCGAAAGACGCCATTCCGCGAGCAGGATGCGGTGCCGCCTCGGCGTCCGCTCATGGACCGGCGTCACCGATCGGATGCGGTCGAGCCGGAAATGCCGAAAATCCCGCCTTGTCTCGCACCATGCCGCAAGCACTTCCGCGGCCTCGAAGAAGCCGATGGCGATCGGCCAGACAAGGCGCTCGGTCGCCTTTCCCTTCTTGTCGGTATAGGCGAGATAGAGCTTTTCCTCGCGGCCGATGGCCTCGCGGATGTGCTTGAGTTGCGCCGGCTTGCCGGATTTCGCCGGTCCCGCCAGCAAGGCGCTTTCGGCTGCCGCGTTTTCCATCTCAGGCGGCAGCGCCGCCTCGATCTTGGCAAGCGCGTTTTCCGCCGCCCGTTCCAGGTCCTCGTCGCCCCTTTGCGAGACGAAGCGGAGGCCGAGGATAATGGCGTCGATCTCCTCCTCGCCGAACATCAGGGGCGGCAGGAAGAAGCCCGGCTTCAGCACATAGCCCAGTCCCGCCTCGCCCTCGATCGGCGCGCCTTGCGCCTGCAGCGTGGCAATGTCGCGATAGAGCGTGCGGATGCTGACATCGAGCTCGTCCGCCAGCGCCTTGCCGCTGACCGGCCGGCGCCGGCGGCGAAGCGCCTGGAGAAGATCGAGCAATCGTTCGGAGCGCGCCATGGGAACAGCCGTGATTCGTCCGCTGATTCTGATGCCTTCAGGACGTCAAATCCATCCCGCCATATGGCTTCGGTTGCGGTCTCCGGCCCCCTATGGCAGAAGCACCGGCCATGGCCGGAGATGTCATGCCTTGAAAACATCGCGCGAGAAGGAGCGGGACGGGAGCGCGCGCGAAACGCGCGATGCTCCACGATCCGCCGAGGCGTCGAAACGTATTCCGGCGCGGCGGAGCGGCGCTCTGCCGGCGGAGAATTTGCCGCTTATCCTCGAAGTCGCCCCGAACGCCGACTATGCGCTGCTCGACAGCGGCGATGGCGAAAAGCTCGAACAATATGGCACCTACCGCATCGTGCGGCCCGAAGGCCAGGCGATCTGGCAGCGCGCATTGGGCGAGGCCGAGTGGAACAAGGCCGACGCTATCTTCACCGGCAACACGGATGAGGAGGGCATGGGCCGCTGGCGTTTTCCCAAGGCGCCGCTCGGCGAAACCTGGCCAATGCGGCATGACGGCATCGATTATCTCGGCCGCTTCACCTCCTTCCGTCATGTCGGCGTTTTTCCCGAGCAGGCGACGCATTGGAGCCATATGGAAAAGCTGATCCGGAGCGCCCGCCGGCCCGTGCGCGTGCTCAACCTCTTCGGTTACACCGGCCTCGCCTCGCTCGTTGCC
>JBQCEL010000262.1:0-10005 GCA_051960255.1 Rhizobiaceae bacterium
CGCCATCGTATTGACCTGTCGGTATGGCCTGCAGGCCGCCGCGGATCACTTCCGCCATATAGGCGCCGGCAAAGATCGATACGCCGACCAGCGCGCGCAGCAATTTGTCGAAAGTCGTTCCGGGCGGGAGGAAAAGCGGCAGCATGACGCTTGCCATGAACAGCACCGTAACCAGCGGCACACCACGCACGATCTCGATGAAACCCACGCAGACGCCTTTCACGATGGGCAACCGTGAGCGCCGGCCGAGCGCCAGCAATATGCCCATCGGGAATGACGCCACGATGCCGACGAAGGAAAGGATCAACGTCACCATCAGACCGCCCCAGAGCGGCGTTTCCACATGGGAGAGGCCGAACCGGCCTCCCAGCAGCAGGATGAAGGAAACAATGGGGTAGACGACAAAAAAGAGAAGCGCATTCAGCCCCTTGCGTGGCACTCGCGGGACAAGCAGCGGAGCGAGAAGAAGGACGAACAGTGCTCCGACCAAATCGACGCGCCAGCGCTCCCCGACCGGGTAACGGCCATAGAGAAATTGCTGGAATTTCTGGCCGACAAACGCCCAGCACGCGCCCGACCAGCCATCCGGATGGATCCCGCCCTGCGCTTTGGTGGCGCAGAAGGTCCGGTCGGTCCCGGTCCATTGCGCGTGGAGGAAGAGCCAGTCCGCCAGCGGCGGCACGATCAGGACGACCAGCGCAACGCCCAGAAGGGTCAGGATCGTATCGCCGAGTGAGGCGAAGAGGTTGTTCCTGATCCAGCCGATGAGCCCTTTTCCACTCCTCGGCGGCGCCTCGGCGATCGCCATTTCGACGCGGACGAAGTTCAGGTCGTGCTCCTGCATCGTCCTATTTCTCCTTCAGCGCCGTTTTGGCGTTGAACCAGTTCATCAGCACCGAAACAACGAGACTGATGCCGAGATAGACCACCATCCAGATCGCGACGATCTCCACCGCTTGGCCGGTCTGGTTGAGGATCGTTCCGCCGATCGCGACAAGGTCGGCATAGCCGACCGCCACCGCAAGCGAGGTGTTCTTCGTCAGATTGAGATATTGGCTGGTGAGCGGCGGGACAATGATCCTCAGCGCCTGCGGCACGATCACGAGGCGGAGGGTCGGACCGGGCTTCAACCCGAGAGAATAGGCAGCTTCCGTTTGGCCCCTGTTGACGCCGAGGATGCCGGCGCGGACGATTTCCGCAATGAAGGCAGCCGTATAGAAAGAGAGCGCGAGGTAGAGCGAGAGGAATTCCGGCTTCACCTGAATGCCGCCCGTCAGATTGAAGACGGATGCTTTCGGGACGTCGAGGGAAAGCGGGAAACCTGTAAGGGCGAATGCAGCGAGCGGCAGACCGACGATGAGCGCGATGGCAACCCATAATACCGAAGGCCGCCTGCCTGTCGCCATCTGCCGCCGCCTCGCCCAGCTGGCCGAGACAAAGGCGAGAATGATGCCTGTCATAAACGCCGCGCCGGTAACCCACGCCCCCTCGCCCAAGACCGGCGCTGGCATGTAGAAGCCGCGGCTATTCAAATACATGTCGAACGGGAACTTGATGCTGTTCCTCGGCAAGGGCAGCACCGAAAGGACGCCCATATACCAGAAGAAGATGACCAGCAGCGGCGGGATGTTACGGAAAATCTCGATGTAGATCGTGCAAATCTGGCGCACTAGCCAGTTGCGGGCCAGCCGCCCGATGCCCACCAGGAAACCAATAACTGTCGCTGTGACGATGCCCGCCGCCGCGACCAGCAGCGTGTTCAATAGCCCGACGAGCAGCGCCCGTGCAATCGTCGAATCCGACGAATAGGGAATGAGCGCGTTGCTGACGTCGAAGCCGGCGCGGCTGTTCAGGAAACCGAAGCCGGAGGCGATATGCGCGCGCCGAAGGTTGGCGATGGTGTTGCCCGCGATCCACGAGACAAACACAGCCAAGGCGGCGAATAGCACCGCCTGAAAAAAGATCCCGCGGATCTTCGGATCATAGAAGACCGATGCACGGCCGTTTTGCTGGGAGACCATGGCTATCCTCTGTCAGAATGACACAGGAAGAGAGCCTGCAATTCCGCCTCGTTCCTATCCTCAGCGGATTGGCGGCGCGTAGAGGATGCCGCCCTTGCTCCAGAGCTGGTTGAGGCCACGCTTGATCTTGAGCGGGCTGCCCTGGCCGAGATTGCGCTCGAAGGACTCGCCGTAATTCCCCACCGCCTTGACGATGTTCACGACCCAATCCTCGCCTATGCCGAGATCCCTGCCGTAGTGCGAATTAGGGTCCTGGCCGAGAATGCGCCTGATCTCGGGGTTATCGGATTTCTTCATCTGGTCGACATTCGACTGCGTAATGCCGAGTTCTTCCGCTATGATCATCGCGTTGAGCGTCCATTTCACCAGATCGAACCATTGGTCGTCGCCCTGCCGAACAGCAGGGCCGAGCGGCTCCTTGGAGATGATCTCGGGCAACACGACATGGTCGTCCGGGTTCTTCAGCGTGAGGCGGATCGCATAGAGGCCCGACTGGTCGGTGGTGTAAACGTCGCACCGGCCCGAATCGTAGGCGGCGTTCGCCTCCTCGAACTTCTCGAAGACGACCGGATTGTACTGCATGTGATGCGATTTGAAATAATCGGCGAGGTTGAGTTCCGTCGTCGTTCCCGTTTGCACGCATATGGACGCGCCGGAAAGCTGGAGTGCGGAGTTGACGCCGGGCAGCTTCTTCGCGTTGATCATGAAGCCTTGGCCGTCGTAATAGTTCACGCCGGCGAAATTCAACCCGAGTTCGGTATCGCGCGTCTCGGTCCAGGTGGTGTTGCGGGCCAAAAGGTCGACTTCGCCGGATTGCAGCGCCGTGAAGCGCTCCTTGGCGCCCAAAGGCGTGAATTTCACCTTGCTGCCGTCACCGAAGATGGCTGCCGCGACGGCGCGGCAGAAATCGACGTCGAAACCTTTCCAGTTGCCCTTGTCGTCCGGCGCCGCGAAACCGGCAAGACCCGTATTGACGCCGCATTGCACATACCCCTTCTTCTTCACGTCCGACAGGGTCGAGGCTGAGGCGGCCGCCATCGTCACCGCCAGTGCGACGGCTCCGACGACGGCCGTCCAAATCGCTTTACGCATGTCACGCACCCCTTGCTGTAGATCCGGTATATCGAGCCGGTCTTTTCCTGATGGATCGGAGCCTTGCGACTGCCCCGTCGCCGGCCATCCTCCCCGATGACCTCATATGATTGCCTGTGGAAGCGGCATCGAAGGCGATTATAAGGGCCGGGTCAAGCGTGAACATTCCGGCCGGCAGTCCGGTAACAGCTTTCGCTAAAAAGCTATTTTCTCCCTTTGCCGTTCGAACCGACGCTCCCGCCGCGTCTCCGCGGACGAAACCTTGGCAAGGGGAAAAGATGTTGGCCGTCGAAGCGGAAGACAGCAGCGCGGGCGGCGAGCCAGCGGGCCGCCGACAGTGAATAAAGGGTCCCGACGAGGAAGCCGGCGACCACGTCCGACGGATAATGCGCCTGCGCGGCGATACGCGTGCAGGCGGCCAGAACGCATAGGATGAAGACGGGAACACGCCAACGCGGGAACCAGATCATCAGCACGATCGCGACCGCGCCCATCGTCGTCGAATGGCCTGAGGGGAAGCTGCCGAAATTGTAGCCCGGCGTGAAGGGCTGGAAATGCAACGTCCCGAAAGCGTCGAAGAATTTCGGCCGGGCCCGGCCGACAAAAAGCTTGATGATGTCAGTGATGATGCCCGACATCGCAACCGCCAGAAAGGCGTAGCCGGCCTGGCCGAAGAAAAACGTCAGTCGCGCCAGCGCGGACCTGCTTTTCCCATGCCAGTTAAGGAAGGCCATGACGAGGAAAACCAAACCCGCCGGAACGAGATACCAATAGGACTTGCCGATATTCGTCACATCCGCCATGCCGCGGATGACGGGAGAGCCCGACGAGCGCACGAACCGGATCGCGGCGGCATCGAAACCATGCGCGATCACGATCAATATCGCCCCCGCTATGAGCATTGCCGTCATCGATCCCGTCCATACGTGCTGGGAAAACGACCGCCGCGGACCGAACAACGAGAACCAAGCCCTTTTGAGCGCAGCCCCCCGACGCGGCATGACTCGGCCCGGCAGTTCGTTTCTCACCGATCCCGATGCGTTCATGCCGGCTCCTTCCGAGACGAATCTGCTGGACCATTTTGCAATGGTTGCGTGCGGACTGCTCTCTCTTTATGCCTGACTCATCAATAAAGGGCAGCGACTTATGACGAGACCTACGGGCAAGAACAAGGGAATGAACACCCGCCTGGCGCATATCGGCTACGATCCGGCTGAATTTCACGGCTTCGTCAACCCGCCGGTGGTCCACGCCTCGACCGTCCTCTTCCCCGACGCGGCGACAATGGCTTCCCGAAACCAGAAATACACCTACGGGACGCGGGGCACGCCGACATCCGACGCGCTTGCCGATGCGATTAACGAACTTGAAGGCTCGGTCGGCACGGTGATCGTCCCCTCAGGGCTCGTCGCCGTCACCCTGCCGCTGTTGGCCTTCCTCTCAGCCGGCGATCACGTGTTGATCACCGATTCGGTCTATCATCCCACGCGCCGCTTCGCCGACACCACCCTCAAGAGGATGGGCGTGGAGGTGGACTATTACGCGCCCGAGATCGGCGGCGCGATCTCGGGGTCGATGAAGCCCAACACGCGTGTGGTCTTCACCGAATCGCCCGGCTCGAACACGTTCGAGATGCAGGATATAGACGCCATTGCCGACGCTGCGCATAGAGGCGGCGCGGTTGTCATGATGGACAACACATGGGCGACGCCGCTCTATTTCAAGCCGCTCGACCATGGCGTGGATGTCTCCATTCATGCAGCAACGAAATATCCGGCGGGCCATTCCGACGTGCTGCTCGGCACTGTCTCCGCCAATCATCGCACATGGGAGCAACTCCACGACACCTTCATCACGCTCGGCTGCTGCGCCGGACCCGACGACGTCTATCAGGTCCTGCGTGGTCTGCGCACGATGGGAGTCCGACTCGCTCATCATGAAAAAAGCGCGCTTGAGTTGGCGCGGTGGCTTGCGGACCAGGACGGCGTCGCGCGCGTGCTTCATCCGGCGCTTGAAAGCCATCCCGGACACGCATTGTGGAAGCGGGACTTCACAGGGTCGAGCGGCCTCTTTTCGGTCGTCCTCGATCATGGCGGCGAGAAGGAAGCGCACGCCTTCCTCGACGCGCTCGAAATCTTCGGCCTGGGCTATTCCTGGGGCGGCTTCGAAAGCCTGGCGGTGGTTGTTTCCCTCTCAGACCGCACGATCGCGAAAGGCGATTATCCCGGTCCCGTCATCCGCTTGCAGATCGGCGTGGAAGACGTGGATGACCTGAAGGCCGATATCCTGAAGGGCCTTGATGCCGTCAGAGGGATTTCGGGCTGATATGAAAACCCGCTGGCGCGATTGCGTCCAGCAAGCATCGAATTGTCCTGACTTTGATGTCAGTCGCGCGAACGGCGCAGAAGAAGGGTCACCATCAGCCCGACCACGCCGACCGCGACCGCGGTAGCGACAGGATTGTCCCGCGCCGTGTCCGTAGCGTGGCGGCTGGCGGCCTTCGCCTGCCTGGCGATTTGGCGGCCGGCCTCAGCGCCGCGTTCGATCATTTCCTCATAGAGTTCAGCCGCGTTTTCGCGCGTCGCGTCATAAGCACGCGAACCATGCTTCGATATGGCCTTTACAAAAGCGGCATAGGCGTCCGCAGCCTCCTCCCGGCCACCCTCATAGGCCTTGCCGCTCGTCTTGGATAGCGCGTTCACGAAAGCCGACCATGCGTCGGCCGCGCCCTCGCGCGCATCGTCATAACGGGCGGCGCCGCGCTTCGACGCGCTTTTTGACAAAGCCGCCACTTCCTTGCGCAGTTTCGAAATTTGCGTCTGGAGTTCCCTGACGGTCTCATCGCGCATTTCGGACATTGAAGACTGCATGACACACCCCTTGTCTTGGAAGAGGAGGTCAAACGGCCAATCCGCGCGAAAGTTCCCTTTCTCGCGCCTCGCTGCGGTAATCCGGTCGGATCGTGACGCCGGTCAGCGACCGAGCGGCTTGCTCGACAGCGCCACGAGTTCCGCTTCGTCTTCTATGCCGGCCATGTAGTTCGCGATGATGCGGGAGGCCCTGGCCTCGCGTTCCGCTTCGGTTTCACCGGCCCGTTTCGACTGGTCGAAGACGCGCCAGAAAAGCGCGATCTCCGCAGCGGAAAAGACCCCCATCTCCTGGGCTTTTCTGTTGATTGGCATGGTGCGTTCCCGTCTCCCGTTTGAGACTATAGCGGCGTCTCTTGCAGGAACACAATAGATTGGTTTCAGAGGGGAAAGGTCTCAGCGCGCGGCGGCGAAGAGCGCATCACAGTCGATATGGGCTTCAAGGGCGGAAGCGATCCTGTCGAGCGCAGCCTCCAAGTTCGCGCGGTAATTGCCGCCGCCATCCTTCACACCGAGTTCCGCAAGCAGCTTTCGGCGAAACGCGTCGGCGCCAAAGATTCCATGCATATAGGTGCCGAAAACCCTGCCATCCGCCGACGTCGCGCCCTCTTCAATGCCGTTGAGAAGAGTGACAGGACGCTGCCTGTCCGGCCCGGTCGTTTTGCCGAGATGGATTTCATAGCCCTCAAGCGGCGTATCGAACCGAAGGGAATGCGCCGTCGCCGTCCGGACCGTCTTCTCCGGCTCCATCACCGTTTCGACATCGAGAAGGCCGAGCCCTTGCGCCTCGTGGACCGCACCCTCGATGCCGTCGGGATCGTACACCGCCCGGCCAAGCATCTGATAGCCGCCACAAATCCCCATGACATGCCCGCCGGCCTTGCGGTGCTCCGAAAGGTCCTTGTCCCAGCCATTCTCGCGAAAGCGCAGAAGATCGCCGATCGTCGATTTCGACCCGGGAATGATGACGAGAGCGGCGTCTTTCGGCAGGTGTTCGCCCGACCTGACGAAAACAACCTCGACAGAGGGTTCCGCCTTCAGCGGATCGAAATCGTCGAAATTGGCGATGCGGTCGAGAACGGGAACGGCGACTTTCAAGGCCTTGCCGCCGCCCGCTACAAGCCTTTCGAGGACGACCGAATCCTCCGCCGGCAGCGCCGAGGCGTCCTTCAGCCAGGGGACGACGCCGAAGGAGCGCCAACCGGTGAAACGGGTGACGGCTTCCAGGCCATCGTCGAAGAGCGAAATGTCGCCCCGGAACTTGTTGATGAGATAGCCGGCGATCATGCGCCTGTCGCTCTCCGGCAAAATGGCGTGCGTGCCGACGAGCGAGGCGATCACCCCTCCGCGATCGATGTCGCCGATGAGCACGACAGGCACTTCGGCGCGCGTCGCGAAGCCCATATTGGCGATGTCGCCCTGGCGCAGATTGATCTCGGCCGGCGATCCGGCGCCCTCGACGATCACGAGATCCGCCTCTCGTCGTATTGTCTCCCATGAGACCATCACCGCATCCAGCAATTCGCCCTTCCGCCGCTGATAGTCGCGCGCTTCCGCCTGGCCGACCGCCCTGCCCTGGAGAATGATCTGCGATCCCTTCTCGCTTTGCGGCTTCAAGAGCACCGGATTCATATGGACGGTCGGCGCCACCTTGCAGGCGAGCGCCTGAAGCCATTGGCCGCGGCCGATTTCGCCCTCCTCGGCGGAACCCGGTATGGAAGCGACGGCGGCGTTATTCGACATATTCTGCGGCTTGAACGGCCTGACTTCATAGCCGCGGTTCCGCGCCAGACGGCAAAGGCCGGCGACAAGCACCGTCTTGCCGACATCCGAGCCAGTCCCCTGGAGCATGATCGCGCGCGCCATCAGGCCTTCTCCGTCTGGTTGCCGATCGTGGAGCGCTGGTCGAGCGGCCCGCCGCGCCAGAGATAAAATGCGAGCAAGGGAGCATCTCCGGTCCGCGTCGCATGCACGACGTTCGAGGCGTGGTGGATCACCTCGCCGGCTGCCCGCTTACGGAAGCCCGTGTCGCCGGCGCGCCATTCGGCCCCGCCGGTCAACGGGATATAGATTTCCTCGGCAATGTGATGGTGATCCGGATAGTGGATATGCGGCCCGAGCAGCAGGAAGCCACCGGCAATCCTGTCATTGACGAAATGGCCGCGCGATCCGAACAGCTCCGTCCAGCCGTAATTCCGCAGGAAATCCACTCCGAAATCAGCCTCCGTATAAGTCTGCCCCCAGGTGAGCGATTGCGCATTTTCGACGATCGACCGGACAAGCGGACGCTCCGTCTCTCCCATATGAGTGTGAACACCGGCCAGATGTGACAGGCAGGGAAGCGGGCGGGGATCGAGCCGGCGCGGTGCCATCGCCCAATCTATGGAACCGGTAAAGGAATCGACCAGCCCGTTGTCTCTCTCCGCGAGATAGGACCGGGTTGTGTCGAGCAGTTCCTGGATGGTCATCGAGCTCATAATGCGCACTTCATGTCGCGGCCTGCACAGCGCCTTTGCGAAGGGTCGCGTTGCGCGGCGGCGCCAATGCTTTAAACTGATCCGAGACGAAGTGAAACGAAAAGGGAAGTTGCCATGGACGCGATTTCCGAGACGGGCGCGGGACAGTTTGAACTGAGCGAAGACCAGCGCGCCATTCGCGAGATGACGGCTGCCTTCGCGGCCGATCGCGTCGCGCCCTATGCCCTTGATTGGGACCGCGAACGCTACTTCCCGGCCAATATCATCCGCGAAACCGGGCCGCTTGGTTTCGGCGGCATCTATGTCAGGGAAGATGTCGGCGGGTCGGGCCGCGGCCGTCTCGACGCCGTTCTCATCTTCGAGGCGCTTGCCGCCGCCTGTCCGGCCTTCGCCGCCTTCATTTCCATCCACAACATGGCGACGTGGATGATCGACAGTTTCGGCGACGAGGCGCAGCGGCAACGCTTCGTTCCGCGCCTCGCCTCCATGGAATTGCTCGCAAGCTACTGCCTCACCGAACCCGGTTCCGGTTCGGACGCCGCGGCGCTCAAGACGCGCGCCGTCAGAAGCGGCGGCAATGGCAGCGACTATGTGCTGAACGGCGCCAAGCAGTTCATTTCGGGCGCCGGCGACAGCGATCTCTATGTCGCGATGGTGCGCACCGGCGAAGACGGCCCGAAAGGCGTCTCGACGCTCGTGATTCCCAAGGATGCGCCCGGTCTCTCCTTCGGCAAGATCGAAAGCAAGATGGGCTGGCACATGCAGTCCACAAGGCAGGTGATCTTCGAGGATTGCAAGGTGCCGGCGGAAAATCTCCTGTCCGGCGAAGGCGAGGGCTTCAAGATCGCCATGGCCGGGCTCGACGGCGGCCGCCTCAACATCGCCGCCTGCTCGCTCGGCGGCGCTCAGAGCGCCTTCGACAAGGCGCTTGCCTATGCCGGAGAGCGGCAGGCCTTCGGTCAGGCCATCGACCGCTTCCAGGCGATGCAATTCAAGCTGGCCGACATGGAAACCAGCCTGCAGGCGTCGCGCGTCTTCCTTTATACCGCCGCCTCGAAACTCGACCGCAAGGCGGCCGACGCGACCAAATGGTCAGCCATGGCCAAGCGCTTCGTCACCGACACCTGCTTCGATGTCGCCAATGACGCGCTGCAAGTGCATGGCGGTTACGGCTATCTGCACGATTACGGCGTGGAGAAGCTCGTGCGCGATCTGAGGGTGCACCAGATCCTCGAAGGCACGAATGAAATCATGCGCGTTATTATCGCGAGGCATTTGATAAGGCAGTAGGGGAATAGGGCAATAAGGCAGTCTTTGGCTCCCGACTGCCTTATTGCCTTATTCCCCTGCTGCCCTTTTCCGGAGGAAAACCACTCATGACCACCATCGCATTCATCGGCCTCGGCAATATGGGCAATCCCATGGCCGCCAATCTCGTCAAGGCAGGCCATAAGGTGCTGGGCTTCGATCTCGTGCCGGCCAGCCTCGAAACGGCAAAGGCGCACGGTCTCGAGATCGCCGCCAGCGCCGGCGCGGCGGTCGAGAAGG
>JBQCEL010000263.1:0-3067 GCA_051960255.1 Rhizobiaceae bacterium
GGCGCAAGCCGCACCAGAAGGTGGCGTCGCCGGTATTGCCCGCGCCGGGGAAGAGATCGCCCAGCGAATGCTCCAGCGTGGCGCGGCGCGAGGCGTGGAGGCGAAGATCGTAGCCCGAAATCTCCGCAGTGCCGCCGACGCGGATGCGGTCGCCGAGGCGCGTGATCGCGACCTTATAGCTTTCGTCCATGACGGTCGATTCCGGCGCGCGCGCCGCATCGGCGATCGGCACCGTGATCGAGTAGCCCTTGACTGGATAGAGCGGGATCGAGACGCCCGCCTTGCGCAAGAGAAGCGGTGAATAGGAACCGAAGGCGACGACGTAGCGATCGGCTTTCATCAGGCCTTCGCTGGTGGCGACGGCGGTGATCTTGTGGCCGTCATGCACGAGTTCAGTGACCGAGGTTCCATAGCGGAAGGTGACGCCGCGCTCGAGGCAGAGTTCCGCCAGCCTCTCGGTGAACATCCGACAATCGCCGGTCTCGTCTCCGGGGAGACGGAGCCCGCCGACGAACTTGCCGCGCACGGCCTCTAGCGCCGGTTCGACGGCGACGCAGCCATCCGGGTCGAGCAGTTCATAGGGCACATTGAACTTTTCCAGCACCTCTATGTCGCCGGCCGTGCCGTCATATTGCGACTGCTTGCGAAAGAGTTGCAGCGTGCCCTGGCTGCGTTCGTCATAGGCGATATTTTCATTGGCGCGCAATTCCCTCAGGCAATCGCGGCTGTATTCCGCCAGCGGAACCATGCGGGCCTTGTTGACGGCGTACCGCGCGCTGGTGCAGTTCCTGAGCATGCGGAGGAGCCAGTTCCACATGGCGAGGTCCATTTTCGGCCTGAGCACGAGCGGGCCATGCTTCATCAAGAGCCATTTGATCGCCTTGACCGGCACGCCCGGTCCCGCCCAAGGCGAGGAATAGCCGGGCGAGACCTCGCCGGCATTGGCGAAGCTGGTCTCGAGCGCCGGTCCTTGCTGGCGATCGATCACTTCCACCTCGTGGCCGGCTTCGGCCAGATACCAGGCTGACGTAATGCCGATCACGCCGGCGCCGAGAACCAGGACTTTCATTCGATCCCCCTCGCTTTTCCACATTTTGGAGCGGATTCGCGTCCCTGATCAAACCCCATTTTCATCAGGAAGATATAGTAGAACTTCATTCGAGTTTTCAGATGGATTTGTTCGTGAACGGCAGGCAGAAAGGCGCTCCCTCGAACGCATCCGCCCCGCGACCTATGGCGGCGATTGCGCCGATCATGCGGCCATTGCGGCCGAGCATGGAATCGGCGATCGCGACAAGGCGCGGATTGGGCGTCGCCGAGGGCGAGAGCCGCCTCAGCGTTTGCGCCAACTCCGTCTCGTCGCGATCCGGCTCCAGCGCCGCAGCGACGATATAGGCGGCGGCAGTCGAGCGGCTGATGCCGGCATAGCAGTGAATCAGCATCGGGCGCGAGCGGTCCCAATCGCCGGCAAAGGCGAGCAATTGCCCGACATGGCTTTCGGCCGGCGCAACCATGTCCGGCTGCTCCTCGGCTATATCGTGCATGAAAAGCGCCAGATGCCGTTCCCGCGCCACGCCCGCCGGCCGCGCGAAGGGCGTATCGGCCCGCAGAAGCGTAACGAGGTGGCTGGCGCCGCTCGATAGAAGCGTCTCCTCCAGCCGCGAAAGCGGGCAGACATGGATCATCGGACAGACTCCTTCGAGCGGCGATGCGCGGACCATTTTGCTACCGCGTCGGCTAAGCGTTTCATCTCGTCCGCACCCGCCGGCAGGCCGATGCGTAGGTCCTGCGGACGATCGATAAAACGGCGCGTGAGAATGCCGCTTTCGCCCAAATGCCGGAAAAGCGATTGCGCCTGGTCACAGCGAAAAAAGCGATAAAGGCTGGTGCCGCCTTCCGCATGAAGGCCATGACTCGCGAAAAGCCGGTCAAGCGCTTCCGCTTCCGCCGAAAGACGCGCGCGCATCCCGTCCTGCCACTCACGATCCGCCAGCGCCCGTATGCCATATTCCAGCGCAGGTCCCGATACCGCCCACGGGCCAAGCCAGGCCTTCAGCCGCGCGGCCGTTTCCGGCGCGGCGAGCACGAAGCCGAGCCTGACGCCGGCAAGGCCGAAGAACTTGCCGAAGGAGCGCAAGACGACGATGTTTCCCTTATCGACATCCCCGGCGAGGCTTTCAGCGCGCCGCCCGACATCCATGAACGCTTCGTCGACCACGAGAAGACCGCCTTTCGCCTGGAGTCTTCCGGCAAGGTTCAGAAGCGCGGCGCGGGAGATCACGCGGCCGTCGGGATTGTTCGGATTGACGACCATCGCAAGATCCGCCCCGGCAAGAGCTTCGAAATTTTCCGTTTCCTCGACATGATGGCCCGTGAGAGCAGCGGCGCGGGCATGCTCCGCGTAGGTTGGTCCGAGAATGTGCGCGCGTCCGGCTGCGACGAGCGAGGTAACAAGCGGCAGGAGGATCTGCGTCCCCCCGGCTGCGACGACGTTTGTGCTCGATGGCGCGCCATAGACAGAGGCGGCTGTCGCGCAAAGCTCAGCCAGGCGCTTCTCTTCCGGCAGCCGCGTGAAGGTGGTGGCGGGAAGCGCCAAAAGCGGGTAGGGGTGCGGGTTGATCCCGGTCGACAGATCGATCCAGGGCTTCGGCGCCTCGGGAAAGAGCGCCTCCGCCCTTTCGAGATTGCCGCCATGGTCCTCAACCGCCTTCAGGCCCTCAGACCGAAGCGTCATGTCCCTTGTCCTAACCTTTCTGTCGCTGCTCATCGAACGCGCCATCGGCTATCCCGAGCCGCTGGTCCAGTCAATCGGCCACCCGGTGATCTGGATCGGCAAGCTGATCGGGTCCCTGGATGCCAGATTCAATCGGGAGACGGATACGCGGGAGCGCCGGCGCGCGTCGGGAATTGTCGCGCTGGCGATCATTGCCGTGATCAGCGCCATCGTTTCCGGCGCGCTGCAATGGCTTTTCCTTCTCGTTCCGTTCGGGGTCGTGTTCCTAGCAATCATCGCCAGTACCGCTTTCGCGCAGCGCAGCCTTGCGCGGCATGTCCGCGCCGTAGCGGA
>JBQCEL010000264.1:0-5795 GCA_051960255.1 Rhizobiaceae bacterium
CGAGCATGGAACCTCCGGTATCGGGCAGTCGGCAATCGTTGGTCGGCAGTCGGTAACGGCTGGCTGGCAACTGCGGAAAGCCAAACTCTATTGCCGACTGCCGAATGCCGAATGCCGCAATCATTCACCTCGTCACAAATACCGTCACGAGCGGCTTCTTGCCCCATATTTCGTTGGCTTCGCTCCGCACCGCGCGGCGTACGGCTTCCGAAACGAGGTCGAGATCTTTTCGCCTTTGGCGGGGGATGCTTTCAACAGCGCCAATCGCCGCATCCAGCATCTGGTCTTCGAGCGGCCTGCCTGCCGCATCGGCTTTGGCCACGCCGACGCCGACGATATCGGGATCGCCAGCAAGATCGTAGCGTTCGTCGAGCACGACGTTGACGACGACATGCCCGGCGAAGGAGAGCTTGCGGCGCTCGCGGATGCCCATCTCCTCTTCCGAGCCGATCAGGAGGCCATCCTTGTAGACGCGGCCGAACGGCACCTGGTCTATGATTTCGGCGGGCCCGGGAAAAATTCGCAGCATATCGCCGTCGCGCACCTGCGCGACCTGCGGAACGCCGGCTTCCGCGGCGAGCGACCCGTGCGCCACCAGATGCGCCGCCTCGCCGTGAACCGGAACGGCGATTTCGGGGCGCACCCATTCATACATTCGCCTGAGTTCGGCGCGGCGCGGATGGCCCGAGACGTGAACGAGCGCATCGCTATCCTCTATGACCCGGACGCCCTGGTCGATCAGGCCGTTCTTGATTGCGATGATGGCCTTCTCGTTGCCGGGAATGACGCGCGAGGAGAAAATCACCGTGTCGCCAGGGGCGAGCGAGATGGTCTTCAATTCGTCGCGCGCCAGCTTCGCCAGCGCCGCGCGCGGCTCGCCCTGGCTTCCGGTGCACAGGATCACCAGCCGCTCGCGCGGGATCATCGCATATTCCGCCTCATCGATGAAACCCGGCAAGCCGTCGAGATAGCCGAGATCGGAAGCGACATCGATGACGCGCTTCAACGAGCGTCCCATCACCAGCACCTCGCGCCCCGCGTCCCGCGCGGCCTCGGCCACGGCGCGAATGCGTCCGACATTGGAAGAGAAGGTGGTGATCGCAACCCGCCCGGCCGCCTTTCGGATCAATTCGGCAAGGCTCTCCCCCACTTCCTCCTCCGAAGGCGATTCGCCCTCACGCATCGCATTGGTGGAATCGCAGACGAGCGCGAGAACGCCAGCATCGCCTATCGTCTTGAAACGCGGGCCGTCGATGACCGGCCCGATCGTCGGGCCGGGATCGATCTTCCAGTCGCCCGTATGGATCACGGCGCCAGCCGGGCTGGTGATGGCGAGCGACACAGGCTCGGGAATGGAATGATTGACCGCCACCGCCTCGACGCTGAAAGGGCCGACAGTGAATGTTTCGCCTGCATGGAAAATCGAAACGGGAACCTGCGGCGCGCCGGGTTCCGAGACCCGCTTGGCTTCGAGAAGCCCGGCCGTGAAGGGCGTCATCCAGACCGGCACTTTGAGGCGTGGCCAGAGATCGAGGACAGCGCCATAATGATCCTCATGCGCATGGGTGATGACCATGCCGCGCAGGCGGTCCAATTCGCCTTCGATGAAGCGCGTATCGGGCAGGACAAGGTCGATGCCTGGTGTTTCGGGCGTGGCGAAGGTGACGCCGCAATCGACGATGATCCACTCACGTCGGCTCGCCGGGCCGAAGCCGTAAAGGGCGAAATTCATGCCGATCTCGCCGACGCCGCCCAGAGGCACGAAAACCAGTTCGTCCGTCGCCGCCATCCCGCTTCTACCCCGCTTTTTCCGACGCAACGGCGCCGAAATGCACGTCCCCGGCGGCGATCGGTATCGCCGCGCCCGAACTATCGCGGATGACGAAGCGACATTCCTTGTCGATGGTTTCGAATATGCCGCGCACGACTTTCTCGCCCACCCTGACCGCTACCTCACCGCCAATTCCGGCGGCCTGGGCCAGCCACAGCTGCCTTATCCGATCGAGACCGCGCCCATTGTTCCACAGGCCGACATAGTTCATCCAGGCGTCGGAAAGCGCTAGGAACAGCGTCTCGGCGTCGCAATTCGCGCCCATCGCGGCAAGAGACGTGGCCGGGTAAGGCAGGTCGTCCGGATAGGCGACGACATTCACGCCGACGCCGACGGCCACCGCGAACCGCCCTCCTTCCAAGAGAGAGGATTCGAGCAGGATTCCGGCGAGCTTCCGCCCCTCGGCCAACACGTCGTTCGGCCATTTGAGCGTGAACCGCGCACCCTTGCCATCACCATCATGTCCGCTGCCTCCGTCGGCCGCGATCGAGAGACGCGCGTTTCCGGGAACCACGGCCGCCAACGCATCCGCAAGGGAAAGGCCGGCGACAAACCCGAGCGTGGCGGCAAGCTTCAGATCGAAATCGCTCCGCGCCAGAAGCGTTGCGGCGAGATTGCCCTCCGGCGTCTGCCACGCCCTTCCACGCCGGCCGCGGCCGCTTTCCTGCTTCTTCGAGACGATCCACAGATTTCCCGGATCGCCGGCCCGCGCCGCCTCCAGCGCAAGCGAATTGGTCGATCCCACACTGTCATGTGCTTCGAGGCGATAGCCTGCCAATGCAGCCGAGGGAGCGAGCACAAACCCCATATGTTCAGAAAAAACTCCTCGCGGCGGCTTCCGCCACTGTGCTGATCGGGCCGCCGATCAGGACGTAGAAGAGCATAAACAGACCGGAAAGGCCGAGGACGATGCGCAGGTTGAGCGACGCCGGCAGATAGGCCGCCACGGGTTCGTCGAACCACATGATCTTGACGATCCTGAGATAATAGTAAGCGCCGACGACCGAGGCGAGCACGCCGATCACGGCAAGCGTGTAGAGATTGGCGTTAATGGCGGCGAGGAAGACATACCACTTCCCCCAGAAGCCGGCGAGCGGCGGGATGCCGGCGAGCGAGAACATGAGGATGGTAAGAATGGTCGCCATCATCGGGTTGGTATGCGAGAGGCCGGAAAGATCATTGATGTCCTGCAAATAGCCTTCCCTGCGCCGCATCGACAGGATGACGGCGAAGGTGCCGAGCGTCATCATGAGATAGATGAGCATATAGATGAGGACGCCGCGCACGCCGGCCTGGGTGTTGGCGGCAAGCCCGACCAACGCATAGCCGACATGGCCGATCGAGGAATAGGCCATCAGGCGCTTGAAATTGCGTTGACCGATGGCGGCGAAAGAGCCGAGCACCATCGAAGCGATGGAGATGAAAACGATGATCTGCTGCCATTCGCGCGCGATCGGCTCGAATGGGCCGACAGTGACGCGGACCATCAGCGCCATCGCCGCCATCTTCGGCGCCGAGGCCATGAACGTCGTCACCGGCGTCGGCGCGCCCTGATAAACGTCCGGCGTCCACATATGGAACGGAACGGCCGAAATCTTGAAGGCGATGCCGGCCAGCAGGAAAACGAGACCGAAGGTCAGACCGAGATGCCGGCCGCCGGAAAGAGCCGCGGCGATCTCATGAAAGCCGGTATTGCCGGTATAACCGTAAACGAGCGAGATGCCGTAGAGGAGCAGACCGGAGGCGAGCGCGCCGAGGACGAAATATTTCAGTCCGGCCTCTGATGATTTCAGATCATCGCGATGAATCGCCGCCAGAACGTAGATCGCGAAGGATTGCAGTTCGAGTCCGAGATAAAGCCCGATCATGTTGGCAGCCGAGATCATCAGCATCATGCCGAGCGTCGAGATGACGATGAGCACCGGATATTCGAATTTCTCGAAACGTTCGGCGCGGATGTACTGCGTCGACATGAAAAGCGCGAAGACGGAGCCGATCAGGGAGAGTATCTTCATGAAGCGCGCGAAATTATCGACGACGAAAGCGCCTCCGAACGCGGTCCCCTCCCCGCCGACGATGATGATCCAGGCGCCGGCGACGATCATCAGCAGGATCGCCAGGAACGTCACTGTGCCGCTTGAACGCTCGCCCGAAAAGGCGCCGACCATCAGGAGCGCCATGGCTCCGACAGCCATAATCAGCTCCGGCGTCGCCAGCGACAGGCTCATGGAAAGAGAGGCGGTCATCGGTTCCGGATCCCGTTATTTCTGTGCCGATGCGACCTGATGGGTCGCATCGATCGAAGCTGTGACATTGTGGAGGAGATTGTCCACGGACGCCGACGTCGCGTTGAGGACGGGGGCGGGATAGAAGCCGAAGAAGACCACGAGGATGATCAGCGGGTAGAGGATCGACTTCTCGCGCGCTGACAGATCGAGCAGGCCCTTCAAGCTATCCTTGTCGAGCACGCCGAAAATGACGCGCCGGTAGAGCCAGAGCGCGTAAGCCGCTGACAAGATAACCCCTGTGGTAGCAAAGAAGGCCACCCAGGTGTTGAAGCGGAAGGCCCCGAGGAGCGTCAGGAACTCGCCGACGAACCCGCTTGTGCCCGGCAGGCCGACATTCGCCATGGTGAACACCATCAGGGCGACGGCGTATTTCGGCATGTTGTTGACGAGCCCGCCATAGGCGGCGATTTCGCGCGTGTGCATGCGGTCATAGATGACGCCGACGCACAGGAAGAGCGCGCCCGAGACGAGACCGTGGCTGAGCATCAGGAAAAGCGCGCCCTGCAGGCCCTGCGTGTTCATCACAAAGATGCCCATCGTCACGAAGCCCATATGCGCGACCGACGAATACGCAATCAGCTTCTTCATGTCGTCCTGCATCAGCGCGACCAACGATGTATAGATGATCGCAACGACCGAGAGCGTGAAGATGAAAGGCGCGAAATCCGCCGAGGCGTTGGGGAACATCGGCAGCGAGAAGCGCAGGAAGCCGTACCCGCCCATCTTCAACAAGATGCCAGCCAGGATGACGGACCCGGCTGTCGGCGCCTCGACATGGGCGTCAGGCAGCCAGGTGTGCACCGGCCACATCGGCATCTTCACCGCGAAAGAGGCGAAGAAGGCGAACCACAGCCATTTCTGCATGCCGACCGGGAAATGATAGGTGAGCAGCTGGGTAATGTCCGTCGTGCCGGCCTGCCAGAACATCGCCATGATTGCGAGCAGCATCAAGACCGATCCGAGCAGCGTATAGAGAAAGAACTTGAAGCTGGCATAGACGCGGCGCTTGCCGCCCCAGACGCCGATGATGATGAACATCGGGATCAGGCCGCCTTCGAAGAAGACGTAGAACAGCACGATATCGAGCGCGCAGAACACGCCGATCATCAGCGTCTCCAGCACCAGGAAGGCGATCATATAGGCCTTCACCCGCACATTGATCGCTTCCCAGCTTGCCAGGATGCAGAACGGCATCAGGAAGGTGGTGAGGATGACGAACAGCATGGAAATGCCGTCGACGCCCATATGGTAGGAGATGCCTGAATCCAGCCATTGGTGCTTCTCGACCATCTGGAAACCGGGATTCGAGGTATCGAAGCCGATCCAGATGAACAGCGACACGATGAATGTCACGACCGTCGTCAAGAGCGCGACCATGCGGATGTTGCGGCGCGCCGCCTCCCCCTCGTCATGAATGAAGAGGATAAGGAGGACGCCGACGAGCGGCAGGAAGGTGACGGTCGAGAGGATCGGCCAGGCGGTCATTGGAAAGAGCTCCCGAGCATCATCCAGGTGACGAGCGCGGCAATGCCGATCAGCATCACGAAGGCGTAGTGATAGAGATAGCCCGTCTGCAGCCGCACCACTTCGCGCGTGACGTCGACAACCCGCGCCGAAATGCCGTCGGGGCCGAGGCCGTCGATGACCGCACCGTCGCCCTTCTTCCAGAGGAAATA
>JBQCEL010000265.1:0-7706 GCA_051960255.1 Rhizobiaceae bacterium
CCAATCTCGTCGTCGTCCTTTGACGCGAAGCGGTGCTCGAGCGCGAGACTCTCCCCCATCCTGACGATCTCGCCGGCCATATTGCGCAAGGGATTGGTCAGGCGCCGGATGACGAGATTGGCGATGACGACGGTTGAGAACGCCGCGGCGAAGCCCACGAGCAATGTGCGCAGCAGGTTTCCGAGAACCTGACGGCGCAACCAGGAAATGTCGGTGTCGAGCTTCAGAACGCCGATTTGACGGCCACCGGACCGGATCGGCGCATTCGTCGCCATCAGATCGGCGTTAAGGGCGGACCAGACGCCGTCGTCGGCGGCGTTGCCATCCCGTCCGGCAAGGGCGACGGAACTGCCGAGTTCGGCGAACAGCCTGCCGTCATTTTGTACGACGGCGATATGGCGGGCATCCTTCAGCGCCCGGATTCCGCGCAATGCTTCAAGAACGGCGCGCCTGTCGGATCTCGACAGCCCGTCGGCCGCGGCGGCGGAAAAGGCAGCCGCTATTCCCTGCAGGCGCTCGCGTTCGGTTGCGATCTCGTGGCGGATATCGCGGCTGAGGGACAGGGCTTCCAGTATCGCGAAGCTCAAGAGGACGACGATCGCGACCGAGGCGGAAAGCCGGAACGCCAGATTTTGTCGCTTCCAAAGTGCCACCGCGAGCCCACGCCATTTACCGCGTCGGTCAACTTCTTAGTGACCATTCGTTAAATATTGCTCCATCCTTCGGCTGCGGACCATTGTTTGTAACTGTTTTTTTCCCTTCGGGCCGTACATTTGCCGGAGAAGGAGACGAGAGCGTGCGTGTCTTCGTCCTTGATGATGATCCTATTTTCCTGACCGTCATGGACGGGCTGCTCCGCACGTCCGGAGGCGCGGAGACGATCTGCGAGACGGACGCCGCCACAGCATTGAAACGCGTTTCGGAACTGGCCCCTACGCTCGACCTGTTGGTGACAGATTTGAACATGCCCGGCGTCGACGGGCTGGCGTTCCTGAGAGGCCTGTCCGACCTGAACTTCGGACGGCCGGTCCTGCTGGTGACGGGAGAAAGAGACAGGGTGCGCAACTCGGCGCAGCAACTCGCGGCAAATCTTGGCTTGAATATCGTCGGCTCGGTCAAGAAGCCCGTCGATCTCGCTTCCATCGGCAAGATTCTCGAATTGGCGAAGAAAAATGCCGTCAGGCCCGCGAGGAGCGCACCCGCCGAAGACACGGGACCTTTCGAGCCGCAGCTTTATTACCAGCCGCAGATAGACATCCGAACAGGGAAGATCGTTGCGGCGGAGGCGCTGGTGCGCGGCCAAACCCCGTCGGGCAGGGTGATCGGGGCGGGAGCCGTGCTTTCGGCACATAGCGGGAGGGAGGCGCGCTTCCTTCTCACGACGCAGCTGTTTGCGCTGCTTTGCCGGGATTGCACGCGGTTGCGCGATGCAGGCGCGAACCTCCATCTCTCCTTCAACATCGACACCCATATCCTGGAGCATCCGGATTTCTTCAAGATGATCGGGCGGACCGCCCGGGAAAACGGCGTGGACCCGCACACGATCACCATGGAACTGACGGAAAAGCAGCTCACCTCGGATGCCAACGGGCTGCTCGAGAAAATCGCGCGGCTTGGAATGGCCGGCTTCACCACGTCGCTCGACGATTTTGGTACGGGCGCGTCGAATTACGATCTTCTGCGTCAAGGCGCGTTCGACGAACTCAAGATAGATCATTCGATTGTCAATCGCGTCGACAGGGATCCCATGTCGCTCAGCTTCGTGGAGTTCGCCGTCGATCTCGCCCGCACCCTGGGCATGCGGCTCATTGCCGAAGGGGTCGAAGATCAGGATTGCGCCGTGTCTCTCAGCCGCCTCGGCATCCGCTGGATGCAGGGCTATCATTTTTCGCGGCCGCTGCAATTTCACCGGCTGATCCAGCGTCTCGACAGCGAAGGCGCCAGGAAGCTTGCGTAGATGAGTGCACTGGCCACGCAGTTGCGGCGCTTTTTCACGGAGCGTTCCGGAAATTACGCACTTGTGCTGGCCATCATCTGTCCGGTGCTGTTGACGGCCGCAGGCGGCTGCCTTGACGTCATCTCCTATGAACAGCACAAATCGGCGATGCAAGGCGCCGCGGACGCCGCGGCCCTGGGTTCGGTCAGGGAAGCTGCCCTGAAGAATTGGGACGAAGCGATCGCCAAGGCCGTCGCCAGCCGCATTGCCATCGCCAATTATCCGCAGCTCGAAGACACACGGAGCGATCATGCGATCGATACGGTCGTCGATCAGAACAGCCGCATCGTCACCGTTTCGCTGACGGAAGATCACCGGCCCTATTTTCTCGGCTTTGCTTTTCCGTCTCCGCAGATCAGGGTGACGGCGACGGCTCAGGCGTCCGGCTCCACCAATGTTTGTGTAATCGGCCTGGATCCGGCGCGCGCGGCGACGGTATCCTTGCATGGCAAGGCGCTGATGACGGCGCCCGATTGCGCCGTCTATTCCAATTCCGGGGACACGCGCGGCCTCGCCGCGGTCGACGAATCGAAGCTGGTCTCCCAACTCAGTTGCACGGCCGGCGGCTATCAGGGCGCGGGCAGCAATTTCAACAAGCTGCCGCTGACCGATTGCCCGGCCATGGCCGACCCGCTTGCCGACCGGCCCGCGCCAAGTTTCGGCAGCTGCACCGCGAGCCGATTGCAAATCAAGGGCGGGGCCACGCATGTGGCGCTTTCGCCCGGCGTCTATTGCGGCGGTCTCGCCATTGCCGCCAATGCAAGCGTGACGCTCGGACCCGGCGTCTACGTCATCAAGGACGGTCCTCTGACCCTCGGCTCCAACGCCGCCATGTTCGGGCGGGGCGTCGGCTTTTACTTTGTCGGAAACGGGGCGACGTTTTCGCTGGAGAGCGGGTCGAGCGTCGATCTCGAAGCGGCAACAAGCGGGGCGCTCGCCGGATTGCTCTTTTATCAGGCGCATGGATCGGAGGAAGGCCAGTTCCTCCTCCGCAGCAATACCGCCTCGAACATGCTGGGAACGATCTATCTGCCGAACGGAGATTTCGTGATCGATACGAATTCGAAGGTCGCGGACCAATCGGCCTATACCGTGATCGTGGCTCGAACCGTCGAGCTTTTGCGGCAGCCGGACGTCGTCCTGAACACGGATTACAATGCGACCGACATCCCGGTGCCGACGGGGCTCGGGCCGACCGGAGACAAGCCGCATCTCGTTCGCTAAAGCCTGCGATCGGACTGAATCGCATCAGGCTCTCATCTGCTTGGTCAAGCATGATTTTTTTAGAAAGCCATTGCCGGGCTACAGCATAGCAAGCGCGGTCTGCACCAAACCCGGCGCTCTGGTGCGTCTCCTGAACCACGCCCGCGAACACGTGATCCACGGATCCAGGGCTTGCAAGTCGAGACGGTCTGGGCGCTTACGAATGCGCCCCGGTTCCGGCGCCACTTACTTCAACAATACGGATTTGTTACAAAAATTTATAGTGAATCACGGTGTCTCTGTTCGCCTTTCTAGAAACATAATTCGGCGATTTCCGTTTTTTGCATGAAGGGACAGCAGAGGGAATTGAGTCATGAAATGCTATAGAAGCGTCCTTTTGGGCTCTGCGGCTTCTGCCGCTCTTGCGCTTGGTATCGTCTATTCAGCAAGCGCCGTCGCGTCCCCCCTCTCTCCCGCCAATTCCTATGCGGATTTGCTCGAGCCCGTGGAGAACGCTCAAGCGGTCCTTTTTGGCGACGACCTTGCCCGCATGCAACGGCCTGACGTTCAACTTGTGCAAGATGAAGGTGATTATCACCACCATCACCATCATCAGCGCCGCTACGACTATCACCATCACCATCACCACCATCATCACGGGTTTGGATTTGGCATGATGGTGGTGCCCGAGCGGCACTGCTACATTCAAAGGCGCGTCCACTACAATTACTACGGCGAGCGAATCGTGCGCCGCTACCGCGTCTGCGAGTAAGTCAGGCGCGCATTGTGCCTAGGACATGGGCGTGTCGGCATTCCGTGCATCGGAGCCGCACGCCTTCCTGTGAACGGGAAGGGCCGGATGCACGCCGTAAAGTTCCGATTGGCTAACCCCGATCTTCACCCTCGCCGCATCAAGCTTGAAATGCCCGGCTGGGGCGGGTCGCCGGACCCTCGAAGGGACGGATCGCATCAGCAGGTCTGGCATTGCATGCCCTTCACGGAGGGCGCGCAGTATGGGTTTGAGGTGCTCTATCCCTACGAAAATGAATTGCGCGTGACCAACAGGAACGGCCAGGTCCTTCTCGACGGCGATTTCGGCCCCTCTCCCGACGACGGTTTGATGTGGCCGCCGTTTCGGCCCTTCGGCGAGAATTACTACACCTATCAGCTACTGCTCGATCTGGACGCGGGACCCGGCTGGGCCGTGCGGGCCGAACCGCATCCTCGTTATTTCACCGATCCGGCCGACACCGTGCCGCTTGCCGTTCCCGCGCTTGTACGCACCGCATGGTGGCCGATGATCTCCTTCATCGTCTTCAAGGCTCCGCCTGAAGGGAAGGTTCACATCTTCCGGCATGGAGAGCCGATGCTCCAATTCCTGATCGTGCCGGAAGAATCGGACTTTCAACTCGTAGAGATGACGCCCGAGGAAGAGGCGCAGCGCGAGGTGCGCTCACGGCGCATTCATGCAAGCCGCGACACGCTCGGCATCGAGAGCCGATGGGTGTCAAGCACGAAGACCGTCTTCGACGGAACCTATCGGTTTCTTCTCCGAGCCGCTAAATCGAAGGCTCGAAATTCCTGATTCCGCGCTCCCGCCGGAGCGGCCGCGCCTGTCGCGGCAGCGATATTCCGGCAGCGAAATGCGCAATACTCCGTTTCGGGGGGCCAAGTGCTTCC
This sequence comes from Rhizobiaceae bacterium, assembly GCA_051960255.1. Taxonomy (GTDB): domain Bacteria; phylum Pseudomonadota; class Alphaproteobacteria; order Rhizobiales; family Rhizobiaceae; genus Mesorhizobium_L. The sequence continues at coordinate 4,880 of JBQCEL010000265.1, forward strand.
CGCCGACCCGGGGCCGCCGACCCGGGCCAGTCAACCTGGCATGTACGATCAACGGCCGAGCGCAGGCGCCATTCGCTTCAACAGGCCGTCCTTCAGCACATAATGATGCAGGATCGCGAACAGCGCGTGTCCGAATGCAAGCACGATGATCGTCCAGCCGACGACATTGTGGAACTGGTCGACGACTTCATGCCCGGCCTTCGAAAAGGGAGCGAAAGGCGGCGGCAATTGGAGGCCGAAGAAACTCATCGCTTCGTTTCCGGACCATCTGAGGATGAATCCGAGAACGACCTGCATCGCGAGAAGCACGTAAAACGCGCGATGGACAAACTGCGCAGCCGCGCCCGCCAGTCCCGACGCCGCGCTTGGCATCTTTCGTCCATAGGCAACCCGCCACAGGATCCTGACGACGATGACCGTGCCGAGCAGAATTCCGAAAGACATGTGGGCGGTGATCATTTCATGGCGTGTGGGGCGGTTGAAGAAGTCCCAGAACTCCGCCAGGAGGAACTGTACGACGACCAACACAGCCGTCAGCCAGTGAAGGGCGATCGAAACGGAATCGTAGCTGCCGGCGGGACTCGTTCCCTTTGTATTCGTGAATTCTCCCGGCCTTGGTCTGTCCGTCTTGTTCATGGTCTCTTTCCAATTCAGCTCCCGACGTGGAGCAACCGTGTCCCTATATGCCGCAAGCTTGCGTGTGGCGTCGTGGCGCTTTGAAGGTTTCGATCCTTGAGACATCCGTGCGACAGTAAATCACCCAGCGCTCCGCTCACTTTGTAGAGATGGTAGCTTTCGATAAAATGATTGCCGGCGCTGCGCGCAACCACGCCGACGGGGGTGGCGACGCCGAAGCACGTCAGAACCCATCCATCCTTCTTGTCGTGGTCCCGCAATATCAGGAGCGCGGGCTTTTTTGAGAGCGACAGATTTGGCCTGTCGTAGCTGTAGCGTTCCCTATCGACGATTTCCTCTACCGGGCTGATTCCCCGAGAGTGATAATCCAGTTCGGCCGTCAAACCATAATCCGCCGTGGCGATCCAGCCGGCGTTCTCGCGCTCGCGGATAGCGTTGACCTCGTCGAAAAGCCCGCTCCAACCGAACAGGAGATCAGCCTGGCTGGGGAAAGGAAGCGGGTCTGCTCCTGTCAGCCCGAAATAGGCGAGGGCCAGCAAGGGCAGCCCGATCCCGACCGGAGCGGCAAGCGAAGCGGTCCGCCGCAAATGGATGCCGAGATGCTTGCCGTCGGCCATGGCGGCGAGCAGAGCGATCGTGGGATAGATAGGGCCGGGCCAATTCCCGTGCACGCGATCGTGAAGGGAATGAACAAGCATGTAGACGATCAGCGGGCCGGCGGTCGCCAGTAGAAACGCCGCCGGCGAGAATTGTCCTCCGCGCGGCGACCGCAGCGCGCGCCCGATCGCGGCAATGGCAAGGATGGCAATGAGCGGATTGAGAAGCGCGAATTGGACGGCCAGGAATTCGCCGAGATAACGCAGCGTCAAATGCCCGTCCTCGATGCGTCCGAATTGCTTGGCGAAGGACACCCAATGGTGACCGGCATTCCAGAGGATTACTGGCGCGAACACCGCGAGCGCGACGGCCCCTCCGATGTAGAGCCATGGGCTCGCAAGCGAGCGTCGAGCCTTCGGGTCGGCCAGCAGCCATGTGACCACGGCGGCCCCTAGGAACAGGTTCGTGTATTTCGAGACGCAACCGAGCCCCGCGATCGCACCGAACAAGATCCACAGATAGGCGTTCGGACGATTGCGGATACGCGCCAGGATCCAGACGCCGAGCGTCCAGAACAGGATCGAAGGAGCGTCGGGGGTGGCGAAGACCGCCCCGCCTCCGATCAGGAACATGGCGTTCACCCACAAGGCCGCGCGCGCCGCGTAAGCCTTGTCGGCAAGGAGTTCGCGCGCGGTCCCGTAGACCGCGACCGAGACGAGGAGAACGGAGAGGACCGGCAAAAAGCGGACGCCGAGCGACGTTGGGCCGAAGAAGCGCGTCGACAGCCAGATCCACCATGCGATCATCGGAGGGTGGTCATAGTAACCCCAGGAGGGGACACGCGACCAAAGCCAGTAATAGGTTTCATCCGGTATGAGGCCCAGATGCGCCGCCGCCCAGAAACGGAACGCAGTCAGCGCGACCAGGACGGCCGCAAGCGTACTCCAATTGGCCAGACGACCGGGATGCGCGCTTTCAGCGCTTGCGCCAGGTAATCGCGGAGTTTGTAACATAATTCCAGGCTGCTCCGATGATGGCGCCCGCAAGACCGGCCAGCCACCAGCGGGGTTCGCTTTCGTAGAACATCGCCGACACGCCGACGCCGGCGACCACGCCGAAACTGCAGAGAGCGGCGAACATGGCAAGGCCGGTGAAGAAACGCCAGCCCCGCCGCCGCATGTCGCGGTAGGTGAAGAGGTTGTTCAGCGTGTAATTGAACGTCATCGCCGTCAGCATCGCCATCGTCTGCGAAATCGGAAACGACAATCCGTGCAGCAGGAAGGACCGCAAGACAGCGAGATGCACCGCCAAACCGGCCGCCCCGACGAGGCCGAATGACAGGAAGCGCAATGAAACCAGATCGCCCGATGCCTTGGCGACCACGAGGCCCAGATATTCCATGACGACGGACAGATCGAGCTTGCTTTCGCCATGAACGCGCGCGCGGAAAACAAACGGGACTTCCTCGACGCGGAGGCTCTCGCGCGACGATGCGAGCAGGTCGAGCAGGATCTTGAAACCCTGCTGTGAAAGCCTTGGCGCAACGGTATCGGCGATCTCACGGCGGAGCATGAAGAAGCCGCTCATGGGATCG
>JBQCEL010000266.1:0-23617 GCA_051960255.1 Rhizobiaceae bacterium
ATGCGGCAGAAGCTCACTCAGTTGCAAGCGATCGTGCGCCGCGACCCGGCGGTGGCGAATGTCGTCGGCTTCGTCGGCGGCCGAGCATCGAATTCCGGCTTCATCTTCGTCTCGCTGAAGCCTGAGAACGAACGCGTGCCGATGGCCAAGGTGGTCGACCGCCTGCGTGGTGCGCTTGGAGAAGTTCCCGGAGCGCGGCTTTTCCTTGTTCCGCGTCAGGATATCCGCGTCGGTGGGCGCCAAAGCCTTGCCACCTATCAATACGCCTTGCAGGCGGATTCCATGGCGGAACTCGATGAATGGGCGCCCAAGCTGGTCGATGCGCTCCAGCAAGCGCCGGAACTGACGGATGTGAATTCGGATCAAGATCAGGCCGGACTTGAAACCAATCTGACGATCGACCGCGCCGCAGCCGCAAGGCTCGGCCTGACGCCGTCAGGCATCGACAACACACTCTATGACGCCTTCGGCCAGCGGCAGGTTTCGACCATCTATAACCCGCTCAACCAATATCATGTGGTGATGGAGGTCGCCCCCGAATACCTCCAGGATCCCTCGGCGCTCAACCGCATATACGTCAGCACCTCGGGCGCGGCGGCGAGCGGCACGCAGAAGACGAACGCCTTGAGCGGTACGGTCGTTTCCGGCGCCGGCCAGAAGACCTCGGATGCGGCCGCCGCCGCGGCTTCGGATTCCGTGCGCAACCAGGCCACCAATTCGATCGCCGCGACGGGACATTCCTCAGCTTCGAGCGGCGCTGCGGTGAGCACCAAAAAGGAAAAGATGGTTCCGCTCGCCGCCTTCAGCCATTACGGCCCCGGCACGACCCCGCTTTCGGTCAGCCATCAGGGCCATTTCGTAACGACCACCATTTCCTTCAATCTGGCCGATGGCGTCTCGCTCGGACAGGCGACGGAGGCGATCCAAAGGGCGATGGCCGAAATCCGCATGCCGGTCACGATCCATGGCAGCTTTGCAGGCACGGCGCAGGCATTCCGCTCCGCGCTTAACAACGAACTCCTGCTGATCATCGCGGCATTGGTAACGATCTATGTCGTGCTCGGCATCCTCTATGAGAGCTACATCCACCCGATCACCATTCTCTCGACGCTGCCTTCCGCCGGCATCGGCGCGCTTATGGCGCTGATCCTGGCCGGCTCCGAATTCAGCGTCATTTCGCTGATCGGCATCATCCTCCTGATCGGCATCGTCAAGAAGAACGCGATCATGATGATCGACGTTGCGCTCCAGGCCGAACGAAACGAGGGCAGGACGCCGCGCGAGGCGATCTACCACGCCTGCCTGCTGCGCTTCCGCCCAATCATGATGACGACTTTTGCCGCGCTTTTGGGCGCGTTGCCGCTGGCGCTCGAAACAGGAACCGGCGCCGAAATCCGCCAGCCACTCGGCATCGCCATCGTCGGCGGCCTGATCGTCAGCCAATTGCTGACGCTCTATACGACGCCGGTCGTCTATCTCTGCCTCGACCGTTTGCGCTACCGCCGCCGGAGAGGCTTCTTGCGGCATGCGACAGCGTGAATGATAAAGGGGGCGCCGACTTCAATCATGCTTACCCCACCCGCCTCGCTTTGCTCGGCACCCTCCCCTTGCAGGGGAGGGAAAAGCGCTGCCGCCGCGGCTTTCCTCCACCTGTAAGGGGGAGGTGGCCCGAAGGGCCGGAGGGGGTTTTGCGCTAACCGTGAGGAATCACCCCTTGTGATACACCTCCTGCAGCCCGTAAACCGGCGTCGGGATTCCTTCCTTTCTCGCCTTGAGCTGCAGCGCGAGAAATTGCGAATAATGCCGCGACTGGTGCAGATTGCCGCCGTGGAACCATAATGCCTCCTGCTGCGTCGGCTTCCACAGGTTCCGCTCCTCGCCTTCCCAGGGACCGGGATCCTTCGGGGTGTCGGAACCGAGCCCCCAGCACTTGCCGACCTTCTCGGCCACCTCCTGGCTGATCAGTTCGGCGGCCCAGCCGTTCATCGAACCATAGCCTGTGGCGTAGACGACGAGGTCGGCCGGCAACTCAGTGCCGTCCTTGAGCACGACCGAATTCTCGGTGAGGCGCTCGACATCCGCGCCTGCCTTGAGCTTGATGCTGCCATCGATCACAAGCTCGGAGGCGCCGACATCGATGTAATAGCCTGACCCGCGCCTCAGATATTTCATGGTCAAGCCGGAGCCGTCCGCGCCCCAATCGTGCAGGAAGCCCGCTCTTTCCAGATCGTCGTAAAATTTGGCGTCGCGGCGCTTGATCTCCTTCTGGAGCGGCATCTGGAATTCGTGCATCAGGCGGTAGGGGATCGACGCGAAGATCAGGTCGGCCTTGCGGGTCGTTATGCCGGCGGCCACGGCCTGTTCGGAATAGAGCGGCCCGAGGCCAAGCTCCATGAGGGTGCCCGAGCGTGACACATGCGTCGAGGAGCGCTGCACCATCGTGACATCCGCTCCGGCCTCCCAGAGCGCGGCGCAGATGTCATGGGCCGAATTGTTGGATCCGATGACAACCACCTTCTTGCCGCGATAGGCATCCGGTCCGGGATGTTGGGAAGAGTGATGCTGTTCGCCCTTGAAGATGTCCTGCCCCTCGAATTTCGGGACATTGGGCCTGCCGGACATGCCCGTCGCCAGAACGAGCTGCTTCGGCTTCAGGACGATCTCCTTGCCGTCGCGCTCGACGACAACCGTCCATTCCCCGGCTTTATCATCATATTTGGCTGATTTGCACAGCGTGGAGCCCCAATAATTGAGCTCCATCACCTTGGTGTACATTTCCAGCCAGTCGCCCATCTTGTCCTTCGGCGAGAAGACCGGCCAGTTCTCGGGGAACGGGATGTAGGGCAAATGGTCATACCAGACGGGGTCGTGCAGGCAGAGCGACTTATAGCGCTTGCGCCAGCTGTCGCCGGGCCGCTCGTTCTTCTCGATGATGATGGTGGGCACGCCGAGTTGGCGCAGGCGCGCCCCAAGCGCGATGCCGCCTTGGCCTCCGCCGATTATGACGACTTCGGGCTGTGTCTCGAATCCCAGTTCCGCCTGCTCCTTCTCCCGCTTCTCCTTCCAGCTCTTCCTGTCGCGGTCGTGTCCGTGCTCGGCGCCCATGGGACGGGCGAGGCCCTTTGGCTCTTCGTGCCCCTTCAACTCCTCCAGAGTGGTCAGCAATGTCCAGATAAGCCCGTTGCGGAGGCGGATATGGCCATAGCCGCGGCCGACGCCGGTCTCGAATGTGAACCAGCCTTCCGAGATGCCGCCCTGTTCGGTCGAGGGTTCCTTCGGGTCGCGCGCAAAATGAGCGGGCTTTGTCGCCGAAAGCTGGCTTTGCAGCATGGCGCGAATCTGTTCTTGCCCTTCCAGCGTGCGGATATTCCAGGTGACACTCACCAAATCGCGCCAGAAACCGTCAGGACGGAACAAATTGACGGCGGCGTCGATATCGCCCGCTTCGAGAGCCTTGCCGAGCTTGGCAAGAGCCGTATCCACCTTGGTGTCGGGACTGTCATCAAGCATTCTGATCCTCCGCTTTGCTTGACCGTACGGACGCGTGGCTGCTCCTCCTCGCGTCAGAACGAAGATCGCCCGCGCAAACCTTGCGGACGGGTATCACACCCCCTTTTTCCCTTCGCTGAACTCTGCACGCGGAAGGCGTCGAAGTAAATTGTCCAACAGGCTCGAAGTCGTCGGCCAGCACGCGGACTTTCGTTGAGAGATATTGAGCCGCGATCGGGCAGGGCCGCAATCAATAAGTGGTGCGCCGTTCCTCGCTCGGCGGCCGGCCGAATTGCAGCCGGTAGCTCTGTGCGAAATAGGAATGCGAGGTGAAGCCGGTGGCGATGGCGATATCGAGGATCGGCATGTTGGTCTGGCGGAGCAACTCTCGCGCGCGTTCGAGCCGTAGCCGCATGTAATAGCGCCCCGGCGTCTGGTTGAGATGGCGCAGGAACAAACGCTCCACCTGCCGCACCGACAATCCCGCCGCCTTGGCGAGTTGCACGGCGGAGAATGGCTCGTCAAGATTGTCGGCCATCAACTCCACGATCTTCCTGAGCTTCTCCGACTTTCCTGTCAGGTCGCGCTCAGGGCCGACGCGCTGGCGGTCGCCGGCCGAGCGGATGCGCTCGTGCTGGAACTGGTTGGCGACCTCATTGGCGAGGTTGGAGCCGAAATCGTTGCGAACGATCTCGAGCATCAGGTCGACCGATGTCGTGCCGCCCGCGCAGGTGTAGCGCTTGCGGTCGATTTCAAAGACATTGCCGGTGCAATCTATGTCTGGAAAGCGCTCCTTGAAGCCGGCGCGGTTTTCCCAGTGGATCGTGCAGCGGTAGCCGTCGAGCTGTCCCGCTTCGGCGAGCAGATAGGAGCCGACGGAAAGCGCGCCGAGCGCATTACCTCTCCGTCCCCAGCTTCGCAGGGCGCCGAGCACCTTGGATTTTCCGGGAAACTCCGTCGTCAGCCCGACACAGACGAAAAGGATATCCACTGGCGGAATATCCGCGACCGAATAGTCGATCTTGATGGGCAGGCCGTTCGACGCCATCACCGCGTCGCCGTCAACGGAAACGGTCGTCCAGCCATAATAATCGCGGCCGAGCGAGCGGTTTGCCGAGCGCACCGTGTCGATCGCAGCCGCCAGCGAAAACATCGAAAACTTGTCGATCAGCAGGAAGCCGAACTGTCGGGTGGCTGTGGTGGGCTCAGGCATGCGGACGCTTATAGTGAAACGGAAACCCGATGGACAAGGGCGGACTTCAACCCCGGCGAGCAGGCTTAGAAGACGGGTTCTTCCAGTCCCGAAGCCCGGCAGGCGGAAATGATCGTGTTTGCCATCAGCATCGCGATCGTCATCGGCCCGACCCCCCCGGGAACAGGGGTGATCGCTCCGGCAACTCTTTCCGCCGCGGCGTATTCCACGTCTCCAACCAGCCGCGTCTTTCCTTCGCCACGCTCGGGTGCGGGAATGCGGTTGATCCCGACATCGATGAGGGTGGCGCCGGACTTGATCCAGTCTCCCTTTATCAACTCGGGCTTGCCGATCGCCGCCACGACAATGTCGGCGTTGCGAACGAAGGAGGCGAGGTCCCTCGTATGGCTGTGGGCTATCGTCACGGTGCAGTTCGCGGCAAGCAGGAGATTGGCCATGGGCTTGCCGACGATGTTCGAGCGACCGACCACGAGCGCGTTCAGGCCCGAGAGATTCCGGCCGCGCACGCGCTCGATGAGGAGCATGCAGCCCGCCGGCGTACAGGGCAGGAAGGCCGAACCGAATTCGCCCGTCCGCAGTTTGCCGATATTGACGAAACCGAAGCCGTCGACGTCCTTTTCAGGCGCGACCAGCTGGATGATCCTGCCGGAATTGATGTGTTCGGGGAGCGGCAACTGGACAAGGATGCCGTGAACGGCGGGATCGGCATTCAGCGTCTCAACGAGCGAGATCAGTTCCTCCTCCCTTGTTTCGGCGGGAAGCACGTGCTGCACGGAAAGGAAACCGCACTCCTCGGCCATCCGGGATTTCGAGGACACATAGGTGTGGCTCGCCGGGTCCTCCCCGACCAGAACGACGGCGAGGCCGGGCTTGACGCCCTTTACCGCCAGGAGTTCGGCCGTCTTGGTCTTGACGATCGCCAGCACGTCCTGAGCGATCTGCTTGCCGTCGATACGCTCAGCCATGCCATATCCTCGCGCAACCGTTCTGTTTCGAACGTCTGTGCCGCAAAAACGAAAAAGACGCTCCCGTCTTTGCGCCTCTTCGTGCCGTAAAGATGAAACCTCACAGCTAGGTTTTCGGCCGATCCTGTGCATGGCTCTCGGCGAGTTCGCGGACGGCCTTGCGGAATTCCCTCAGGCTCTCGCGCACCTCTTCGATGGTGGAAAGGCCCGCCCCCTGCCTCGAAGTTTCTTCGTCGTTCGGCGAGGAGATTTCGCCGATTCGTTGCCCGGTGTCGCCTTTCGCCAATCTCGCCGGAACCGTGACGGGCTCGTTGCGGCGGAATTGCATTTTCGTGGTCTTCTTGCTTTTCCGCTTCCTCTCGGATGCAGGCCCGACATTGTCTTGCAAGCTTGCCCAGGCACCGCGTCCGGCGCCGATGCCGACGCCCAGGAGCAGGCCGAGGAACGCCCCGATCATGCTGATGACGGCGCGGGACGGACCCTCCGGCTGAAGCGGCGGGAAGGCCGTGGAGATGACGGAAATGTTGGCGGTGCTGATGTCCTTCTGTTCGTCCGTCTGGCGAGCGCGCAGAAGATAGGATTCATAGACATCCCGCTTGGCCTTGGCGTCGCGCTCGAGTTCGCGCAGCGTGACAAGGTCGTTGTTGATCGTCGCGTGCTTCTTCTTCATGTCCGCGAGCTGATCCGCCAGATTCTTCTGCAGATCCTGCGCGCGCTTGAGATCGATCTTGATCGAGGCCACGATGCGATTGAGTTCCGCCTGGATCTGGGCGCGAGCTCCGGCGAGTTGCGCCTCGATCGCCTGCCGTTCGGGATGCCGCGGCCCAAGACGGGCGGAAAGCCGGTCGCTTTGCTGTTTCAGTGCCGAATATTGCGAGCGCAACTGCGCCATCAGCTGGGAATTCACCTGTTCGGGGAGCGAGCCGTCCAGCACCGAATCGACATTGACGGATTTGGCTGTCGCCGCCCGGGCGGAAAGTTCCGCGACGCGCGCGGTCGCCGCCGAAAGCTGATCGTTGAGGCGAACGATCCTGTCGTCGGAAATCAGCTTGCCCTGCGCATCGACGAGGTCGTGCGAGGCTCTGAAGGACTCGACCTTCCTTTCCGCCTGCTCGACGCCGGAACGCAGTTCGGCGAGCCTTGAGGTTAGCTCGTCGGCGGCGCGCGTCGCCGTCTTTTCCTGAAGCTGGCTCGAGGTCTGCTCGAACACCTTTACGACGGTATTGGCGATGAGCGCCGATTTTTGCGGGTCGTTGGTCTTGGCCGTCACCCTGACGATGAAGGTCTTCCCCTCGCGTTGGACGTCGAGGCTGTCGGACAGCTTTTGCGCGGCAAGCAGGCGCTTGACGTCGCCTTCTTTCTTGCCGCCACCCGACAACAGCGCTCGTAGATCGGCGACGAATGCGCCGATGCCGCCGGCGCCGGCGCCATTGAATTCCGGATCCGTCGTCAGATGAAGCTCATCCACGACCTTGTCGAGAGCGTTGGAGGAGGTGATGACCCTGGTCTGGTTTTCGACGATGGCGAGCGTCGCTTCCGTCGAGAGGCCGGCGTCGGTAAGGGACTGCGCAGTGATATTGAGATTGCGCGGATCGACCAGCACTTCCGCGCTCGATTCGTATTTTTTCGGCGTCGAGATCGCGACATAGACCCCAAGCAGCGCCCCGATGACCGTGCATACGGCGATCAGCCGTTTGGATCTCATGACGCCGGCGACGACTCGCGCGGGGTCGATGAGAGGTTGCCAATATTGCGAATTGGCCGCAACGGGTTCCTCTTCCTCCTCGATCACCGTCTGCGGCAGTTCGTTATTACGCTTGGCAGTTGCCCGGCCAATCGGTTCGCGAGCAGGCACGGGTTCCACGACCGTTGGTTCTTCCGGCGGAAGAGGGGCGGGCGCCTCGGCGAGCGTAGCGGCCTGGCTCCCCGCCTCGTGCACCTCTTTCGCCGGCTCCCCGCTTGCATTCCACGGAAGGCGGGCGCGCAGACTATCGAAAAGATCGTTCAATCGTGCAGGCTTGGCCGCGGCCTCACCGGCGGCGGGCGGAATGGTAGGCGTTTCCGCGTCTAGGTCATCCCCGCCAAGCCGGATCAATGAGTTGGCGGCTTTCGGACGATGGTCGATTCTAGGCTCTGGAGTGGCTTCGCGGCGCGCCCGCGCCATCTGATGGCGCACGAAGGGCGGCGGCTCGGTCCCGCCAGCCGGATGCGACGTGGCGGCCGGTTTAGGTTCCTTTGGCGCCAGTGAGAGCAGCGAGCGCTGCCGCGGTCCTCCGCTTCGGTCTTCCGGATCCTGCATGGCGCGCTGTTTCTCGAAGTTCGGACGTCCGGAGCCCCCGCTCCGCTGAATCGAAATCTAAACGCGTAGCGGTAACAAACGGTAAACGCTGCTTTCTTCAATCGATTGCAAGAGGTGGCAAGAACCGGAACTTAAGCTTTCCGCGCTACCAGACGCGCAGCATCGAAGGAATGCTGCGGACAAATGTTGCGTATCATACAGGTCGCTCCGTTCGGCGCGTTTTTTGAGGCCAGGCGGAGTCTTTTGCTGGATTATCTCACGGCGATCAGCGGATCGGCGGGCCGGCTCGTTTTTTCGCTCGTCTATTTCATCGCGCTCGCGAATACGCTTTCGATTGCCGATTTCGGCTTGTTCGCGACGGCGTCTTCCGCCGGCGTCATGCTTTCCAGGCTGCTTGCGTTTGGCTTCATTTCCGCGCTCTATCGCGTCGCGACGGTGAAGCCCCGCCTGATCGGCGCCTACAGCGCCGGCTTCCTACTCCTCGGCGTCCTGTCGCTGCCGGTGATGGCGCTGGCGTCCTATATCGTTTTTCGCATCTTCTTTCATGGCGAACTCGCCCTGCCGGTTTTCTCGCTGCTCGTCGTCGCCGAAAGCCTGCTCTGGCGCCCCGTGGAAGTGGTGCTGATCGTCAACAACGGCATGGGCCGGTACGGACGCGCGGCTATGATGGCGATCGCCGGGACGGCGCTGCGCGCGGTGGCCGCCCTTCTGTTTGCCTTCCAGCCGCGGCATGACCTCGGCATGTGGGCTTTCTTCTATCTCGGAGCGAATGGCGTATCGCTCGCGGCCGCTCTCATTCTGCTCTACCCGCGTCAGCGTCTGCGGCTCGATTTCCGCCTTTACTGGCGGCGGCTGGCGGATTCCGTCTATGTCGCCGGCGCGGAAGTGCTTTTCTATCTGCAAATGGAATTTGACAAGTTGCTCGTGCTCTCCTTCGGCGGTCCCGAACTGGCCGGCATCTATGCGATCATCATGCGGCTGGTCGATCTGACGGCGATCCCGATCCGCACCTTTACCATGATGCTGGTGCAAAAGATGATGCGGGCGCCGGAATTGCTGAAAAGGATGAAATTGCGCCTTTCGATCGAAGCCGGCGTTTTCGCCATATCGACGCTCGCGCTGGCGGTCCTCGGCGGACTTCTCCATTTCTTTCCGACAATTCTCGGAAGGAATGTCGCGGAGGCAGCCCCGCTCGTCGTGCTGGCGCTCCTGATACCTGGCCTGCGCAATCTCGTCGAATATCAGGCCGAACTGCTTTTCGCGCGCGGCCAGACTTTCGTGCGGGCGATCAATCTGGGACTGCTGACCGGAGTCAAGGCTGTCGCTTTGGTCTATGTGCTGACCCGGATCAGCGGCACGCATGATACCGTGCTGGCTCTCAATGCTGTCTTTATCGTCTTGTTTGCGGCTTCCGCTCTGTTGACGCATTCCGCGCTGCGCCTGCCGGCCAAGCCGATCTGAAGGCGATTTCCAGGAGAGGGAGTCAGGCGGCGATCAGCTTGCGGATGCGCGCCACATCGGTTCCGATGAAGGATTGCATGCCGATCGCGACCTGTTCGTCGCCCATTTCGGCGACGAAGTCATGGAAACCGGCGTCCGAGGGAGCGGGGCCGAACCAGTAGACGCGACAGAGTTCCGTATGGTCGTGGAAATGCGCCGCGCCGGACAACACGTCGTCGACGTAACGCCCATAGAGCATGCATTCGGAGAATTGCCTCGTGGAGGCGATCACTTCAATCCAGTGTTTCCCATGCCGGCGCTCGATGTGTGCGAGCATGTCGCGCACCGCGCCGGCGTCCCATGCGATCAGCGTCGTGATGTAGTCGTGCAGCGAGGGCGGTTCGACGGGGAGGCCGAAGGCGAGCGCGGCGTTGCGCGACCAGACGCGGTGATTGTATTCGATCGGCTGCGCAAGCGCATTGTCCCGCCGGAAAAGCCTGAGCCTTTCGCCACGTCGGAAGGAACCGCAATCGTACTCCTTCAGGAAAACGACGTCGGAATCGCAATATACCAGCGTTTCTTCCGGAATATGCGATGCGATCGCCATACGGCGCAATTGCTGGACATGCCAGCCTCGCAGCGGCTGTGTGCGGCTGCTGAGCCAGATGCGCCGTTTGAACAGGCTGGTCGGATCGGGAAAGGATCGCAGCCAGGATGGCAGAAGATCATGCTCGTCGACCACTCGACGGCGGGCGCTTTCCAGCTGCCGGAAAAGCGGCGCGTCCCGATGCTCGACGAGGATATAGTGCTGCGTGAAGCCGGTCACGAAACGGTCGATCGTTTCGCACAGAAGCTTGCAGCGCTCGAAATCTGGCGCATAGCTGGCGGTGATGATGGCCGCCGCGTCGCGCTCCGATGCATCCCGCTTGCGCGACCGCAGGGGCGTTATCTCAGCCGCCATGATGCGTTCTCACCAGCATCATCTTCTGCCGCAGGACGCGCGACAGGAAAAGCGGATTGCCGACCATATAGCGGTTAAACAGGCGGGCCGGCTCCAGCAGCAGGCGGAACATCCATTCAAGACGAAGCCGGCGCACCCATAGCGGCGCGCGCGGCATCGCGCCGCTGAGAAAATCGAAAAGGGCTCCGACCGCCACCGGTAAGGTGCAATGTTCCGCTGTGATGTTGCGGCTGATCCACAGTTCCTGACGCGGCACGCCCATGGCGACCAGCAACATGTCGGGCCTGATGCGCTTCAGTTCCGCAAGGATGTGCGGTTCGTCCTCCCTGCTGAAGAACCCGTCATTCACCACGATGAATTCGTGCTGTGGCGCCAACGCGGTGAGCGTTCGCGCCGCGCCCTCGAGATTGTCGGAAGTCGCCCCCAGAAGCGCCACCTTGAGCGGAGCCTGCGTCGCGACCAGAAAAGCCGGCACGAAGTCCGTTCCGTTTAAATTGGCCGGGAAAGGCGCGCCGTGGAGGATTTGCGCGGCTATATCGACGCCGATGCCGTCCGGCAAGATCAGGAAGTCGGCGAAAGCATTGGCCAGTTCGGCATTGTCGAAAGCGGCATTGGCGCTGTGCGCGTTCAGGAAGGATATTTTGGTGAAATGCCTGTCGCGGATCAGCCGTCCGAGCAGCGCGATTCCGTCGCTCCAGTTGATCGCGAACACGTCGTTACCGAGGATGTTGTGGCGCGGATCGCGATCGCGGCTGCGAAGAGCGTGCAAAGTCATGCGGCGACCTCATGCGGCCGGGAGGAAAGCGTTTCGAGACTCTTGCGGATCACAGCGTCCAGCGCGTTCTGCTGAGCTTGATGGAAGGCGGTTCCATCGACCTCACTGGCTTCCTGGCGCGCCCGGATGAGCGCCGCGGCAAAGCGCGCCGGGTCGTCCTCGATCACGCAATTCGGCGGAACATGAGCGACGCCCCGCAGGGATTGGCGCGTGGCGACGGCGGGAAGGCCGAGTTCGAACGTCTCGATGGTCTTAAGCTGTACTCCCGTGCCCGCGCGGCTGATGAGTGGAACGACGCGCGCGCCGCGGACGAACGCCGCGGCGTCCGGAACGCGGCCGACAATCTCGACATTGGGAAAGGGGCACCGGAATCCGGCCGGGACGTTCCCCGCAAGGCGAATGCGGAAATCCCCCGGCAGATGCGGGACGACTTCGCCCAGGAACCAGTCGAGGCCGATCCTGTTTGGCTGCCATGTCCATGTGCCGATCAGCGCAGCGTCAATTTCCGGCTTGCGCGGCAAGAGGCGAGGCGCCGTCTGCCTAGTGGTCAGCGGCAGCGCCGCGGAACGCGCCGCGCCGTCCACCCCGAGAAGAGCGCGATCCTCCTCCGCCAGGGTCAGCACGAAGCGGGCGCGGTGGCAGAACGTCTCCTCCAGCCGGCGCAGAAGGCGCGCTTCCCGCCGGAACAGGAACTTTTGCAGCGGGTCCGAAGCCGCCGCGGCGTTCTCTTCGGCCGAGCGAAACTCGACATTGTGCGCGATGTAGATCGATGGCCGGTCAGCGAAGAGATCGGGAAAGGCGCCGGCGAACTGGACGGCATTGATGACATAGGCGTCGAACGGCCCGATCCGCTCGATAGCCAAGCGGACCGTCTGTTTCGGCTGGGCCGCGAGTTTCACGGAAGAAAAGGTGCGGCCGGTGCGCACCGCTTTCGTCAGCCATTGCACCTTTTGCAAGGTGGAGGCGCTGTCCGTGCGGACATCGATCTCGCCCAGCACCAGCGTATCTTGCGCCGCCATATTCTTTTCACCCGGCCAGGCGTAGCCGAGCACGCTGACGCGCGCCCCGGCGCGCCGCAATCCATCGAGAATTGCGGCATTGGCTATTTCATAGCCGCTCGTCGGCGATCCGCCGGGGACGATCGATGTGGCGAAGACCAGATGCATGACAACCTTCCTGCAGGCGAAACCTTAGCGGGAGGCGGTGAAACGATAATTAAGGTGCAAGGCCCCGAATGCGCCTGATCTATGTAATTTCCGCGTGAAAAGCTGGCCTGTTTGGGAAGGTGTTTAAGGAAACCTTAAACGAAACCGCTCTTATTCGGGGTTTCTGGCAAAGCGGCGGGCGCCGATGATACCCTTGTCGAAGGACAATTCCATTTCGGTCTTCACGCGCTCGCCTGGTTTGGCGGTCGAGAGTGTGGAGTGCGTGGTGACGCTGCCGACCTTCCGGCGGCCCGATCATCTCCTGAAGACGCTGGAATCTCTCAAAGAGCAGAAGACGCCCCGCCGTTTCGCGGTGATCGTGATGGAAAACGAGGCGGAGGAAAGGGAAGGCGCCCGGGCGGCCGCTCCGCTTTTTGAAAATGGCCGCATCGAAGGCCTCGTTATCGTCGCGCATGAGCGCGGCAATTGCTCCGCCTATAATGCCGGCTGGCAGACCGCGCTGATGACGTTTCCGTCGTTCGAGAAGCTGCTCGTCATCGACGACGACGAACTGGCGCATCCCGAATGGATCGACCGCATGTGGGGCGCGAGCGAAAGCCTTCCGGCGGATATTGTCGGCGGCCCGCAGATCCCGGTATTTTCGGAGCAAGCCGACTCGCGACGCGGCCGACACCCGGTCTTCCTGCCGCCTTACGATCACACCGGAAATGTCCCGACGCTCTATTCCTCCGGAAATCTGATCATTGGCAGGAACGTCCTCCAGCATATGGGGCCGCCCTTTCTCGACCTCCGGTTCAATTTCATGGGGGGAGGGGATTCCGATTTCCTAAGCCGCGCGCGCCAGGCGGGCTTTCGGCTGGGCTGGTGCGCCGAGGCGCCGGTATGGGAAACCACTCCGGCCAGACGGCTCGACCGCGACTGGATCGTGGCGCGCAGCCTGCGCAATGGCGTGATCTCGACATTGGTGGAGAAGAAGAAGCGGGAAGGCACCCCGCTGGGCGGCGTCAAGGTCGTGGCGAAAAGCCTGGCGCTTCTCGGCGCTTCTCCCTTCCGCAGCATCGCGCGGCTCGCCACAGGCGGCCCGACGCTTGCAGCGCTCTATCCTATCCATGTCGCGCTCGGGCGCGTGATGGCGGAATTCGGCTACGCCAATGAGCAATACCGCCAGCCTGAGAAGAACTGAGGCGGCTTCGCGCCCCTTTCCGATCGAACGTGTGGCGACGACGGTCGCCGCAATCCTTTTCACGATCCTGATCGTGTCCTTCCGGCCGTTCCAGCCGACCGGCGGCGCCGACCCGGAGGGTGGCGGCGACATCGTCAACCAGCTTGGGTTCAGCGCGCTCGGGATCGTAGCGGTTTTCTCGCTCTTCGCGCTTGCCGATCGCCGCAAGACCGCTGCGCTCATCAGTCCGTGGTGGGCGTTGGCGCTTGGTTTCATGGTTCTTTCGGTCCTGAATGCAAGCGATCCCAATGACGCATCCCGCGCGGCGATATTCACTCTGATCGGCATACTGGGGATCGGCTCCGTTCTTGCTTTGCCGCGCAGCGCCGATTCCTTCTCGAGAATCTTCCTTTGCTGCGGCGTGGTCGCCCTGAGCCTGAGTTATGTCGGCGTGCTTGTCGCGCCGCAGATAGCCATCCACCAACTGGCGTCGTCCGAACCCCAGCTTGCCGGCGATTGGCGCGGCTTGTTTTCCCACAAGAATGTCGCGGCCCCGGTCATGGCCGCTTTCTGCTTTGCCGGGCTCTATCTCTACCGGCGAGGCTGGCGCCGGTCCGGCGGCCTTCTGTTCCTGGCCGCCTTCATCTTCATGTGGAATACGGGCTCGAAGACGACCGCCGGGCTGGTGCCCGTCGCGATCGCCTTCGTCGTGCTGCCGGGCATGTTCAATCTGCGCTTTCTGACCGGCGTCTTCCTCGCTCTCGCAATGGCTGGAATGGCGCTCGGCACGCTCGGCATCGTTTTCATCGAGCCGTTGAAGCATCTGGCGAACGAACATTTCCCCGGCCTCACCTATACGGGCCGGACGACGATCTGGCAGTTCGCCGGCGGGATGCTGATGAAGCGACCTTGGACGGGCTATGGCTATGACAGTTTCTGGGGCACGCCGCTTCTCTTGAACCAGGCCCAGCCCTTCGATCGCGCGTGGGATGTGCGCAACATCGTCAATGGCCACGAAGGCTATCTCGATATTGCTGTCATTATGGGCATTCCGGCGCTTTGCGCCGCGCTCATGGCCTTCATCATCGCGCCGATCCTTGATTATCTGAGGACGCCGAAACTGAAGGAGAACATCTATCTCGCCGACTTCTTCATGACGGTCCTCCTCTTCACTGCCCTCAATGCATTCCTGGAAAGCTTCTTCTTCGCCAGGAACAACCCGGTCTGGATGCTTTTCCTGCTCGCCTGTCTGGGGCTGAGGATCACCGCGCGCTTCCCGATGGCGGCATCGAGCCAAAACACAGCCGCAGCGCTTCCCAAACGAAAGGCAATGGGCTAGGCAACTGCCGTTCTTGAGCGGAGGTCTTCATGAGCGGCAAGGTGGTTCTCGTCGGCTGCGGCAATATGGGCTACGCCATGCTTTCGGGCTGGCTGAAATCGGGACGCCTGGCCAGGGAGGACACGATCGTCGTCGAGCCGAACACAGAGCTCCGCCAGCGCGCCGCCGCTCTTGGCGTGGCGGCCGTTGCCGGCGCTTCATATCTCCAGGACGATCTCTCGCCCAGGCTCGTCGTCATCGCGGTCAAGCCGCAGATGATCCGCGACGTGTTGCCGGCCTACCGCCGTTTCGCCGGCGGGAATACGACATTCGTAAGCGTCGCCGCAGGCACGCGGATCGCGCTTTTCGAGGAACTGCTCGGTGCGGACGTGGCCATCATCCGCTGCATGCCCAATACGCCCGCAGCCATCGGCAAGGGCATGATGGTTGTGGTTTCCAATCCGCATGTGACTGGCGATGCCGAGGCTTTCGTCGAGGCGCTTTTAGAAACCAGCGGCAAGGTTGCCAGGATCGCGGACGAGGACGGGATGGATGCCGTCACCGCCGTATCGGGATCGGGGCCGGCCTATATCTTCCACTTCATCGAATGCCTCGGCAAGGCGGCGGAAAAGGCAGGGCTGCCCAAAGAAACAGCCGGGCTTCTGGCGATGCAGACCGTCTATGGCGCGGCCTGTCTTGCGGCGGAAAGCGGGGAAGCGCCCGGCAAGCTGCGCGAGCAGGTGACGAGCCCAAACGGCACGACGGCAGCCGCCCTTGCCGTCATGATGGGGGAGAACCGGCTAGGCGACATCGTTGCGGAAGCAGTCGAAGCCGCCCGAAAGCGTTCGGTGGAACTGGGAAAATAGAGCCGCTCGGCCGCGTCACATGTGATCGCGCGGAATGCGGGCGTTCCGTTCACGCTCGAATACGAGGTGATCATCGTGGAACGCCTCGACCCGCTCGGAGATCACCCATTCCGCTGCCGTGCATGAGAGCTTTGAGACGGTTTGGGTGCGGGTCCGCCAACCGTCGCGTTCAGCCACGCATGTCCAGTTTATCTCCGCTGTGGCGGACAGAGGATCATTTGAAGCGATCGACCAGACCTCCTCGCGAATGTCGCGTGTGGCAAGCCCATTGCCGGGGTGCCGGTTGAGGCCGGTGTCCTCGCTTATCCTGTAGCGCGTAACGCCTTCTCCCAGATCGCGTTCGACGGAACGGCGGGATGACCCCTCGATCAGGTTCTCATATTTCGGCAGCGGGTCGGGGTTCGCCGGCTCGGGTATGTCGATCCGGCGATGGCTGCCAAGAAGCGGAAGCGCGAGTTCGACGGTGGCGAGGTCGATGTCGAGCATCGCGTCGAAGGGTGGCGGCAGGATGATCGGCCAGTAGGCGCTGGAGAGCGACAGGCGAATGCGGCGCCCCGGCTGGAACCGATAGCCGCAGGCGTCGAGCACCAGTTCGATTTCGACCGGTTCGCCCGGTTGCAAGGGCTGGGGATCGGCGTTTCCATTGCGGTGCGCAAGGTTGAGGACGCCATAAGCGACACGCGTCGCGGTGCCGTCCGGATGCACATCGACGAGCCGCGCGGCAAGGTTCGCCAAGGGCGCATCGCTGGAAAGCGTCAGCTTCACCACCGGCCTGCCGAGAACGACGCACTCTTCCGCCAGGACTGCGCTGTCGAAGACCAGCGAGCCGACATCGTCGCAGCGCTGGTCGCCCGCCATTTCCGCATCCGGTTTCAGCGTGAAGAACTCGCCGGCAGCCGTACCCGTGTCGAGAGGCGAGCGCAACAGCGCATGGCCGGCGATCGGGCCGGCGGGATTCCGTTCAAGCCGTTCCCCTGCACCGAGAGTGAAAGCGGCGGTCTGAGGCGTATCCCATCTATCCTTGGCAATCCAGTAGCCGGGGTCCGCCTCGCGCCAGAGTGCCGGCCGAGGCCCGTCGAGGATATAGGCGCGCACCTGCGGTGCGGTCTCCGCGCCATTGCGCTCTCCGCAGAGCCAGCGCCGCCACCAGGCGATCGCCTCAGCGTGGAAATCCGCGCGCGGCTTCGGAAAGGCGAAATGCGGATATTTGTGCACCCATGGGCCGACCAGCGCCCATGCCCGGTCGGGCATGCCCGCAACCGCGTTCAGCGGCGTGTTTCGATAGCCATCGGCCCAGCCGGCGATTACCAGTGCCGGAACGGGAAAACCCTCGAAATCCTCGCAGATCGAGCCATGACGCCAGAACGCGTCGCGCCGCTGGTGCGAAAGCCATTCCTGCATGAAGAACGGCTCCTGCTCCAGCCGTTCCAGCCACATGGCGCGCCAGCGCTCGCCCACCAGTTCCGGGTCCGGCGGACGTGACTGATAGGCGCCCATCGTCGCCGCCCACGACATCTGCGCCGACAGATGCGAGCCGTTCTTGTAGTGGATATCGTCATTGTAGCGATCGACGGTGGAGGCAATCGAGATCACCGCCTTCAGGGCCGGCGGTTTCAGTGCGGCGACCTGCAGGCAGTTGAAGCCGCCCCACGAAATGCCCATCATCCCGACATTGCCGTTCGACCAGGCCTGAGCAGTAATCCATTCGATCACCTCGACGGCGTCGGAAAGCTCGCGCGGCGTGTATTCGCCATCGATCACGCCGTCGGATTCGCCGCTGCCGCGAATGTCGACGCGCACCCCGGCAATGCCGGCCGCGGCAAAGACCGGATAGGTGGATTCATCGCGCGGCGCGGTGCCGTTGCGCTTGCGGTAAGGCAGGAATTCGAGAACGGCCGGCACTGGCGCCGCGGGCGTTGCGCAGTCCGGCATCCAGATGCGCGCCGCCAGCCGCGTGCCGTCCTTCAGGACGATCCATTCGTTCTCGATGACATGGAAATTTTTGCTCGCCATGGAATTGACCGTAAAGATTGCGCCCGCGGTGGAGTGCCGCGGCACGTCAGCAAAAGGGAAAAGAACGAAAGGTCGGCTGCCTCAGGCCTGCAGCCAGACCCGGCTGCAGATGCGGCCGTTGGAAAGGTCATTGCCGATGTCGTTCACGTAGCCCTTCACATGCTTTGAACAGGCGTTGAGATAATCGTTGAACACCGGCAGGATCAGGCCTCCCTCGTCGCGCACCATGAGCGCCATCTGGCGGTAGAGCTTGCGTCGCTTGCCGGGATCGAGTTCGGCGCGGGCCTCCGCCGCCATCTTGTCGAATTCGGGGCGCTTGAAACGCGTGTCGTTCCACTTCGCGTCGGAGACGTAGGAGGTGGAGTAACGCGCATCCTGCGTCGGCCGTCCGCCCCAATAGGAGGCGCAGAACGGTTTGACATTCCACACTTCCGTCCAGTAGCCGTCGCTCGGCTCGCGCTTCACATCGATCTTTATGCCGGCCTTGGCCGCGCTCTGCTGGAAAAGCTGCGCCGCCTCGACGGCGCCGGGGAACGCCGCGTCGGACGTCCTGAGCAGGATCGGCCCGTCATGGCCGGACTTCTTGTAGTAGGATTTGGCCTTCTCCGGGTCATAGACGCGCTGCTCGATATCGGTCGGGGCGAGCGCGTAGTTGCTGTTGACCGGATAGTCGTTGCCGAGCGTGCCATAGCCGCCCACCACCTGCTTGAGGATCGCCTCCCGGTCGATGGCGAGCTTCAGCGCCATGCGCAGATCGTTATTGTCGAAGGGCGGCGTATCGCAATGCATCAGGAAGGAATAGAAGCCCTTGCCTGACGTGCGCAGGATGTCGACGCTTGGAAGCCGCTTCAGAAGCGGCACGACTTTCGGGTCGATCGTGTTGATGAAGTCCACCTGCCCGGATTGAAGCGCGCTGATGCGCGCCGTCAAATCGTTCATGACGGTGATGTGGACGCTGTCGACATGGCCCCGGTCCTGACGCCAGTCCTGCTTGTTTCTTTCGAGGACGACACGGAGGCCCGGCTGGAACGTGACGAGCTTGTAAGGGCCAGTGCCGATCGCGGCATTCGGATTCTTCACGCCGCCGCCTGGCTGGATCTGGAGGTGGTAATCGGTGAGCACGAGCGGCAGGTCGGCATTGCCCTCCGAGAGCGTGATGATCATGTCGTCGCCGCGCTCATCGATCTTTTCGATGCCCGACAGAAGGCCGAGCGCGCCGGACTGCGAGCCTTTGCCGGCATGGCGGCGAAGGGTCGCCGCCGCATCGGAGGCTTTTAGCGGCGTACCGTCATGAAAGGTCACGCCCTTGCGGATTTTGAAGGTCCATACTTTCGCATCGGCCGAAGGCGACCAGGATTCCGCCAGCGACGGCAGCGGCTCGCCCGTTTTCGGATCCGATTCAATCAGTGTGTCGCCCCAGGAACAGGCGACCACGAAGGCGACGCTCGCCGTAGCGAGCGCGGGATCGAGCGTGTCGGCGGTGGCGCCCCCATCGAGCCCCAGACGCAAATCCCCGCCGCGCACCGGCGTTTCGGCCAAGGCCGGAGAGGCAAACGTTCCGGCTGCAGCCGAAAGGCCGAGAAGAGTGCTTCCCTGCAGAAAGCCGCGTCGTGAAAGGGTGAAGGTGTCGGCGCGCTCGGTCATTTGATCCTCATCTTGATTGCCCGGCAGCGATAATGAGCGTGGGGCGCGGCGGCGCAATTTCGCTGCTTGACGCGCCTTTAAGCGGGTTTACTCTATCCTGATGGCCAAAAGCTCCGCGAATTTCGGCGACAATCTCAGGCTCGCCTGCAGTACGCGACAGTCGATCTCCGAACTCTGCCGCGCCGTCGGCATCAATCGCCAGCAATTCAACCGCTATATCAATGCCGGGGCGCTGCCTTCGGCGCATAACCGTTTGAGGATCGCCGCCGCTTTCGGACTCGACCCGGACGATTTCGACCAGCCGAAAAGCGTGTTTCGCCGGAAACTGGGCGCGCAGCGCCGGCCTGCGACGGACGAGGGCCCGCTCGATGATGCCTACCCCGGCGATCTCGGGGCTCTGCGCCCTTATCTCGGCTTTTACCAGACCTGGCACGTATCGCTTTCCTGGCCCGGCCGGATCGTCTGCTCCTGTGCTCATATGAGGGAGAAAGACGGCAAGGTGCTGGTCACATCATTGGAGCGTATCGAGGAGCCTGGAAGCGGCATCACCCAGCGTTCGCGCTATGTCGGGCTTGCCGCATTCCGGCGCCAGCGCATTTTTTTGACCGAACTGACGCGCGGCGCGTCGCCGACCTTCGGGCAGACGATCCTCATGCCGTTCGAAATCCATCAGAGGCAGTATCTGAGAGGACTGACGATGGGCGTGTCGTGGCGCAACGACAATCTGCCCTACGCCACGCGGACGATATGGCGCTACCGCGGCCTCGATACCCACAGGCGGGCGCTGATCTCCAATTGCGGCATATACGCGCCAAACTCGGCGGCTCTGCCGTCCGTCGTCACAGCTTTTCTCACAGAGGCGCGGCCCATTGCCGTTCGATGAACTTGCAGCGGGGTCACTCCTCTATGCTCCGCATCAATCGTCGCGAACCTCTCCTTGTGTGATGAGCCGCGCGCTGCGTTGGCCTGTGAAATAGATCCAGAGCCAATTGAGGGCGACGGCGAGGCGGTGCCGCAGACCGATGAGAAAGTAGATATGGGCAAAGCCCCACAGCCACCACGCCAATCGGCCGGTGAATCTGATCCAGCCGAAATCGGCGACTGCGGCGCGCTTGCCGATCGTCGCAAGACTCCCCGCATCCTTGTAGCGGAAGGGCCCCTGCGGCTGCCCGCTGGCTATCCGCGCCGTGATTGCCTCCGCGACATAGCGACCCTCCTGTTTTGCCGCCGGCGCGAGGCCGGGGACGAGCGTTCCGTCAGCCATCTCGACATGAGCGGTGTCGCCGATCGCGAAGATGTCGGGATGTCCTGGAACCGTGAGATCCGGACGAACCAGAATCCGCCCTGCACGGTCGGCCGGCGCGCCGAGCCATGCAGCCGCGGGCGACGCCGCCACTCCTGCCGCCCAAAGAATGGTTTTTGCCGGGATGAATTGGCCGTCGACCTCGACGCCGTCCGCCGTACAATTGGTGACCGCATGTCCAAGCCTTACCTCCACCCCAAGCTTGGTCAGTGCGGCGCGCGCATAGTCGGAGAGGCTTTGGCGGAAGCCGGGGAGAATGCGGGGCCCGGCCTCGACGAGGATGACACGAGCCGATCGCGTGTCGAAATTGCGGAAATCGTGACGCAAAGTGTCTCGCGCGAGGTCCGCGATCGTGCCGGCAAGCTCCACGCCGGTCGGGCCGCCGCCGATGATGACAAAAGTCAATTCCCTGGCCCGTTCGTCCTCGTCGGCTGCGCGCTCGGCTCGTTCGAAGGCAAAAAGAATCCTGCGCCGGATCGTCGTGGCGTCCTCGATTGTTTTCAAACCGGGCGCGTAGGGCTCCCATTCGTCATGATGGAAATAGTCATGGCGGGCGCCGGTCGCGAGCACCAGAATATCGAACGGGATCGCCTCGCTATCCTTCAACGCGACCTTCTTCTCCGCCGTATTCACGCCGACAACTACGCCAAGCAGGGTCGTCACGTTCTTGCAGTCCCGAAGAAGGAAGCGGATCGGCCAGGCGATCTCGGAGGTCGCCAGCGAAGCAGTCGCGACCTGATAGAGCAGGGGCTGGAACAGATGATGGTTCCGCTGATCGATGATCGTGATGCGAGCGTCCATCCCGGCAAGACGACGCGCAACTTCAATGCCGCCGAAACCAGCTCCGACAATGACGATACGAGGCGAGGAGTCCTCAAGCATATGGCATAGATAACGGCTTCGCCGAATCGGGGTAGCCCGTCCTTATTGAATTGCAGGACCGCTCTTTCGTTAATCCTGCGGGAACAATCTCCCGAGATCCTTCTCCAGCCTGGCGAACTCCGCGACCAGATTGGCGCTGAGCGCGCGTACGGCCGGATAGGACTGACGATCACGATGGATCAGGAGACCAATTTCGCTTGCGGAAAGATCCGGCTCGGCCAGCGGCACGTGGACCAGGCTCCCGGTCTTGAGTTCATCGACGAAACCCGTCGGCGTGAAGAAGCCGATACCGAGCCCGGAGTGGATGGTTTCCTTGGTCATGGCGAGCGAGTTGGTGACGACCAGCGCTTTGAACTGAGCGCCGCTATGGGTAAATTCAGCCTCCGCCGTGGCATTAAGAATCCAAGGGTCATTGAGCATGACCACCGGATAAGCCGCGCATTCGGTCAATGTCAGTTCCTGACGTCTTGCGAGCGGATGATCCGGCCTCATGATGGCTCCGAGCCTCATACGGATGCGCGCCGCGACGTGATAGCCGCGATAGCGCCGGTCGATGAAGAGCACGGCGATGTCCGGCCGTCCGGCGCGCATCTCCTCCGCATGTTCGTTCGGACTGGCGTCGATCACCCGATAGGAAATGTGCGGATGCTGTCGCGCGGTGTTCTCGATAGCGCGCGGCAGGAGACGCACGATCGGCGACGGGATCGTCACCAGCCGCACCTCGCCGTGTATGCTTCCTGAAAGCGCCGAGATTTCGAGGCAGGTGCTCTGCCATTTGGCCAGGGTGTCGCGCGCATGGCGGATAACGTATTCGCCGGCGATGGTCGGCCGCACGCCGTTGCCCACCCGCTCGAAAAGCGGCGTGCCGAGATCGGCTTCCAGCTTGAGGATTTGCCGGTTCACGGCGGACGAGGCAACGTGAAGGACGCTCGCGGCGCGGCGGATGGAGCCCATGCGCGCGACCTGATCTATATAGCGCAAGACGGCGGCATGCATGACTGTTCCTCCCGTAGGGCCCGCCGCGTCACAATAGATTCAGGCGGTTTCTTATCCGATGTTCTCAAGCACGCCTTTGTCCTGAGGCTTGGCTTCCGCTTCAAGAGGCATGCTCCAAGTGATGCCTTTCTGGCATCACCGCTGTCGAATCTTTATGCTTCCCGACAGCACTTGGCTATCTCTAAAGTAAGCTGGCTCCGCGAACGAAAGTGCCCGTGGCCGGCTGTATGCCGGGCGCCATGGCGACCGGAGCACGCCTTGAGGAAGGCTGAAGCGAGGCGAGTCGCCTCGCGCCGTCGGGAGGAACATGAATGGACACCACACGGATTTCACGCCGTCATATGCTGAAGGCGGGCGCCGGGCTGGCGGGCGCGCTCGCGCTGCCGACGATCGTCACCAGCCGCGGCATGGCGGCGGCCGGGACGCAACCGGTCAACATGCAACTCGGCTGGATCGCCGGCGGCAACCAGATCGGCGAAGTCGCGGCCAAGCGCCTCGGCTATTTCGAAGCGGAAAAGATCGACTTCAAGATTCAACCGGGCGGCCCGGCCATCGATGGCGTGGCGATCGTCGCCTCCGGCCGCTATGAGGTTGGGCAGGTCTCGTCCAGCCCGTCCCTGATGCTGGCGGCTTCCCACGGCATACCCGTTACATGCTTTGCCGTCGGGGCGCAGAAGCACCCCTATGCTTTTTTCTCGCTGCCGAAGGACCCGATCCGCACGCCGAAGGACATGATCGGCAAGAAGATCGGCATCCAGGCGACCGGCCAGATCCTGCTGACCGCGCTTTTGAAAAAGCACAACATCCCCGAGGACAAGGTCGAGAAAGTGATCGTCGGCTCCGATATGACGCCGCTGGTTTCCGGCCAGGTGGACGCCATTACCGGTTGGGCGACGAACACAACCGCGCTCAAAGTGCTCGGACCGAACTATGTGTCCATGCCGCTTTGGGATGAAGGCATCCAGCTTTACGGCCTGCCCTACTACGCCACGCAGGATACGCTGAAGAACAAGGCCGAACTGATCGCCGCCTTCCTGCGCGCTGCCGGCAAGGGCTGGGCCTACTGCAAGGCAAATCCCGAAAAGGCCGTCGATCTTCTCGTCCAGGAATATCCGAATCTCGTGA
>JBQCEL010000267.1:0-9789 GCA_051960255.1 Rhizobiaceae bacterium
GCGTTGAAGACCAGAATATCGCCCGAACGTCCGCCGCGCGCCATTGCCTCGAAACGCCTCAGTCGCGCATGTCGGCGGGATCGATGCCGGCCACCACGACCGGCTTCTTCATCGCGTCGCGGCGGAACGGCTCGCCGAGCTCCTGATTGATCATCGCCTCGATCAGCGTCGTCTTGCCGTGCTTCATCTGGTCTTCGACCGCTTTGTCGAGAGCGGCGGTCAAGGCTTCCATGGTGAAGGCCTGCACGCCTTCGAGGCCGCAAGCCTTGGCGATGGCGGCATAGGAAACCTGAATATCGAGTTCCGTGCCGACGAAATTGTCCGCGTACCACAGCGTCGAATTGCGCTTCTCCGCGCCCCATTGGTAGTTGCGGAAGACAATCATCGTGATCGCCGGCCATTCCTTCCGGCCAATGGCGGTGAGCTCGGTGCAGGCGATGCCGAAGGCGCCGTCGCCGGCGAAGCCGACGACCGCCGTATCCGGGCAGGCGATCTTGGCGCCGACGATCGACGGCAGGCCGTAGCCACAGGGGCCGAAGAGGCCGGGCGCAAGATATTTGCGCCCCTTTTCGAAGGAGGGATAGGCGTTGCCGATGGCGCAATTGTTGCCGATATCGGAGGAGATGATGGCGTCGCGCGGCAGCGCCTGCTGGATGGCGCGCCAAGCCATGCGCGGGCTCATCCAGTCGGGCTTGGCCCTGCGAGCGCGCTCGTTCCACGTAGTGCCCTCATCGTCCTCTTCATGATCCATCGAGGAGAGTTCCTGCGCCCAGGCGGATTTGGTGTGGGCGATCGTCGCCTTGCGCTCGGCGCGGCCGGCATCGCCGGCGCTGTCGGTGAGGCGCTCCAATATCCCTTCCGCCACCTTCTTCGCGTCGCCGACAATGCCCACGGAAACGGGCTTGGTCAGGCCAATACGGTCGGGATTGATGTCGACCTGGATGATCGCCGCGTTCTTCGGCCAATAATCGATGCCGTAGCCGGGCAGCGTCGAGAACGGGTTGAGCCGGGTGCCGAGCGCCAGCACGACGTCCGCCTTGGCTATGAGCTGCATGGCCGCCTTGGAGCCGTTATAGCCGAGCGGCCCTGCAAAAAGCGGATGTGACCCCGGGAAGGCGTCATTGTGCTGATAACCGCAGCAGACCGGCGCATCGAGACGCTCGGCGAGCGCCATGGAAGCGCCGATCGCGCCGCCCAGAACGACGCCCGCGCCATTCAGGATGACGGGGAACTTCGCCTTTGACAGCAGCGCCGCCGCTTTGTCGAGCGCATCCGAACCACCGGACGAGCGTTCGAATTCAACGACCGCCGGCAATTCGATGTCGATCACCTGTGTCCAGAGATCGCGTGGCACGTTGATCTGGGCCGGCGCGGACGCGCGCTTCGCGCGCTGGACAACGCGGTTCAAGACCTCCGCTATGCGCGAGGCGTCGCGCACTTCCTCCTGATAGGCGACCATGTCCTTGAACAGCGCCATCTGCTCGACTTCCTGGAAGCCGCCCTGCCCGATGGTCTTGTTGGCTGCCTGCGGCGTGACGAGCAGCAGCGGCGTATGGTTCCAATAGGCCGTCTTAACCGCCGTGACGAAATTGGTGATGCCGGGGCCGTTCTGGGCGATCATCATCGACATCTTGCCGCTGGCGCGCGTGTAGCCGTCTGCCATCATGCCGCCCGAGCCCTCATGGGCGCAGTCCCAGAAAGTGATGCCGGCCTTGGGGAACAGGTCGGAGATCGGCATGAAAGCGGAACCGATGATGCCGAAAGCGTGCTTGATGCCGTGCCGCTGCAACACTTTGACGAAAGCTTCTTCGGTGGTCATTTTCATTTTCGGTCGGGCTCCATAGATTGCGCGCGGCTCGCCGGCACGCTGCACTCGCGGCCATAGTGATGGTGGGGTAAAAAGCGGTGTAGCGCCAGTCTGCGCGCGACATATCGCCAGATCAGACCCGGCTGGCGATCAGCCTGATCCCCTCTTCTATCTTGGACGCGTCGATCGACGAATAGGCAAGGCGATAGAAGTCCAGCGGCGCGCTCGGCGAGCCGAAGAAGACGTGGCCCGGCTCGATCAGGACGCGCAGCGGCCGGAGACGTTCGGCCAGAAGACGCGCATCCTCTCCGCCGGGCGTGCGCATCCAGAAACTGGAGCCGCCATAGGTTTCGCCATGCGCCAGCGTCAGCCCGTGCTCTTCGATCGCTTTTTGCATAACTTCGCGGCGCTTCGCGAAAGCATGGCTCATGCGGGCGACCATTGCATCGTAATGGCCGAGCGACAGAAAGCTCGCCACCGTGCGCTGTATCTGGCCCGGGGGATGGCGCAGCACGGTCGCCCTGAGCGCCCGCACTTCACGAATGAAGGGCTCGGCGGCGACGACATAGCCGAGGCGCAGGCCCGGAAACAGGGATTTCGAGAAGGAGCCGACATAGATCACCCGGCCATCGCGATCGAGCGATTTCAGCGCCGGGGCCGGCGGCTTCCCGAAGGATATCTCGAACTCGTAATCGTCCTCGACCACCATGTAATCATGCGCGGCGGCGTGTTCGAGCAGCATGCGCCGGCGCTCGAGCGGCATGGTGACGTTGGTCGGGCAATGGTGGCTGGGCGTCGTGAAAACCGCATCCACCCCGTCCGGAAGCTCCTCGAAGCGCATCCCCTCGGCGTCGACGCTGGCGCGGACCTGGTTGCAATGCGTATGGTTCAGGATCGCCCTCAGGCCGGGGTAGCCGGGATCCTCCATGGCTGCCGTCCGGCCCTGCCCGAGCAGCACCTGCGCCGTCAGCCAGAGCGCGTTCTGTGCGCCGAGCGTCACCAGGATTTCCTCCGGCCGCGCACGGATGCCGCGCCGGGGCAGCGTCCTGAGCGCGATAAACTTCACCAGTTCAGGGTCGTCGCGTTCGAAATAATCCGCAGTGATGTAGGGAATTTCCTTCCTGCCGAGCGCCTGGAGCGCGCAGAGCCGCCAATTGCGGTGGTCGAAAAGCGTCTCGTCCGCCTGACCGTAAATGAACGGATAGGCGTAGCTTCGCCAGTCGCTGGGCTTTTCGGGAAGGATCTGCCCGGAATAGCGCCGTCCGATCGCTCGGCTCCAATCGACCGCGCGGCCGCCTTTGTCCGCCGCCGGTTCGAAGATCGTGCGCAACGGCGCGGTCGGCGAGACGAAATAGCCGGAGCGACCGCGCGCCACGAGATAATCGTCGGAGAGGAGCTCGCCATAGGCGAGCGTCACGGTTATGCGGCTGACGCCGAGATGGCTCGCCAGCCGCCGGCTCGAGGGCAGCTTGTCGCCGGGGCTGAGCCGCCCCGACAATATGCCCTTCGCAACCATGTGCTGGATGCGCTGCTGCAACGTTCCGTCGAAGTCGGGATCGAGAAACAACGCTTCGGCTGGGATCGACACGAGAGCGGAATCCTGCTTGCGGGTTACGATGCAACCATCGTAGCAGAATTCCTGCCGCATCGGCCAAGCCCGCCGACGCCTGACCGGCGTGACCTGTTGTCTCTCAGCCGAAGACCTTCGTCAGGGCCTTGTCGATCGCGCCGGTAATCTGGTCGATGTCGTCCGGCTTCGCGATTAGCGCCGGGCTGAGGCAGAGCGTGTTGTTGAAGCCGGGCAGCGAGCGGTTGGTCATGCCGATCAGCACGCCCTGCGCGTTGCAATCGGCGACGACGGCGGCAACCTGCTTCTCGTCGGCCGGCTCCTTCGTCTTGCGGTCGCTGACCAATTCGGCGCCGAAGAACAGGCCCTTGCCGCGCACCTCCCCAATCACCGCGTGTTTGTCCATGAGCGTCTTCAAGTTGCGCTCCAGCCGCGCGCCCATCGCCCTGGTGTTGTCGAGCAGTTTCTCGTCCTCGATGATGCGCATGTTCTCCAGCGCCGCCGCCGGGCCGGCCGTGCAGCCGCCGAAGGTGGAGATATCGCGGAAATAGGAAAGCGGATCGGCCGGATCGTCCTTGAACATGTCGAAGACGGCCTCGGTTGTCACCGTGCAGGAGATCGCCGCATAGCCGGAGGCGACGCCCTTCGCCATGGTGACGAAATCCGGCGCGATGCCGTAATTCTGGTAGCCGAACCACTCGCCGGTGCGGCCGACGCCGCAGACCACTTCGTCGATATGGATCAGGATGTCATGCCGCCGGCAGATGTCCTGCACGCGCTCCCAATAGCCTTTCGGCGGGGTGATGACGCCGCCGCCGGCGGTGATCGGCTCCAGGCAGATCGCGCCGATCGTATCGGGTCCCTCGCGCAGGATCACCGCCTCGATCGCATCCGCGGCGGCTTCGCCGTAATTCTCGACCGAATCGAACTGGTTCCTGTATTCCAGGCAATGGGGCACTTCGACGAAGCCCGGCGTCAGCGGGCCGTATTGCGCGGCGCGTTGTGGCTGGCCGCCGGCCGACAGCGCGGCGATGGTCGTGCCGTGATAATCGCGCTCGCGGAAGAGGATTTTGTGCTTCCTGCCGCCATGGCGGCGGTGCGCGATCTGGCGCACCATCTTGAAGACCTTCTCGTTCGCCTCTGAGCCGGAATTGGAATAATAGACGCGACTCATGCCGGGCATCTTCTCGATCAGCCTCCGGGCGAAGAGCGCGCCCGGAATGGAGCCGGCGGAATTGGCGAAATAGTTCATTTTCACCAGTTGCTCGCGCACCGCATCGGCGATGCTCTCCCGGCCATAACCGACATTCACCGTCCAGACGCCGCCGGAGACGGCGTCGAGATACTCCTTGCCCGCCGCATCCCAGACCCTCATGCCGCGCCCTTCGACGATCACGCGCGGATCGACGGTCTCGAACATCTTGTGCTGGGTGAGATGATGCCAGAGATGATTGCGGTCAGCTTCGACGATATCGCGAATGTCGTTTATTTGCAGGGTCATGTTCATGACGTTCGATCCCGTTCCACATGCCGGCCGACGCGGCCGACGAAAATCGAACGGTAGCCTGTACACAGCCGAACCAGCAGTTACAGCGCCACATGGCCGACGGATATATGTCCAGTTGAGATGCTATGGCAGTGGCCGCACCGCAGCACGGAACGTCAAGAGAGCTAGCCCGAATCGGAAGCCTTTCGCGGCGGCGCCTCGGTCTCCTCCAGCAGCTTGTCGGCTTCGGCCTGCAGCCGGTCAAGACACTCGATCAGGGTCTCGGCGGCGCCGTCAGGAAGACTCGCCAGCAGTCTCTCCTGCCGCCATTGCGAAACGGCGAGGATCGCGTCGTGCTTCTTCCTGCCCTCCTCGGTCAGCGTCAGAAGCGTTCGCCGGCCGTCCCGCTTGTCCGGTGATCCGATGACATAGCCACGCCGCCTCAGGCTTTCCGCCGAGAGCCCGACCCAACCCTTGTCCGTTGCGAGAATGCCGCTGATCTCGCGCGCCGTCGTTGGCTCGCAGGAGGCGATGATGGACATGACGCGCCATTCCGGAAGCGTCATGTCGAACTCGTCGCGATAGCGGCGGCTGGCATAGAGGCCGAGCGTGTTCGATAGCCTCAGCACGCGCGAGGTGAGGAAGTTGATGACAGAGGGATCAGCCTTTCTCATGCGCCGGATTTAGCAGTTGACGGCGCTGAGGATCAAGCCATATGGTAGTGAACACATCTAATTCGTATCGGGAGGATACGATGCGGCCGAACGTCGTTTGCGCCACCTCCGCAATGCTGAAAGCCGCGAACGGCGATCCGGCAAAGACGGGGCCGGAAATCCGGGTGGAGAACGTTTCGCTCCGCTACGAGACGCGCAGCGGCGCGGTGCAGGCTCTCGCCGACTGCAACCTTACGGTCTCGGGCGGCTCCTTCGCCTGCCTTGTCGGTCCTTCGGGATGCGGCAAGAGCACGCTGCTCGATGTCGTCGCCGGCCTGGCGCCCTTGCAGGACGGCAGCATCGCGATCGCCCAGCGAGCGGACGGACAGCCGGCGAAGCTGGCGGTTGTCTTCCAGAAGCCGGCGCTGTTTCCGTGGAAGACGGTGCTCGGCAACATCGTCTTCGGTCTCGCTGCGCAGGGTATTCTCCGTGCCGAGGCGCGCAAGCGGGCCCGGCATTATATCGGTCTCGTCGGGCTGGATGGATTCGACAAGGCTTATCCGCACGAACTCTCCGGCGGCATGGCGCAGCGCGTCGGCATTGCACGAGCGCTGGCGCTCGAACCCGACGTGCTCCTGATGGACGAGCCCTTTGCCGCGGTCGATGCGCAGACGCGAGCGCTGCTGCAGGAAGAGTTGCGCCGCATCACCGCCCATTGCGGAATGACGGTGCTGTTCGTGACGCATGACGTTTCGGAGGCTGTCTATCTCGGCGACACGGTCTTCGTGATGAGCAAACGGCCGGGACGCATCATTCGCACCGTCACGCCGGATGCCGAACAGCGCGACCGCGCGAGCGGCGCCTTCGCCCACATCACCTCCGAAATCTTCGACCTCCTCGCTCATTCGGCTCCCGCCAAAGCCCATGGAGAACGTGCATGAGACTTCCGCTGGAGGGCATCCGCGTCCTCGATCTTTCCTCCATCATCGCCGCGCCGGTGGCGGCGACGACGCTCGGCGATTTCGGCGCCGAGATCGTCAAGGTCGAGGATCCCGGCCATGGCGATTTCATGCGCCGCGGTGCGGCAAAGCCCGGCGGCCGCTCGCTGCAGTGGGTGCAGGATGCGCGCAACAAGAGTTCGATCACGCTCGACCTCAGGAAGAAGGAGGCGCGTGACATCGTGCATCGGCTGCTGCCGCATTTCGACGTTCTGGTGACGAATTTCCGCCCGCCGACGCTGCGCAAATGGGGATTCGATCCGGACACGATCCGCAGCAGCTATCCCCGACTCGTCGCACTCTATGTCACCGGCTACGGCCTGACCGGCCCCTATGCGGATCGCGGCGCCTTCGACCGCGTGGCGAGCGCCTTTTCCGGACTTACCTATGTCAGCGGCGACGCCGACCGGCCGCCGGTCAGGACCGGCTATGCCGTCATCGACTATATGGGCGCCTATGCCGGAGCTTTCGGCGTGATCACAGCCCTTTACAACCGCGACCATCGCGGCGGTTCCGGCCAGGTCATCGATCTTGCCCTCTATGAGCCCGGATTCCGCGCTTCGGAAGACGCAAGGCTCGTCTATTCGGCCACAGGCAAGGTGCGCGAGCGGGTGGGAAACACCAATCCAAAGGTGGTTCCCGCCAATGATTACGACACGGCCGACGGCAAGCGCGTGTCGATCCATGCCGGCACCGAGACGCTCCTGCGCCGCCTTGCCAAGGTCATCGGCCGTCCCGGCCTCGCCGAGGAGCCGCCGTTCCGCGACTATCGCTCGCGCGTGGAGAACCAGGACGCGCTCTATGCGATCATCGCCGACTGGGCCGGCAGGACGACGCTCGCCGACGCCATGGCCGCGCTTGTCGCCGCCGACATCCCGGCCTCGCCGCTGATGAGCGTCGCCGATATCGCCGCCGACCCGCATTTCCGCGAGCGCGGAACGCTGATCGAGGTGGAGGACGAGGAATATGGCCGCCTCTCCATGGCCGCGCCGATCCCCCGCATGAGCGAGACGCCGGGACAGGTGCGCTCGCTCGGGCCGGCGCTCGGCTCCGGCAATGAAGCGGTGCTCGGCGGCATGCTCGGCATGAGCGGGACCGAAATCGAGGCGTTGCGGAAAGCCGGCGTGATCTGACCGGGAGGAGCAAGGGACAGTGTTCAGGGAAGGAGAGTCTCTATCATGAAAACCAGCCTTATCATGGCGGCGCTGGCGGCGTCCGTGTCCGCCTCGGCGATGAGCCCGGCGCATGCCGCGTCGGCCAACGCCGCCAAGCTCAGCACCCATAAGCTCAGCATCGGCATGTTTCCGGCCTTGCGTCCGCTCGCCCTGGTGCGGGCCGAGCACTGGCTGGAAGACGCCGGCTATGACGTCGAATGGCACGAATTCATCAACGGCATCCCGCCCGAATCCGCCGCCATGGCCGCGGGCTCCATCGATTTCGGCGAGGCCGACACGTCTGGTATCGAGCAGGTCGCCGCGCGCAGCCCTGGCGTTATGTGGTATATCGCCAATGGGGCCTCGAACTATGTCGCGCTGGTGGCGACGAAGGAAAGCGGCATCAAATCCGTCGCGGACCTCAAGGGGCGCAAGGTCGCCGGCGTTTCCCCGAACACGGCTCCGACCGCCGTGCTGCAGATGGCGCTGAAAAAGGCCGATCTGACGCTGAAGGATATCAAGGGCTTCAGCACGTCCGGCCCAACGGAGCCCGCCGCGCTCGAACGCGGCGCGTTCGACGCCGCGATCACCTATGTGCCCTACTCCGCCGAGACCATCACCGCCGGCACGAGCGTGCTCATCACCACCGCGTCCGACATATACGGCAAGACATGGCCGGGCGGCGGCGTGATCGTGAGGCCGGATTTCGCCAAGGCGCACCCCGATGTCGTCGTCGATCTCCTGCGCTTCGTCGCGCGCGCCGAAGCTCTCCTCAAGAACAAGCCGGACGAGGCCTACAAGGCGCTCGCCAAGGGCACCAAGACAAGCCTCGAGAACGTCACTTACAGCTACAAGAACAAGCTGGTCGAGCCGACCGACATCTTCCCGGATAAGGACGCGCTGAAGGCGCAGGCGGCGGTTCTGGAGAAATACGGCGCGATCAAGGTTCCGGACGTCTCGGCTTTCATCGACGGGCTCGTCCATCCCGAATTCGCCGCCAAAGTGGCGGACAAGTGAGCGCCAGGGCGGAAAAGCGCAGCCTGCTCGGCTATCGCCTGGCCGCCATCCTCTTCGTGCTTGGCGGCTGGCTGCTGCTTTCCTGGATTTTCTATTCGCCCCGGCTCGAACTCATCCCGACGCCGTGGCGGGTGGCGACGCGGCTGGTGGAACTGGCGCACACGGAACTCCTCGGCGATATATTGGCGAGCCTCGGAGAGGCGCTCGGCGGCTGGGTTCTGGGTTCGATCCTCGGCATCGCGATCGGGGTGCTTATCGGCCGGGTCGCGCCTGTGCGCCTTCTGCTCCGGCCCGTCATCGATTTTCTGCGCTTCATATCGCCCCTTGCCTGGGTGCCGCTGGCGATCCTCTGGTTCGGCATCGGCTATTGGAGCAAGGCGAGCATCATCGTGCTGATCAGCCTCTTCACGGTCGTGGTGAACACGGCGCAGGGCGTCTCGTCGATCGACGGCGAACTCGTCAAGGCCGGCAAATCGCTTCACCTGAACTTCCGTCAACGCCTCGAAGTGGCGCTCATGTCGGCGATGCCCGACATCCTCGTCGGGCTGCGCTACGCGCTTGGCGCCGCCTGGGGCGGCGTCGTCATCGCCGAACTGGTCGCGGGCGATGTCGGCATCGGCGCAATGGAAAGCTTCGGCGGCCAGTCCTTCGACGTGGCGCAGATCATGGTCGGTATGCTGACGCTGGCCGTGCTCGGCTATGCCGCCAATTGGGGCTTCATGCGCGCACAGCAGGCGCTCTTCCCGTGGATCGTCGGCAATCGGGAGGCATGAGAGCATGAACCGGTTCGCCCGCTATCTCCCCTCGCCCGGCGGCGCCGCAAGCGCCGTTCTCGGCTTTCTCATCCTGCTGGCGGTCTGGTGGGGCACATCCGTGATCTTCCACACGAGGGCGGTGATCCTGCCTTCGCCCCCTGCCGTGTGGCGGGCCCTGACGGAAATGGCCGCCGCCGGCGCGCTCGGCTTGGATGTGAGGACAAGCCTGGTCGAACTCTTCTGGGGATTCCTCGTCGGCACGGCGCTCGGCCTTGCGACCGGGATGGCGCTCGCCCGCTCGCGGGGCGCAGCCGCCTTCCTCGAACCGATCGTCGAAACCTTCCGGTTCATC
>JBQCEL010000268.1:0-4729 GCA_051960255.1 Rhizobiaceae bacterium
CGGCCTCAGCTTCCATATCGGCAACGCCGTGGTGGTGTCGGCGTGAAACGGACCCCGCCGAAGAGCGCGCGCGACGTCGCACCCATCATCTATCCCGCCATCATGCTGGTGGTCTTCTTCGTCATTCCTTTCGGAACGATGGTCGCGGTCAGCTTCTTCAAGCGCAACCAGGGCGCTTTCTACACGCCCGACTTCGTCCTCGACAATTACGCCCGCTTCCTCACGGCCTTCTTCGGCGGCGTGCTCGCCTTCTCGCTGTTCCTGGCGATCATGGTGGCAATCGTCTGCGTCGCCGTCGGCTTCCCGTTCGCCTTCTTCCTGGTGCGCCTGAAGCGCCGCGCGCAGATCGCTTGGCTGCTCTCGCTCCTGTCGGTCTTGTCGCTGTCGGAGGTCATCATCGGCTTTGCCTGGTCGACGCTTTTGTCGCGCACCGCCGGCATCACCAATCTTTTCGTCGCGCTCGGCCTGATGGACAAGCCCGACGCGCTGCTGCCAGGCTTCGGCGCGGTTTTGACGGGCATGGTCTATCAGGCGCTGCCCTATACGATCCTGGTGCTTTACCCATCGCTGGCGCGCCTCGATTGGTCGCTTCTCGAAGCTGCGCGGACGATGGGCGCCTCGCCGCTTCGGGCCTTCTTCAACGTCGTCGTGCCGGTGTCGCGCAATACGATCGTGGCGACGCTGATCATGGTCTTCGTCTTCGCCCTCGGCTCCTATCTCCTGCCGCAAATCCTCGGCCGGCCGCGGCAATGGACGCTTTCCGTGCTCATCACCGACCAGGCGATCTACCAGTCGAATATGCCCTTCGCCGCGGCGATGGCGGTCTTCCTCGTGCTGATCGCGCTGGCGCTGGTCGGCCTGACGACGCTGATCGGGCGGAGGGAGGCAGAGGCATGAGCGGGCGTGTCCTGCGTTTCGTCTGGATGCTCGCCGTCGGCGTGTTCCTCGCCGCGCCGCTCGTCGTCGTCGCCGGCGTCTCCGTCAATGAGGAGCAGACGTTGGCTTTCCCGCCGCAGGGCTTCTCGCTCGACTGGTACGCGGCGATCTTCACCGACGACGAATGGCGCGCCGCGCTTTTCGCCTCGCTGATCCTTGCGACTCTCGCCGCCGCGCTCGCCGTCTCGATCGCGCTGCCGCTCGCCTGGTTCCTGTGGCGGAGGCAGGCGAAATGGGCGCGGATCTTCCAGCTGCTCGGCGTCGCGCCCTTCATCCTGCCGCCGGTCATCACCGCGCTCGGCTTCCTGAGCTTCTGGGCGACGCTCGGCGTCTATGGCGCGCGCTGGACCGCCGTGATCAGCCACGGCATCTTCTTCACGACGCTGCCGCTGGTGACGCTGTCGCTCGGCTTTGCCTCGATCGACCGGTCGCTGCCGGAAGCCGCGGCGACGATGGGCGCCGGCGAGGGCGCCGTCTTCCGCACGGTCGTCCTGCCGCTTATCCGCCCCTATATCGTCTCGGGCTACGCCTTCGCCTTCGTGCTGTCGCTGAACGAATATATCGTCGCCTATATGACGGTCGGCTTCACCATGCAGACGCTGCCGATCAAGATCTTCAATGCGCTGCGCTACGGCTATACGCCGACGATGGCGTCGGTGTCGGTGCTGTTCGTCGTCATAGCGGCTGTCGTCTTCGGCCTCGTCGCCCGCTTCGGCGATCTGCCGAAGCTGCTCGGCGCGCTGACGAGGGATTGAGAATGCGGATCGCAGCCCTTCAATTCGAGGCCGAAGCCGGCGCGGTGGAAGAGAATCTTGCCCGCATCGTGGAAGCCGCCGGCAGGGCGGCCGGGGACGGAGCGGGATTGCTGATCGCGCCGGAACTGTGCGTGCCCGGCTACGGCGCGGGCGACGCCTTTGAAGAGGTCGCCGAACCGCTCGACGGGCCGCTGGTGGCAAAACTCCAGTCGGCTTGCCGGGAAACCGGTATCGCGATCATCACAGGCTTTAGCGAGCGACGTGGCAGCGGCCTCGCGAACAGCGCGCTTTTCCTCGACGGCAGCCGTGTCGTGGCCTATCGCAAGGCCTTCCTCTACGGCGACTATGAGAAGCGTCATTTCACGCCCGGCCCGCCGGAAAACGTTATCGTCGAGCATGGCGGCCTCAGGATCGGCATGCTGATCTGCTACGATGTCGAGTTCCCCGAAAACGTTCGCCGTTTAGCCAAGGCCGGCGTCGATCTTGTCGCCGTGCCGACGGCGCTGCCCGAGACGCCGCATGCGGGCTTCATCGCCGGTTCGATCGTTCCCGTGCGCGCCTTCGAGAACCAGGTGCATGTCGCCTATGCCGATCTCTGCGGCCATGACGGGCGCTTCGCCTATGCCGGCCTGTCAACCATCGCCGCGCCGGACGGCGGCATTCTTGCTTCGGCCGGCAGCGGCGAGGAACTGCTCCTTGCCGACATCGATCCCGCCGCATTCGACGCCTCTCGCGCCCAAAACCCCTATCTCGGCGACCTTGAAGCCGTGATGCGCAGGCGTTGATCGGTTCTACAGTCGGCTTTCGGCGAGGCGCTGAAGCAGCTTTTCCAGCATGTCGTCGCAGCGGTTCAACTGCTCCACGCTGACGAACTCGTCGGGCTTGTGGCCCTGCGCCATCGAGCCTGGTCCGCATACCACCGTCGGCGTGCCGAGATCGCCGCTGAACAAGCCGCCTTCGGTGCCGAAGGCGACCTTCATCGTGCCATTGGCGCCGGTGAGCGACTTGACGAAGGCGACGGCCTGCGAATCCGGCGGCGTGTCGAGCCCCGGATAGGTGTTGAAGATTTCGATGTCGATCGCCGCCTCCGGCGCGATCGCCTGGGCAGCGGAAGCGATGCGCTCGGCCTCTCCGCGCAAGCGGTCGAGGATCCGCCCGGCATTGTCGGCGGCGATGTGGCGGATCTCGAACTCGACCTGGCAATGGTTCGGCACAATATTGAGCGCCACGCCCGCATTGATCTTGCCGACATGCACCGTCGTGTAGGGAATGTCGTAATCGGGGTCGCGCGGCCCCTCGCTCGCCAGCCGCTCCTGCTCGCGGCGCAGCGCGGAAATGAAATCGCAGCCGAGATGGATGGCGTTGAGCGCCAGCGGCGCCAGCGCGGAATGGCCCTCGCGCCCCCTGCAGAAGGCGCGCGCGCCAACCTTGCCCTTGTGGCCGGTCGCGACCTGCATTTCGGTCGGCTCGCCAACGATGCACAAAAGCGGCTTTTGCGGCGCTCCCCGCAGCATGTCGATCAGACTGTGAACGCCGAGGCAGCCAAGTTCCTCGTCATAGGAAAGCGCCAGATGAAGCGGCGTTTTCAGCGTCATGCCGGCCGCCTTGACCATGGCGGAAAGCGCCGCCGCGACGAAGCCCTTCATGTCGGCCGCGCCGCGGCCGTAAAGCCTGCCGTCGCGCTCCGTCATGGCGAAGGGCGGCATCGTCCAGTCCTGGCCGTCGATGGGGACAACGTCGGTATGGCCGGACAGCATGACGCCCGGCGTATCGGCCGGGCCAACGGTGGCGAAAAGGTTCGCCTTCTCGCCGTCTTCGCTTTCGATGATCCGGGACGCGACGCCATTGGCCCGAAGCAGTTCGGCGGCGTAGCCGATCAGATCGCGGTTGGAGTCGCGGCTGACCGTCGGAAAGCCGACCAGCCTTTCGAGAATGCGGATGCTGTCCATCTGTCCCATCTTCGGATTCGTTTCGTCGCTCTTATCCAGAAGAACAGGCCGCCTGCCAATCCGCAATATAGGAGAGCGCCCGCCCGTCCAGCGCCGGCTCGATCTCTGTTTCGGCCGGCGGCGAGGCGAGGCGCGCGGAGTCGGTTAACAGCGCCGCGCCGAGACTCGTCCCGGTCGTTGCCTCTTCCATATAGATCACCCGGCGGCCGGTCGCCGTGCCGAGCACCCTCCGGAAGACCGCATTGGCTGCGAAGGGGCCTTCCAGCACCGTCGGTCCCTTGGCCCCGATCAATGACAGGCAGGTCGCCGTCATCATCGCCAGATAGGCGGAGACCGCCGCCTTTTTCTCCGGAGGCGTCAACCGGTCCGGATTGCCGATCCAGCGGGAGCGGTGATGCGGAAAGGGACCGGTCCCCGCCTGTATCGACGGCAAAAGCATGATCTTCCGGTCCAGCACATGTGCCAGCTCCGCTTCGCCGGGTTCCGGGCAGCGCTCGGGGCGGAGGCGCTCGAATTCGCGCCCGCCCATGAAGCGGGCCGACCGGACGGCGTTGCCGGCGTAATCGATATTGACCAGCGTGTCGCGGTCGGGATCGAGTTCCATGGGCAGCCCGCCGAGCGCCATGGCGATCACCCAGGTGCCGGTCGTGACGACCGAGAAAGGCGGCTCGCGGGTGATGAGATGGGGATAGAGCGAGGCATTGGAATCGTGGATGCCGCAATAGACCGGCACGGGCCGCTCCAGGCCAATTTGCCGGCCTATGTCGGCGCGTATGGGGCCGAGCCTTTCCGCCGCCTGCCGCAGAGGAGCCATCCTGCCGAGCCATCCCATCCGCTCCACCAGCGAGGAAAAGCGTCTGGCGCGGAAGTTCCAGAGATCGGTATGGGCGCCGAGCGAGGTCACTTCATTGGTCGCGACGCCGCTCAGCCAGCCGCTCCAATATTGCGGATAGGTGACGATCGAACGGACACGCTCGAAAGCCTCGGGGAAGCTCCGCATCTGCCAGAAAAGCTGCGCCCCGGCATTGAGGCCGCCGGGAAGCCGCGGCGAGCCCGTCTCGGCGAAATCCGGCCGCACCGCATCATAGT
>JBQCEL010000269.1:0-3752 GCA_051960255.1 Rhizobiaceae bacterium
ATGGATCGATATCGGCTGCGGCACCGGCGCCTTCACGCAATTGGTGGTCGATCGCTGCGCGCCGTCGGAAATCCAGGGCGTCGATCCTTCGGATAGCCAACTGGCGTTCGCGAGAGAACGTCCCGCAGCGAACAAGGCAAAATTCCTGCTTGGAGACGCGATGAGCCTCCCGTTCGAGGACAATCGTTTCGACGCCGCCGTGATGGCGCTGGTCCTCTTCTTCGTGCCGGACCCGGAAAAAGGCGTGGCGGAGATGATGCGTGTGGTCAGGCCGGGTGGAACGGTCGCGGCCTATGTCTGGGATATTCCAAACGGCGGCTTCCCGATCGATCCGATCATCGCCGAACTGAGGGCCATGGGCAAAACACCGGTCCTGCCGCCGAGCGCGGATGTGTCGGCGCTCGATGCGCTGGAGGCGCTTTGGAGACGCTGCGGGCTCGAAGCCGTGGAGGCGCGCCCGATCGCCGTCGAGCGGACCTTCGCTGATTTCGAGGACTATTGGCGAACGACGCTCGGCGCCGGCTCCCTCGGAGACAGGATCGCGGCAATGCCGGAGGCGGAACGGCAAAGGTTGAAGGAAGGCACGCGCGCACGCCTTCCGGCGGAGAAAGACGGCCGCATAATCCAGAAAGCCTGGGCAAACGCGGCGAAGGGCAGGGTGCGGGGGTGACACCACCCCTTCATTATTGCAGTGCGTCCTTCGACAAGCTCAGGATGAGGGAGTCGGGCGCACTTAGGCTTCGTTCTGCTTGCTTTGTCGTGAGCTTCAAATCATCTCAGCATAAGGAGGTCGAACGCCAGCGGTCCTCATCCTGAGCTTGTCGAAGGACGCGCCCAACCATCGATGGTATGGTCAGGACAGCCAATCCGACAGCTTGGCCTTCCGAACATCCCGCAGCAACTGGACGAAGTCCGACGCCTGATGCTCAGCCGTCGCCTTACCCTTTTCGGCGGTTGCGATCGCCGCATTGCCGACGACGCCATGCGGATTGAGATCGGTCGCGATCCAGGAGAAGGCATGCTTTCCGGTTTGCCTCAGCAACTCGAACGTCTCTTCCGCTTCCCCGACGCGTGAAACGAAGTTCTGCGCCTTCGCCATATCGACGAGATCAGGCCGGAAATGCAGCATCAGCGATGTCTCGACGTCACCGCCATGGATGCCCTGACGTTGTTCGCGCGGCAGATAGAGGCCCTCCGGCCAGCCGAAGCGCTCCCAGCTTGTCTTGACCGCCAGCATCTCGAAGCGCACGCGCAACTCGCGCGTCACGATCCCCATGATCTCTTCATTGCCGCCATGCGATGTGACGATAATGAGTTTGCGGATGCCGGCGCGTGCAACCGACGCGCCGAATTCCGTCCACGCCTCGATCAGGAGGGAGGGCGGGAGCGTAAGAGTGCCCGGCGCATAAAGATGCTCGTTCGACTTGCCTACGGCCTGGACCGGCAGGATGCGGACATCCATATCCGCGGGGATGAGCGGAATGACCGTATCGAGCATCCCCTGCATGATCGCGGTATCGGTCGAGAGCGGCAGATGCGGGCCATGCTGCTCGATCGCCGCGACCGGCAATACGGCGATCACGGCGTCGGGATCGAGCGACTCGAATTCCGTCGCGCGGAAATCGCCCCACCAGATTCGCCTTTGATTCTCCGCCATCTGCCGCGCCTTCCGCGCTCACATCACCGCGCCGATCTGCCACGGCACGAATTCATTATCGCCATAGCCGAGCTTTTCGGATTTGGTGCGCTTGCCCGACGCTACCGCCAGGATCTCCTTGAAGATTTCCTGCCCCTTTTCTTCCAGCGTGACGCCTTCGAGGATATCGCCGCAATTGATGTCCATGTCCTCCTGCATCCGCTCATACATCGGCGTGTTGGTGGCGAGCTTGATCGAGGGCGTCGGCTTGCAGCCATAGGCCGAGCCGCGGCCGGTGGTGAAGCAGAGCACATTGGCGCCGCCGGCGACTTGCCCGGTCGCGGAGACGGGATCGAAGCCCGGCGTATCCA
Source organism: Rhizobiaceae bacterium (assembly GCA_051960255.1). Lineage (GTDB taxonomy): Bacteria > Pseudomonadota > Alphaproteobacteria > Rhizobiales > Rhizobiaceae > Mesorhizobium_L. The sequence goes on from JBQCEL010000269.1 coordinate 2,008, forward strand.
TGAAGACAAAACCCTTTTCCGTCACCGGTTCGGCATATTCATAGACGGCGTTGAGCGGCGTCGAGCCGCCCTTGGCCGCGGCGCCGAGCGATTTTTCCAGAATGGTCGTCAAGCCGCCCGCCTTGTTGCCGGGGGAAGGATTGTTGTTCATCTCGCCGCCAAGCTTGGCGGTATAGTCCTCCCACCAATGGATGCGCTCGATCAGCTTCTCGCCGACCTCGCGGTTTTTGGCGCGCCGCGTCAGCAGATGCTCGGCGCCATAGATTTCAGGCGTTTCCGAGAGAATGGCCGTGCCGCCATTCCTGACCAGAATGTCCGCCGCGATGCCGAGCGCCGGATTGGCGGTGATGCCGGAATAGCCGTCGGAGCCACCGCATTGCAGCGCCAGCATGATCTCGGACGCCGGGATCGTCTCCCGCTCTACCGAGTTGACAGCTGTCAACATCTCCTTGATCGCCTCGACGCCGCGTTCCACCGCCCGGCGCGTACCGCCGGTATCCTGGATGGTATAGGTGCGGAAGGTTTCGCTCTCCTCCAGCCCGTAAAGCTGCTTGAAGCGGCCGATCTGGAAGACCTCGCAGCCAAGGCCGACGAGGAGCACGCCGCCGAGATTCGGATTGGCCGCATAGCCCCATTCGGTGCGCTTCAGCAGCTCGAAGCCCTCGCCCGACGCCGCCATGCCGCAGCCCGTGCCATGGGTGAAGGCGACGACGCCGTCAACATTCGGAAAATCGTCGAGCGCGCCGGATTTTTCGACCGCCTGCGCGATGAAGCGCGCGGCGGAAGCCGAACAGTTCACGCTGGTCAGGATGCCGATATAGTTGCGCGTGCCGACCTTGCCGTTCTTGCGACGGAAGCCCTGAAACGTCGCCTGCTCCTCGACCGGCAGGATATTTTGCGGCCGCGCCTCTTCGGCGAAACGATAATCGCGCTCGAAATCGTGCATGAAGACATTGTGCTCGTGCACCCAGTCGCCGGCCGCGATCGGCCCCTTGGCGAAGCCGATGATCTGGCCGAATTTCCGGATCGGCTGCCCTTCAGCGATGTTTTGCGTGGCCACTTTGTGACCGAAGGGAATGCGCGCTTTGGCGACAACGCCGCCGCTTATTTCAGCGCCTGCGGCGATGGGGGCCGCCGCGACGATGACATTGTCGTCGCTGGCAAGGCGAAGGGTTTGGGGGGCTTGGGTCGAGACTGGCATGGGGAAGGCTTGTCCTTGGGCAACATCTGTTGCGATCGGTATACTAAGATAATACCGTGCGCGTCCATTCGGTAGGTCGTGGAGTTGAGGGGAAGAAAAATGGAAACAAGGCGGTTCGAGGCCCCGTCGGGCGCATCGCTGTCCTTCACCGAGCTTGGCTGCGGCACCGCACCGCTCGGCAATCTCTATGCCGCGGTTCCCGAGAAGCAGGCGCAGGATACGCTGGACGCTGCCTGGAAGGCGGGCATCCGCTATTTCGACACGGCCCCTCTCTATGGGCTCGGCCTTGCCGAAACGCGGCTCAACCATTTCCTTCGCGGCAAGCCGCGCGATTCCTATGTGCTTTCGACGAAAGTCGGGAGATTGCTGAAGGTTTCGCCGCCGAGCGAGCGCACCGGCATCGGCAAGTTCTTCGATACGCCGTCGCGCCGGGAAGTCTATGATTACGGCTATGACGGCGTCATGCGGTCGCTGGAGGATTCGCTGGAAAGGCTGGGCGTCGATCGCGTCGACATCATCTTCGCGCACGATCTGGATTTCTCCA
>JBQCEL010000270.1:0-3998 GCA_051960255.1 Rhizobiaceae bacterium
GGGCTCCTCCGGCCGCGCCCGGCGCGACCTGAGTCTGTTCAGGCAAGTCCGGGCGACGACGGTGGTCAGCCAACCGTCCACATTGGCAATCTCCTGCAGGCCACCTTCCTGGGCGCGACGAACGCGCAGCCATGCTTCCTGAAGCACATCCTCGCAATCGGCGACGTTGCCGAGAATACGGTAGGCGAGCGAGCGCAACCTCGGGCGGCTGCTCTCGAAACGTTCGGTGAGATGAAGAATCTCGGGCATCGGTCACATTCTCCGGTTCGTGCGTGTCAATCGTATTGACCCGCCCACGGGGCCAAATGTGACAAGGAAACGAGATGACCCAGTCCCTTCGGACCCTTTCCATCGATCAGGGAAACAGCGCAGGCACGATCGGCTCAGAGCGGTGGCGCGGCCAGCTTGTGCTTTTCGCTATGTGCCTTGCCGCTTTCATGATCCAGCTCGATGTCACCATCGTCAACATCGCTTTGCCTACCCTTCAGCGCGATCTCGCGCTGGGACCTTCGGCCCTCGAATGGGTAATCAGCGGCTATGCGCTGAGCCTCGCCGCGTTCATCCCGCTTGCCGGTGCGCTCGGAGACAGGTTCGGCCACCGCCTTGTCGTGACCGGTGGATTGGTCCTGTTCGGTCTAGGCTCGCTCGGTTGCGCATTGGCAGACAGCAGTTCCGTCCTGCTCACGGCGAGAGCCGTCCAGGGGATCGGCGGGGCGGCCATATTGGCGCTCACGCTTGCGATCCTCAACCGGACTTTCCCACCGGCAGAGCGAAGCCGGGTCATTGGCCCCTGGGCGGCGTTGGGAGGCATCGGCTTCGGCGCCGGTCCGGTGGTCGGCGGTATTCTGCTCGCCTCTTTCGGCTGGGCCTCCATCTTCTGGGTCAACCTGCCCATCACCGTCGTTGCCAGCGCAATGGCGTTCATCACCGTTCCATCAGGCCCCCATAGCACAGACAGGCGCCCCCTCGACTTGATCGGCGTCGCAATGGCTTCCGCCGGATTGACGGCCATTACCCTGGGGCTCATTGACTCGACCAGCCATTCTTGGATCTCGCTGCCGACCGCTGGGCCCTTATGCGGCGGCATTGCGTTGCTCGCGCTTTTCCTGATCTGGCAAGATCGCACCGCCCATCCTCTGATCCCGGCTTCGCTGCTGCGGACGCGAAGTTTCCTTGCCGCCTGCGGCGCCTATTTTGCCAGCTATACCGCATTCAGCGGAACGCTTTATTACGTCACGCTCCTGTTCCAGAATCTCAAGCAATGGTCGGCGCTGGAGACCGGCCTGACCTGGCTCCTGATGAACGTCCCCTTTCTCCTCACCGCCTCGGTCGCCGGGCGGCTCGATCGGCGCTTCTCGCCGCGGCATGTGATCGCCGGCGGGTGCCTGGTCGCCGCGCTCGGCGTTGCCGTTCTGGCTTGCCTGACACCGGATACGCCCTTTCCGGTTGCGGCCTTCGGCTACCTGGCGGCCGGCGCAGGCTTCGGAGCGCTGGTTCCGGGAATCACGCATGCCGCCATGGGCGACGTGCCGGTGGGAGCGTCAGGGGTCGGTTCCGCGATCCTGAACTGCTCCCGGCAATTGGGCACCGCCACCGGACTGGCGCTGATCGGCGCTCTCGGATCAAGCGTCACGACAGCGTGGTGGGGCGCGGCGCGATCGGATGCCGCTTTGGCAGCCGATGTCACAGGCGGTTGGCTGCCGTGCAGCAAGCGCTGGGCTCGGAAGCACGCGAAATGGCGGCGAACGCATTCCTTGCCGGCTATCACACGGCACTTGCGGGCGGCTATCTGCCTCCTCCTGGGAGGCGTATTGATCGCAAAAGCATGTCGCCCGCCAGTTCGTATCGAGGAACAGCAGGTCGAGGCCGCTGAAAGGATTCTGCCATGACATCGCATTCATCAAAGCCATCCGCTTATAGCTGCCTGACGGTGGCGCCGCAGATCATTCACGACGCGCCGCTGCTGACGATCGTTCTCTCGTCAAAGCCCGAACGCTTGCACGCTCGCATTCCGAGCCCGCTCAGGCCGCATCCGGACGGCCGGCTGATTCTCAATATGTGGGCGCTGTCCGATCCGAGGCAGACGACGGGGTTCGGCGCGCCGGGCCCGGTCGGCGTCAGCTATCTCGCCGCGGAGGTGGCTGGCCCTGAGGGGGCAAGCAACGACGGCGCCGTGAGGTTCCCCGGCCGTGTCTGGCTGGAGCACTGGAGCAGTTCGGAGGCGGCGCGCGCCTATGCCCGAGCGGCCTCTGGCCTGGAGATCAACGCCGGCGAAACTGAGCATCGGGTCGAAGGCGACCGGCTGACTGCCTGCCTGAGACTCGATGGCAGGATAGTCATCGAGGCGCGGGCGCGGGTCGGAACGCAGAAACTCGGCCTCCGCGCCGGCCACTCCGTCTATTATGGTGAACGCACCGCCGGCGATGGAGGGCGCGAAGTGGCCAGGTTCGACGTCCCGTGGGTTGCCGAGGGCTTTCCGGCGGATGACCCCGAGGTGGCGTTTGATTTCGAGCCGAATGCCGGCGCGACAGAACTGGTCGACAACGGAGCACAGACGGTGATTGCCGTCAGTTTCCGCCGAATGACGCTCGTGCCCTATCTGGCGAGTTGCGAAAATCAAACCGGGATCGAGGCTTGACCGGGAGCATACGTCAGGCATTTCGCGTTCAAATCGGAGGTTTGATTCCAATTGGTGCCGTGCGCTAACGATAAACGCCGCATGCCCGTGCGAAATGAGGGCTGTTGCCGTCAAGATCCGAATCTGAAACGGTTTCGGGTTTCCATTCGATGGCCGACCCGGAACACCTCCGAGCACGATGACGCACTTCATTGAAGGTTGCCGCCAAGCGCCTATCATAGAGATTGGCCCTATATTTTCTCGAGCGTCAGGGAGATCAGCTGTGATGGGCGACCGCAAGCCACCGCCAGGCGGCAAAAAGAAGTTGCCGCGGGATCACGATCCGGCCGACACTGCCCAGGAAGAAACCGGGTGGGATGATGTCTCCCAGGCTTCATGGGAGTCGTTCCCAGCCAGCCATCCGCCGGCATGGATCAGCAGAACCCACCGACGAGATCCGCGGAGCGATTGATTGCTGGCGCTCTGGCCTGCGGGGTGACAACGGCGGCCTCCTTCTATCGGGGAAGGTTGTTGCAGCACCTGAATTGTGGCGAGCAGGAGATTTCGTTTCAATTTCCATTTGGTGGAAACTGTCATGATCCGGATAAAGAGCCTGTTGCCGACGGTCGGCCAGCGTCTTCTCGTCATCGTCGATGAACAGCGGCTGACAGAGGCGGCGGCGCTATTGTCTGACGGCGTTCGGCACATGGCGGTCGTTTGTGACCGCGATGGCATCATGGTCGGCGTCGTCACGCGGACTGATATCGTGCGCCAGATCCAGCATTGCGACGGCTGCGCGTGCACGACGGCGTGCAACATGGTCATGTCCAGGGAAATAATCTCCTGCACGCCTGACGACTGGCTGCACGAGGTCTGGTCGGTGATGAAGGAGAAGAAACTGCAATGCGTTCCGGTGGTGGATGCGGAACGCAAGCCGGTCGGTCGTCTGTTCGCCGAGGACGCCCTGGAGGCGCAGCTGTCGCAGGTCGAATATGAGGAGGGCCTGCTCCGGGACTATGTCATGTGCGTGGGGTATCGGTAGACACCTGATTGCGTCGGCCGACGGCGGCGATTTCCACATCCACGGATCATCCTTCTGGCTTTCCCGAGCCGCGGCTTTACGGTCAAATGTCGGCGCGCAGTTACGTTGGCGTCGGAGGCGACGGCAACTTTCCGATGCGGGCGATTGCGGTATTGGAACCGCCGCTTGCCTCGTGGCAGCTGGCACATCCGCTGCATCCAATGTCGCAGTTGACACAGAAGGCATACTGGCGTGCCAACCTTGTGCGCAGCTCCCATTGGGGTGGCCAAACCTCCAACGGAAATGCCAGGAGCCTATCAATGTGTGGCAGCCTCCTGGTTTGTCGACTTGTTCACGGGT
>JBQCEL010000271.1:0-2970 GCA_051960255.1 Rhizobiaceae bacterium
CGCAAACGGGTGTCGTCCTGTTGGGGGAATGTCTACACCCCCTCCAGGCCAAATCTGTTTGGCGCGTTGGAGGAGCGGCGCAATGGGGAGGAGCAACCAATCCGACGCCGGGGGCGAATTTGGCGCGCCTCGCCCCGTTGTTTCAGATCTTAGAGGGCGGCCTTGATCTTCTTGGCCGCATCCGCGGAAACCCATTTCGTCCACAGTTCCGGATGGGTCTTCAGGAAATGCTCCGCGCCGTCGTCGCCAGTCGCCTGATTGTCCGTCATCCACGCCATCAGCGCATTGACGGTGGCGTTGCTCCAGGAGCGCTTCTTCAGATACGACATGACGTCGGGGCCGGCCTTGTCGGAGAATTTCTTCGTCACGAGGGTCACGACCTTATCCTTCGGCCAATCGTTCGGCTTGGGGTCGGGGCAGGTGGCTACCGTGTTGCAGCTTTTCCAGGCAGCCGCGTCATAGGGCGCGCCTTCGCCGAGCTTGACCATGGCGTATTTGCCGAGAAGCGAGGTGGGCGACCAGTAATAGCCGAGCCAGCCCTCCTTGTGCTGATAAGCCTTCGCGACCGAACCGTCGAGCCCTGCGGCAGAGCCCGTATCGACGAGGTCGAAGCCGTGCTCCTTGGCCTTGTAGGCCTTGAAGAACTGCGTCGTCACGACCGTTCCGCCCCAGCCTTGCGGTCCGTTGAACACCGCCCCCTTTCCCGGATTTTCCGGATCGGGGAAAAGCTCGGGATGCTTCAGCGCGTCCGGAATAGTCTTGATGTCGGGATGGGCGTCGGCGACATATTTCGGGATCCACCAGCCTTGCGTGGCGCCGTCCGAGAGAGCCGTGGCCGCCTTGATGAGCTTGCCGTCCTTGAGGCCCTCATTGACCACCTTGGGGATGAGATCGACCCATCCTTCAGGCGCGATATCGGGCTCGCCCTTTTCCGTCATCGAGGTGATGGTCGGGACAGTGTCGCCCTGGATGATATTGGCGTTGCAGCCATAGCCATTGGTAAGGATGAACTTGTCCAGGCTCGCCAGGACCTGTGCGCTTTGCCAGTTCATGCTGGCGATGGTGACATTGCCGCAACTGCCCGCAGCCAATGCCGGTTGCGACAGGGCCGCCAACCCGACTGCCAGGCAAGTGCTGGCTAGAAAATATCTCATGAATTTCCCCTTTGCCGAACCGCGATATCGTTCTTCTTGTGCATCCATGACCACAAAACCTCGACCGTCGCGGTTCGAAAGCGGTCGCTGTTTCTTGGCTCGCGAATTGTTTCAATCAGCCTGCCCTATACGTAAACGAGAGCACCGCGATTGTCGTGAATCTCTTCCTTGGCTCTCCTTTCTATGGTTCGAGAATAAGGAGAGCGACCGATGCCCGGGGCTCAGCGCCATTTCGACAATCGTGATTCGCCGGCCATAAGACGGCAGCGGCTTTGTTTGCACACAGGCAAGAATTCGATCTTTGTGAACTAGCGGATGGCACGGCTTCGAGCACTGACGGATGTCCAAAAAGATTACCCCAGCGCTTCGTGAAAATTCAAGGAAATATTTCACCGTTGCGAATTCTCCTTGTGCTCATCACATCAGCCGAAGCTATGATGGTTAACGAACGACATTTCATGCCGCTCTGTCCGGATTGACGGCGGGATTCGGTACGCAGGTGAAAAATCGCCTCGAAGCGATGAAAGAGGCGACAGCGGCTTCCGACTGGAACTAAGATATCGCCGATGGAGTTCCTGCATAGAAGGAGACGCACCTCATGGACAAGGAAGAGCGCATCAGACGTCGTGCCCATGAAATATGGGAACAGGAAGGTCGACCGCATGGCCGGGACCGGGAGCACTGGGAAAAAGCGGCGCGGGAGATAGAGGGCGAGCAGACAGGTTCCGGCAGTCCGAACGGTTCCGGGGCCTCGGTCAAGGACGCTTACGACGAACGCCGCGACAATCCAGGTTCAACTGGTGAAACCATTCCCCCGCCCGTCGCCGAGAGCAAGCCGAAGCGCCCCCGAGCCAAACGCGTCTCCAAGGCATGATCCCAAAGGGTAAGCCTCGAAGGACGGACTGAAAAGGCTTTACGCGGCGAAGAGGCTGGCGCCCTGGTCCGCGCCGCTGACATTCGCGCGCAAGGCGCGGAAGAGTTCGCGACCCATACCGAAATCGTTTGCAGCGAGGTCCTTCGCCGGGCGGAAACGCGCCTTCAACTCTTCCATATCGATCAGCACTTCCAGCGTACCGGCTTCCGCATCCAATCTGATTACGTCACCGTCGCGGATTTTGGCGATGATGCCGCCTTCGAGCGCCTCCGGCGTCACATGGATGGCGGCGGGCACCTTTCCCGAAGCGCCTGACATCCGCCCGTCGGTAACGAGCGCCACACGATAGCCGCGATCCTGGAGAATGCCGAGCGTCGGCGTCAGCTGGTGCAGTTCCGGCATGCCGTTGGCTTTCGGTCCCTGGTAGCGCACCACCGCAACGAAATCCCGCTCCAGCTTTCCTTCCTTGAAGGCGGCCTGCAATTCGTCCTGACCGTCGAAGACGATCGCCGGCGCTTGGATTAGCCGCCGCTCAGGCTTCACCGCCGAGACCTTGATGACCGCGTGCCCCATATTGCCCGTCAACACTTTCAGGCCGCCGCTCGGCTGGAAAGCCTTCGCGACGGGCGCGAGAACCTTTTCATCGCGGCTTTGCGCCGGCGCCGGCCGGCGCAGGATCGTACCGTCATCGGCCAGGGTGGTTTCCATGGCATAGGAGCGCAGCCCGTCGCCCCAGATCGTGCGGACATCCTCATGCAGCAAGCCGGCGTCGAGCAATTCGCGGATGAGGAAGCCCATGCCGCCCGCCGCATGGAAATGGTTCACGTCGGCCATCCCGTTCGGATAGACCCGCGCCAACAAGGGAACGATCTCGGAAAGTTCGGAAATATCCTGCCAGGCGAGGCGGATGCCCGCCGCCGCCGCCATGGCGACCACATGGAG
>JBQCEL010000272.1:0-3351 GCA_051960255.1 Rhizobiaceae bacterium
GGCCAGGCCTGTTTCCGGCCGGGCATGCTGAAATCCACTTACGGAACCGGTTGCTTCGCCGTTCTCAATACGGGCGAGGCGCTGGTGCGCTCGAAGAACCGCCTGCTCACCACTATTGCGTACCGCCTGAACGGCAAGACGACCTATGCGCTCGAAGGCTCGATTTTCGTGGCGGGCGCGGCGGTGCAATGGCTGCGCGATGGCATTCGGATGATCGGCCATGCGCGCGACAGCGGCACGCTTGCCGCGAAGGCCGATCCCTCGCAGCAGATCTATCTCGTGCCGGCCTTTGTCGGCCTTGGCGCGCCATGGTGGGACGCCGAGGCCCGCGGCGCGATGTTCGGTTTGACGCGCAATTCCGGCCCGGCGGAGTTCGCCCGCGCCGCGCTCGAATCGGTCGCCTTCCAGACGCGCGACCTGCTCGACGCCATGCATAAGGACTGGAGGGGCGCGGGGGAAACCGTGCTGCGGGTTGACGGGGGTATGGTCGCGTCGGACTGGACCATGCAATGCCTGGCCGACATTCTGGATGCGCGGGTCGATCGCCCGAAAATTCTTGAAACGACGGCGCTCGGCGCAGCTTGGCTAGCCGGCTCGAAAGCCGGCATCTGGCCGGACGCGGAAAAGTTTTCGAAAAGCTGGTCGCTCGACCGCCGCTTCGAGCCCCACATGGACGAGTCGACACGCAAGCGGAAAATCAACGGTTGGCGTGACGCCGTCCGCCGCACGCTCGCTGGCTGAAAGGGCGGGCTTACAGAAAAGTCCCGGTCCTGTGTTGGGACGATACGCGGGTTTCAGTTGTCCGGATTATCGCCCGCCAGGATCCTAAGGGCCGTGATCCGGCCGGCTCTCGTATCGAACGAGCAATAATAGGATTTTGGCTTCCACGCGCCTGTCGCATCCCGGAACAGCACCGAATCGCCGGCATATTCGAGGACGACATTGTCGCTGGAGAGGGCGTGGGAGTTGAAAAAGATCGAATCCAGCCACCCCCCGGTCCATTTGAAACCGTTGGCAGCCTTGGCTTCGATAAGCGGAATGCAGGCCTTTTGAGCCGCAACCAGATTTTCCTCGGACCAGCAGCCCATATTTTGCCGGCAACTATCCTCGACCGCCTGATGGCGGGATGCGGCCTCCGTAAATAGATCCGGCAAGACCGTCGGCCCCGCCAGCGCTGCCAATGCCACGGCCACGGCGATGCCTGCAAGAGCACCGTGCAAGGGCAGGCGAGGCAATCGTTGGATGCTGAAGGCCATCTCAGGTTGCCATTTGTGATCTTTCGAACAAGAGGACCACCGTGATTGCAAAAGCGAGGGGAAGGATCAGATAGAGAAGACGGAAAACGAGCAAGGCGGCAAGAACCGCGTTGCTGTCCATTTCCGGCAAACCTGCCATGAAGACCAGCTCGAGAACACCGATTCCACCTGGCGCATGAGACAGGAGCGCAACGGTGAATGACAGGAGGAAGATGCCGAGCACGACGATGAAACCGGGGTTCTCCGCGCTCGGCAGGACGAAATAGATGATCGCCGCCGCGCCGATCAATTCGAGAGGGCCGACGACGAGCTGGCGGGCTATGACTCCCGGTCGGGGATAGGTAATTGAAAGCCGTCCGAGTTTCAGCACGGGGAGCGAAAGCAGTCCGCCTCCGACGTAAAGAGCCACGGCTGCGAGCATGGCAACCCCGCCGGCTCTCGACAGGCCGACCGGCAGGATGTCGCCGAACCGGTCGGCAATATCGGGGCGAATCGCAAGGATGGCGCCGAGCAGGACGATCACGCCCATCGCGAAGGTGATCGAACAGAAGGCAACGAGGATACCCACCTCCGCTGCGCCAAGTCCGCGCGTCGCGTAAGCGCGATACCTTATGACGGCGCCCGATATGACGGTCGCGCCGATGCTGTGGGAAAGCGCATAGGAGGTGAATGAGCAAAGCGCGACGAATGCCCACGGCACCTCGCGGCGCAGATGTTTCAAGGCGATCCGATCATAGCCGGCAAGGGCCGTGTAAGCCGCCAGTGTCGCGGCCGCGGCCAGAAGCCATTGGCGCAGCGAGATGCTGGACAGGCTTTCGATCGTTCCGTCGAAAGAAAGCCTCTTCATCTGGCTATAAAGCAACCAGCCGGAGAAGGCCGCGGCGCCAATACCAACCACGGGCCAGATGAATTTCGAATATTTCAAAATCAACCCCGCTCCTTCCTCTCGTTACCATATGCGACGAGAGCCGGCGAAAATATGTCGGTTGGTGGATTGTCAACGGAACGGAGGGTCCGCACCGAAATTCGCTCAAAATCGTAACGATTCGCCTTTGAGGCTGGGCAAGCGAAGAAAATCCGGCGGATTTGGTGAGCGCGTCGGGGTTCGAACCCGAGACCTACTGATTAAAAGTCGTGGGCCGGGGTTTCCTCCAAGCATCTGAAATCGCTATCATATCCTTGATCCTGTTCACATTTTTGGTCGCCAAGGAGCGATAACAACGGAAATGATGGGTGTGTTCGGAAACACGATAGCGAGCACACCCTCGACGGAACGAGGAAAAATGTCAATACAACCCAAGGGAGCAGAAAAAGGCTCCTCCAAAATTTGGCCGGAAGGTGCGCTCGAAGACTGGGAAAACGGCGCGAGCTATGGGTGGATCGCAGACAAATACGGCAGAGGATACTCCACGGTCGCGAAAATGATCAGAGCGGCGCAACTGCTTGGAGCGAAGCGGTTGGTCGATATCGGCAACCGAAAGAGGCAGGGTGGGCGCCAACCATTGCACGAGCGAAAACCTCTGAGTGCCATGCACCTTCACGTCGGCTTAAAAATCAGTCGGTTTCGCCAGGTCGAAAACGACTACTCATGCTCAGAATTCGCGGCACTGATCAAGACCAACCGGCTGACAGCGCGTTTAATGGAATTGGGCTTGTACGATTTCAAGCTGTTGGAACTGCAGGTGATCGCCGATCTGATGAGGTTGACGCTTGCAGAACTCATGGGGCTTGAAGCCGTGGCGGTGCGGCCCGAACATGTTCAGGAAAATGACGATTACTCTAGGACAAGATGACTTTTTTCATCGTAACACCGGCGGCGTTTTCCTACTTGCAAATCCCCGGCCAGATGACTGGCCACGCATTGCAAAGGAACATTGTATGAAAAATCACGCCGCCGCTGACCTCATCTCCAAGCTGCTGCTCGAATTGGCTACCGAGCTTGACCTGCACTACGATGAGGAAGACATGCATGCACTTCGCGAGCCCTTCGGTCTCATTAAGGAAGGCGTTTCCTGGTTGGTGGAAAACGGTCACGCCCCGCACCCAGATGTAAGCAAAATTATCGCGCGATTTCACCGCGCCGCCGCACAGTGAC
>JBQCEL010000273.1:0-3818 GCA_051960255.1 Rhizobiaceae bacterium
CCAAAACATGGCAGGTCGCCCGAAAAAGCCGACGCACCTGAAAATCGTGTCGGGAACGATGCGAAAGCACCGCGAAAATCCAGCCGAGCCGGTCACGAAAGGCGGCTGGCCGGTTGCCCCCGACTGGCTGTCCGAACGCGCCGTCACGATTTTCGAGCAAACATGCCAGAAGATGAGCGGCATGGGTACGCTCAGCCCGGAATGGGCAGATGTCATCGCGGATTACGCGTCGTGCCTTGAAGAGATCGAGATCACCACCGGCATCATCGAGGACATCGGGCGGATTTACACGACAACGACGCAGGCGGGCGACACGATGTATCGAGCCCGGCCTGAAGTGGCGATGAGGTCAAACGCGATGAAGCGGGCACAATTCCTTCGCGCGGAACTGGGCATCGGCCCCGCCTCAAAGTCGAGGGTATCGGCCGAGACGCAAGATGAAGAAAACCCCTTCAAGGCGCTCGGCTGAGCACCCGCACGTCGATGCCGGCAACCGCTACGCTGAGGAAGTCGTTTCAGGGAAGATACCGGCCTGCAAATGGGTGCGGCTGGCCTGTCAGCGCCATCTCGACGATCTCGAATCGGGCAAGGGGCACAACTACCCCTATCGCTTCGATGCGAAGACGGCGGAGAAATGGTGCCGGTTCCTTGAGCTGCTGCCGCACACCAAGGGTGAGTGGGCGCGAAAGGGAGAAAAGCTCAGGCTTGAACCGTGGCAGTGCTTCAAGACCATCTGCCTGTTCGGATGGCTGCGGAAGCAGGATGGTCTTCGTCGCTTCCGCAAGGCGCTGATATTGGAGCCGAGGAAGAACGCCAAATCGACCTGGGCGGCCGGGATCGGCCTCGGCATGATGTCGATTGACGGTGATCACGGTGCGGAGGTCTATTCCGGCGCGACCACGGAAAAGCAGGCGTGGGAAGTCTTTAAGCCGGCCCGGCTGATGGCGATGAAAACGCCGGCCTTCGTCCAGCATTATGGCGTGACGGTCGGCGCGAAGAACGTCCATCGCCTCGCGGATGGATCGAAGTTCGAGCCGCTGATTGGCGATCCGGGCGATGGCGCATCGCCATCCTGCGCGATCGTGGACGAATATCACGAACACGCCACCGACCGCATGGTCGACACGATGGAAACGGGCATGGGCGCCCGCGAACAGCCGCTGATGCTGATCATCACGACTGCCGGCGACAATCTTTCGGGGCCGTGTTTCGCCGCCGTTCAGGACGCGGAGAAGGTATTGGAGGGGATCGTCGAGAACGACGAATTGTTCGCGCTGATCTACACCGTCGATAAGGAGGACGACTGGGCCAGCGATCTGGCGCTGAGGAAAGCCAACCCGAATTACGACGTCAGCGTGCGGGGCGATTTCCTCCGGGCCCGGCAGCGGGACGCGAAGCAGAACCCGCGCAAGATCGGGGTGTTCAAAACCAAGCACCTCAATATGTGGGTGCAGGCCAGAAACGCCTATTTCGACGTGACGAAATGGCAGACAGCGGCGAATCCGAATCTCCGGCTGGAGGATTTTCGGGGACAGCCATGCAAGATCGGGCTGGATTTGGCATCGACCATTGATATCGCCGCGATGGAGATCACGTTCGAGCATCAAGGCGGCTATGCGCGGTTCGGCCGCTACTATCTGCCGGAAGCGACGATCGAACTGCCGGAAAACGCCCACTATCGCGGCTGGCGGGACGCGCCGGAGCGATGGATCACGCAGACCGACGGCGACATGATCGATTACGTTACGATCCGCGATGATCTTTTGGGGCTACAGGATCCGGAAGGGCTCGGGCTGATCATCGACGAAGTGGCCTTCGACCCGCATCAGGCGCACATGATGATGGCCGAACTTCGGGAGGAAGGCATCAACACGGTTGAGGTCCGGCCACTGGTGTTGAACTTCTCGCCGGCAATGAAGCAGATGGACGGCCTGATCCGTTCACTGAAGATCGCCCACAACGGCGATCCTGTCTTCACGTGGATGCTGTCGAACGTCGTCGCCAAGGCCGATGCAAAGGACAACGTCTATCCGCGCAAGGACCGGGAGCAGAACAAGATCGACGGACCGGTGGCGCACATGATGGCGCTGGCACGGTGGATGTCGGGCGAGATCGAAGGCCCATCCGTTTACGAAACGCGCGGCATTCTGGAGATCGAAGTCTGATGGGCATCATCGATACCCTTTTCGGTCGCCGCGCCGAACCGCTGGCGGTCCGCCAGGAGCCTGATATGGGCGCGATCACCTATGGCGCGCCGGTCTCGCTTGGCGCAGAAACGGGATGGCTAGTGCGGGCCATCAATGGCGGCCGTACGAATGCTGGCGTGCATGTCTCCGAATTCATCGCCATGCATCTGCCGGTCGTCTATGCCTGCGTGAACCGGATATCCAATCCGATCGCGCGGTTCCCGATGACGATCATGCGACGGCTCGATGATGGAAGCCGGCGACCCGCCAAGGCCAGCGAGCACCCAATGGCGACGACGATCGGCACGCGTCCGAACGACTATATGAGTTCCCGCACCGTTCGAAAGACAGCGCAGCAACATGCGCTTCTTTGGGGCAATGGGTATCTGGAAATCGAGCGCAACAATCGTGGGCAGGCGGTCGGCCTCTATCCGCTGCAACCCTACCTTACCCGTCCGGTGCGCGAGGGAAGCGACACCTTCTTTCGCTCCAACATCAACGGGCAACTGGTCGAGTTCGATCATGGCGACGTCATCCACATCATGGATCAGTCGCAGGACGGCTATTGGGGCATTTCCCAGATCGCCATGGCTCGACAGGCGATCGGATGGGGCCTCGCCATGGAGGAGTTCGGCAGCAAGTTCTTCGCCAACGATGCCAAATCAGGCGGTTTTCTTCTGCATCCGGGCAAGCTGACGCCGAATGCGCGGCAAAACCTGACCGGGCCGAACGGGGAAAAGCGGCCGAACCCCGACAATCCGGCGACCGGTCTTCAGTCGCAAGGCGGCCTCGACAATGCGCATAGGGTCAAGGTGCTCGAAGAGGGGATGAAATTCGTCCAGACGACGATCCCGCCCGAAGATGCGCAGTTTCTTGGCAGCCGCGAATTCCAGATCGCGGAAATCGCCCGGATTTACGACGTGCCGCTGGTCCTCCTGCAGAGTCATGAGAAGACCACGTCTTGGGGGTCCGGCATCGAGCAACTGATGATCGGGTTCCTGCGCTCGACGATCGATCCATGGGTCGATGCCTGGGAGCAGGAGCTGAATTTCAAGCTGTTCACCGCCGAAGAAATCGACCGCGGCTTCTATGTCAACTTCAACATGAACGCGATGCTGCGCGGCGACATGGCGGCGCGCGCCGAGTTCTATTCCAAGCTTTTCGGCGTCGGCGGCCTTTCCGCCAACCAGATCCTCGCGCTGGAGGACATGGATGGCATCGGCGGTGTCGGCGATTACCATTTCGTGCCGGCGAATTACGTCACGCTCGAACGTGCCACCGACCCGAACTATGAGCCCAAGCGCTCCCCGCCCGTGCCGCCGGTCCCGCCCGGAAATCCGAAGCCGAAACCGAGCGACGTTCAGCCGGAAGAGGAAGCCCAATGAAATACGCGCACATCCTGCTTGCCGTAACCGAGGAACGATGGGCGATCGAGCCATCGAAGATGCAGGCGATCCTCGATTTCCTCACCGACCAGGCCTCGGGCGTCAAATATTCCGCCGAGGAGATCGAGGCGCGGCTGACGCAGAAGGCAGAGAAGGAAGTGGCGCGCCGGGATGGACAAGTTGCCATTCTGCCGCTTCGGGGCGTCATCGCCAACCGCATGTCCATGATGGATGACATCTCCGGCGG
>JBQCEL010000274.1:0-2218 GCA_051960255.1 Rhizobiaceae bacterium
GCGCCACCATCGGCGTCGAGCAGAACAGGCCGATATTCACGCCCGGCGTCGCAAAGCGCGAATGGTCGGCCGCGACCGCCAGATCACAGGAGGCGACCAACTGGCAACCCGCCGCCGTCGCCACGCCATTCACTTCCGCGATCACCGGCTTCGGATGGCGAACCACCGTCTGCATCAATTTTGCGCAAAGCTCCATCGTCTCTTTGAAAAACGCTCTGCCCCGGTCGGCATCGCCGCGATGCGCCGTGATTTCCTTGAGGTCATGCCCGGCGGAGAAGACCTTGCCTTCATGGCCGATGATGACGATGCGCGCGGAAGCATCCGTCCGCACAGCCTCGAGCGCGCCGATCAGCGCCTGCATGGCTGCCAGCGAAAGCGGGTTTGCCGGCGGATTGGCAAGCGTAATGCGCGCTATCCCATTGGCGGTTTCGGTCTTTACCGGCAGGAAATCCGCCTCGGTCCGGGTTGCGAGCGCTTCCGCCATGGGATTCTCCAGTGCGATCTTTTCGTTTCGCAAAGAGGTAACACAGCCCGGCTTGAAGAACAGCCTCGGAAAGGCAAATGATAGGCGCCACGCACGCGGAGAGACTGATGGATGCCAGACTGGTCGATAGGACATTGATGCCCGTCATGACGGCCAATGAGGTCAATGCACTCATGGCAGAGGCCTTCCCGCAACTGAACAGGCACGGCGCCGATTATTCCGTCACCGAGGTGTATCCGGGCGGCTGCATTGTTAGGCTCGAGGCCGGAGAGAGGCATTTGCGGCCGGGGAACACCGTCTCGGGCCCGTCGCTCTTCACTCTCGCCGACATAGGCGGCTATGCCTGCGTGCTCTCCCATGGCGGTCCGGACGCACTTTCGGTCACGACGAACCTGACCATCAACTTCATGCGCAAGGCTGAAGCCGGGCCGGTCGACGGTCATTGCCGCATCCTCAAGCTCGGCCGCAATCTGATGGTGTTCGATTGCGACATCGTCGCGGGAGCGCGACGCGAACTGGTGGCGCAGGCGTCCGGCACCTATTCCATCCCGCCGAAATTGCTGAAATGATGGGGTAGAATAATACCACTATTCTAGTAAGTTGAAATTCATAAATATTTTTGGATCGTACGCCATCTTGCGCGCTTGACGACCCGTGCGGCCTCTTCTATAAGCCGCGCGAACAGCAGCCCAGGGCTGCCGTTTGTATTGGGGCCATGAAGCCGCAATCGAAGCAACAAGAAAAGCCTCTCGTTCGCCTGATGGCGGCATATGAGGTCCGAACCGAAAGAAAAGTCCATGAAAACCTTCTCGCAGAAGCCTGCGGAGGTAACGAAGAAGTGGGTTCTGATCGACGCCGAAGGTCTCGTCGTCGGCCGCCTCGCTTCCATCGTCGCCAACCGCCTGCGCGGCAAGCACAAGCCGACCTTCACTCCGCATGTCGATGACGGCGACAATGTCATCATCATCAATGCCGAGAAGGTCGCCTTCACCGGCAAGAAATACACCGACAAGATGTATTACTGGCACACCGGCTATGCCGGTGGCATCAAGGAACGCACCGCGCGCGGCCTGCTCGAGGGCCGTTTTCCGGAGCGGGTGATCGAAAAGGCGGTGGAACGCATGATCCCGCGCGGGCCGCTTGGCCGCCGCCAAATGAAGAATTTGCGCGTCTATGCCGGCGCCGAGCATCCTCACGAGGCCCAGCAGCCCGAGAAGCTCGACGTCGCCGCGCTCAACAAGAAGAACAAGAGGGCTGCCTGATGGCTGAACTTTCCTCCCTGCAAGAACTCGGCAACGCCACGGGCGTCACGTCGGAAGCGGCTGCCGCTCCCGTCCACGAGCAGAAGCTCGACAAATCGGGCCGCGCCTACGCCACCGGCAAACGCAAGGACGCGATCGCACGCGTCTGGGTCAAGCCCGGCTCCGGCAAGATCACCGTCAACGACAAGGAATTCGCGAATTATTTCGCACGTCCGGTCCTGCAGATGATCCTGAAACAGCCGATCGTGGCGGCGAACCGCGACGGCCAGTACGACATCGTCGCGACGGTCGCCGGCGGCGGCCTCTCCGGTCAGGCCGGCGCGGTGCGTCACGGCATCTCCAAGGCGCTGACCTATTACGAGCCCAGCCTGCGCGCCGTGCTCAAGAAGGGCGGCTTCCTGACCCGCGACAGCCGTACCGTCGAGCGCAAGAAGTACGGCAAGGCGAAAGCCCGCCGCAGCTTCCAGTTCTC
>JBQCEL010000275.1:0-27856 GCA_051960255.1 Rhizobiaceae bacterium
GAATTCCGGCGGCGGAGCGGGAGCACGTCTTCGAGCGCTTCTATCGCATCGCAGGCTCGGAGGAACATGGCTCTGGCCTCGGCCTCGCCATTGTCCGAGAGGTCGCGGACAATGCCCGCGGGCGCGTTACGCTTTCGGACACGCCCGGCGGAGGATTGACCGTCGAGGTCAGGTTGCCGCTCGCCTGACGTCCACCCTCCCCCTTGCGGGGAGGGTCGTGAGCGCAGCGAGCGGGGTGGGGTCAGGATGCAAGCTCGGACTGCCCCCACCCGCGTCTTTGGCGCGACCTCCTCAAAGGGGAGGTGTTTGTGAATGTTACGTTCCCTGTCCGCTGAACGGCGCCGGCCGCCATTTCAGAACCCGGTTCTCGATCTGCGTGATGATGAATTCGATGACGAGCGCCATGACCGCGAGGATGATCATCGCTGCGAACACGCCATTGGCGTTGAACGCGCCCTGCGCCGTCGAGATCAGCAATCCCATGCCCTGCTTGGCGCCCAGGAACTCGCCGACCACCGCGCCGACCAGCGCGAAGCCGAAGCTGACATGCAGGCTCGCCAGGATCCAGCTCATCGCCGAGGGAATGATGACGGTGCGCGTGATCTGGAAGGGCGAGGCGCCGAGGATTTGCGCATTGGCGATCATGGCGCGGTCGGCCTCGCGCACGCCCTGGAAAGCGTTGGCGAAGACGACGAAGAACACCATCACCACGGCGAGCGCCACCTTGGAGGCCATGCCGAGGCCGAGCGCGATGATGAAGACCGAGCCCAGCACGACGCGCGGCACCGAATTGGCGATCTTGATATAGATGGAGAAAACGTCGGCCAACAGCCGGTTGCGGCCGAGAATGATGCCGGCGATGATGCCGCCCACCGCGCCGATGAAGAAACCGATGAAGGTTTCCTCCAGCGTCACATAGATCTGCTGCCAGAGCGGCCCCTGCGACGTGCCTTCGGTGATCCATGTCCAGATCTGGTCGCCGATTCCTGAGGGGCTGGAGAAGAAAAACGCGTCGATCACCTTCGTATCCGTGCCGAGTTCCCACAATCCGAGGAAAACGACGAGGAGAAGAAGGCGCAGTGCGATGATCAGCGCATAGCGCCGGCGCGCGCGGACCTTGGCGCTCATTTCGGCGGAAGCAATCGCGGCGTCGCGCGACGGCCTGGAACTATCGGAAGGAGATAAAGCAGCCATCACATGCCTCCTCATTGACCCGTTTCGAGCGTGCGGCGCTGGCCGAGTTGAACTTCCTGGCGCAAATCGTCCCAGATCACCCGCGCGATCTCGACGAATTTCGTATCGTAGCGGATGTCGGCCATGACGCGCGGGCGCGACAGGTCGATCTGGTAGACGCTCTTGACGGTGCCGGGGCCAGCGGTCAGCACATAGACCTTGTCGGCAAGCGCGATCGCCTCTTCAAGGTCGTGCGTGACAAAGACGACCGACGATTTGAGTTCCGACCAGAGCGTCAGCAACTCGTCCTGCATCAAAGTGCGCGTCTGGATATCGAGCGCGCTGAACGGCTCGTCCATCAACAGGATTTTCGGCTGGTTGATGAAGGTCTGGGCAAGCGCCACGCGCTTTCGCATGCCACCGGAAAGCTGGTGCGGATAGTGCTTTTCGAAGCGCGCGAGACCGACACGGGCGATCCAGTCGCGGGCGCGCTCATAGGCCTCCTTCTTCGGCTCGCCGCGATAGAGCGGGCCTGCCGCCACATTGTCGATGACGCTGCGCCAGGGGAAGAGGGCATCGGCCTGGAAAACGAAACCGATATCGCGGCTGATGCTCGTGACGGGGTTGCCCATAACGCGCACCTGGCCGGTCGTCGGCTTCAGGAGACCCGTCACGAGGTTGAGCGTCGTCGACTTGCCGCAGCCGGTCGGCCCAACGACGCAAGCGAATTCCCCTTGCGCCACCGTCATGGTGAAATCGCGGAGGGCCGTCATCATGTTACCGTCCGGCGTGGTGAAGCGGAGCGTCACATCGTCGATCGCGATCGCCGCATCCTTCGCGGAGGCATCCGGCGACACTTTCCGCGTCGCCAGCGTCTGAACGTTCATGGAACTCTCCCGTAATCTGACAGGGACCCGCCGATGGCAAAGCCTCGGGCGTACGGCCGCGCGCACAGCCGGCTAACCGCGCTCTCGCCGGAGCGGACTAAAGGCGGGGATCCGGCTGGTCCGTGCCGGATCCCTTCAACCAACTGGCTCTTAGTTTGAGCTCAGCTTCTTGTTCGCGGCGTCCACGAACGCCGTCGTATAGGTCTTCGAAAGGTCGATCTGCTTGCCCTTCACCGTCTTGTTGAAGGTCGCCTGCACCTTCAACACCGTCTCCGGCCCGTTCGCCGGCATGCGGCCATCAGGCGTGAACATGGCCTTGCCGCCGGCAAGACCCTGGACGTAAAGCGCCTTGTCGCCGGCATAATAATCCTTCGGCATTTTGCTGGCGATGTCCTCGGCCGAATGGGTCGCGATGTAATGCATGGTCTTGACCATGGCGTTGGCGAGCTTCTGGACGGTGTCCTTGTGGCTCTCCGCCCAGTTCGTCTCGACATAGAAGGAAGCGGCCGGATAAAGCCCGCCAAGCGCCGCTTCGGTCTTTTCCGGCGTGCGCATATCGACCAGCACCTTGGCCTCGCCGGTCTTGAGCAGCCTGCTGATCGTCGGCTCGGTGGTCATGCCGGCCTGGATCTGGTCCTGCTTGATCGCGGCGATGAAGGTGTTGCCTGCGCCGACCGGCAGAAGCGAATATTCGCCCGGCTTGAGGCCGCCGCGCACCGCGAGATATTGCGTGAGAAAATCCGTTGAGGAGCCGAGCCCGGTGACGCCGAGCGTCTTGCCCTTGAAATCGGCGGGCGACTTGATCTCGGGGTGTTTGGCGGAAACCAGTTCCACCTCGCCTGGCGCTTGGCTGAACTGCACGACCGATTCGATATATTTGCCCTTCGACTGGAGGTCGATCGTATGGTCATAGAAGCCGACGACCCCCTGCACAGCGCCTGCGAGCAGTTCGTTTTCGGCCTCGACGCCGGCCCGAGTATTGAGGAGCGTCACATCCAGCCCCTCATCCTTAAAATAACCGAGTTGCTGGGTGAGCACGGCCGGCAGATAAATCTGCTTTTCCATGCCGCCGATGATGATCGTCACCTTGTCGGCGGCCGAAGCGGCCGTGGCGGCCAAAAGCGGCGCACCGAGGATAAGGGCGAGCGCGAGAGCGCGCGAGATCGATTTCGCTTTCTTCACTGGGAATTTCCTCCGCTTAAGCGGCGCACAAGCGATGCGCCCTGTTTCTCCCTCAGCTCCGCCCCGAGAACGAAGCCGGCATGCGGACTAGCCGCCGAAATTTGCTATACGCCGCCAAGCTTTCGGTTGGCTTTCAGCCGCGAAGGCAAGCCCAAAGCCGTATCAGATCCCGCTTCGCCGTCCTTGACTTTCTATGCTCCAGGCCCGACTTCCTTTCTCCACAGTCTTTGAGGAGAGCGGCATGGCCGAATCCCGACAAACGAGCATCGATAATGCCGAGGTGGAGCGTTTCTCCGCCCTTGCCGCGGAGTGGTGGAATCCGAACGGCAAGTTCCGGCCGCTGCACAAGTTCAATCCTGTCCGCCTCGCCTATATTCGCGACCAGGTCGCGCAGCGCTTCGGCCGCGATCCGCGCGCGGTCCATCCGCTGAAGGATTTGCGCTTTCTCGATATAGGCTGTGGCGGCGGGCTCCTGTGCGAGCCGATGGCGCGTCTCGGCGCGGATATCGTAGGCGCCGATGCGTCGGAGACCAATATCGAGGTTGCGAAGCTCCATGCCGAGGAAAGCCGGGTGAAGATCGACTATCGCGCCACGACGGCGGAGACGCTTGCCGACGAAGGCGAGAAATTCGACGTCATCCTCAACATGGAGGTCGTCGAGCATGTCTCCGATATCGGCTTCTTCATCGGCAAATGCGCCGAAATGCTCAAGCCGGACGGCATCATGTTCGTCGCCACGATCAACCGGACGCTGAAGGCGCTTGGCCTCGCGATCATCGGCGCGGAATATGTTCTGAGATGGCTGCCGCGCGGCACGCATCAATTCGGCAAGCTGGTACGTCCCGAGGAACTCGAGCGGGCGCTCGCGAATGCCGGCCTGCGCATAGCCGACAGGACCGGCGTCGTCTATAGTCCCCTCTCCGACCGCTGGAACCGGTCACGCGACATGGACGTCAACTATATGGTCCTGTCGGAGAAAATGCCTACCTGAGAAACGGGAAGCCGCGAAATACAATCTCAGTTCTGATCGTCGGGGAAAACCGGAAGCGGCATGAACTCGACGCCCTCTTCGGCAAGGTTTTTCGCCTCTTCGGCCGTGGCCTCGCCATAGATGCCGCGCGGATCGGCCTCGCCGAAATGGATCTTGCGCGCTTCCTCGGCGAATTTGTCGCCGACATAATCCGCGTTCTCGCGCATTTTCTCGGTCAGTGCCTTGAGTTCGGCCATCGCCTTCTTCTGCGCCGCGTTCATCGCCAGCGCCATCTTCTCCCTCTTGCGGCCGGTCGAAACCGACGGCGCCATCAGCGCCTTGTCGACGGATGACGAGCCGCAGGAAGGGCAGGAGACGAATCCTCTCTTCTTCTGCTTCTCGAAATCCTCGGAATTGCGGAACCAGCCGTCGAAAGCGTGATCGTGCTCGCAGCGGAGCGCAAGATGAATCATGACGCCTTCCTGCGGACCGCCGGCTCGGTTGCGACCTCCCGGACGGTGAATTCGCGCGCGTTCTTGAGATTGGGGATCTTAGCCCGCGCCGCCGCCGATTGAGCGGTATCGATCTCGGCGATGACCACGCCCGGATCGTCATTTTCCGCCTCGGCGAGGATGCGCCCCCAGGGATCGACGATCAGTGAATGGCCATAGGTCTCGCGTCCGTCCTCATGCTTGCCGCCTTGTGCGGCCGCAATGACGAAGGCGCCGTTCTCGATGGCGCGTGCGCGCAACAGCGCGTGCCAATGCGCCTCGCCCGTCTGGCGCGTGAAGGCAGCCGGTACGGTCAGCACGTCGGCGCCGGCCAAAGCCTCGGCCTGGAAAAGCTGCGGGAACCGGAGATCGTAGCAAACCGCGAGGCCCAGCCGTCCGATCGGCAGGTCGGCAACGATCGCCTCTCGCCCGGGTTCATAGGCAGCCGATTCGCGCCAGCTCTCGCCATTGTCGAGATCCACGTCGAACATGTGGATCTTGTCGTAAGTAGTGATCAACTCGCCATCCGGCGCGAACAGGAAGGCCCGATTGGCGACTTTGCCGTCCGCCCTTGCGATGGCCGTCGAGCCGACATGGACATAGAGGCCGAGTTCGGCCGCCAGCCGGCGGGCGGTCTGCGCGATCAGATCCGATTGTTCCGGTTTCAGGTTGGCGTGGAAGGTTTCGCGGTCGCGCTGCACCGCGCCCGTTACTTCCGGCGACTGGACATAGTTCGCGCCGCGGGCCGCCGCCTCGCGCACCAGTTTTTCGAAATCGACGGCGTTGCGCTCCACGGACGTACCGGAACGCATCTGCACCGCCGCTGCCTTGAACGTAGCCATTTGTCCCTCCTTATGCGGCCTTCCCGCTGGCCAGAAGCGTGTCGAGCTTGCCGGCAGCTTCCAGGGCGTGAAGGTCGTCCGACCCGCCGACATGGACATTGCCGATGAAGATTTGCGGAAAAGTCGAGCGGCCGTTTGCGCGCTCGACCATCTCCCGGCGAAGCTCGGGCGAGAAACTGGCGTCATACTCCTTATAGACAACGCCTTTCTTGTCGAGCAGCCTCTTGGCGGCCATGCAATAGCCGCACATCATACGTGTATAGATCGTTACGTCAGCCATCGGTCCTACCTTTGTCGGGTTCTATATAGTCGCTGGCTCTTCGGCCCGGAAGTCCCCCGGCAGAACCCGCGCAAAGGTCAGGATATCGACAGCCTCCGCCCCGCCGCGCCTGAGCGCGCGTGCTACGGCCGAAACGGTCGCGCCCGTCGTATAAACATCGTCGATAACGAGCACTTGTCGCCCCCTCACCTCGATCTCGGCTTCGGGCGGCACGCGGAATGCGCCCCGTACATTGTCTTCCCGCTCGCGCGCGCCGAGCCCCACCTGCTGGCGCGTTTTCTTGACGCGGCGAATCGCGTCCGGCGCGAAGGGGAGACCAGACAGATGGCCGAGCGCACGCGCCAGTTCCGCCGATTGGTTGAATCGTCGCGTCAAGAAACGGCGGCGGTGAAGCGGGACCGGCACGATGATGTCGGCGTCGGCGATCAGGTCCGCCCCGGCGCGCGCCATCCAGCGCGCCATCCATGGCGCGAGTTCGGTGCGGTCCGCGTATTTGAGGCCGAGCACGATTTTTTGCGCAACGCCTTCATAGGAGACGGCGGCCCTTGCCCGGCGGAAGGGTGGCGGATTGGCGATCGCCTCTGCGGAAAGGAAGCCTTCGCCCATATCGTGCGCGAACGGCGTTCCCATCACCTCGCACCAGGGTCTTTCCAGAAGCTTCAGCTTCGGCCAGCATTCGCCGCACAGCGTTCCCGGCGAACTAACGAGCCTGCGGCATCCGGCGCATACCGGCGGAAAAAGAATCTGCGCCGGCCATGCCGCAAGCCCATGAAGCCGTTCCGCGATACCCCTCATCCCACGCCCGCCGAAAAACCGGGGGATATTACGCTCACGACGGAAAAAGGAAATCGTCCGCCGCATCCGCTTTGCATTCCAGCCCCGCGCACTCTACATCGACAGGCGAAAATCCGAGGAAAGCCGCGGTGGAAACCGTTTTCGATACCGAACTTCTTCTGGCCCGCAAGCTCAGAGCGGCGGAGGCCGCCGTTACCGGCGCCGATTTCCTTATGGAAAGGACAACTGACGAACTGGGCGAACGGCTTTCGACAGTAAACCGTCGGTTCGAACGGGCTGCGACGTTCTTCTGCCTGACCGGTGCAGCCGGCGATATCCTCAAACGATCCCGCAAAGTGGCAACGATCGTACGGGTCGAAGCCGATGAGCGGCTTCTTGCCGGCGCAAACGGATTGGTCGCCGCGCCGGAAACAGTTCCTCTTCCGCCGGCGAGCATCGATCTCGCCGTGTCGCTTCTTTCCCTTCAGGAGATGAACGACGTTCCCGGCATGCTGGTCCAGATTTGCCGGGCGCTGAAACCGGACGGGCTTTTCCTCGGAGCGCTCTCGGGCACTGGAACCCTTTCCGAACTTCGCGAGTGCCTGCTTGCCGCTGAAAGCGAGATCTATGGCGGGGTCAGTCCGCGCGTCGCGCCCTTCGTCGATGTGCGTGACGCGGGCGGTCTTTTGCAGCGCGCCGGCTTCGCGCTTCCGGTCGCCGATGCCGATCCCGTCACCGTCCGCTATGATTCGTTGTTCGATCTGATGCGCGATTTGCGCGTCATGGGCGTGACCAATGTGCTGACCGCGCGGGCAAGGCGGCCGGTCTCGAAACGCTTTTTCCTGCGCGCCGCCGAGATTTACGCCGAGCGCTTCTCGGATCCGGACGGGCGCATCCGCGCCACTTTCGATTTCATCTGGCTTTCCGGCTGGGCGCCTGCCTCTTCGCAACCAAAACCGCTTGCCCGCGGATCGGCGAAGATATCGCTCGCCGACGTCTTATCCGACAGGGACGACAAAAGCGGCCAGTCTATTTGAGAGCCTTTTGCACTTCGCTCGAATTGTTGCCGAACAGGAACTCGAGCTTGTCAGCGTATCTGGAGACTCCACTGACGATCGCCAGGGAAAGAACCGCGATGATCAGGCCGTATTCGACGGCGGTCGCGCCGCTATCGTCCCTCATGAACCGCCTGAACATGCCCCGCCTCGCAACAGCAATTCCTGGGAAATCAATACAATACCTCCCTTGGAAAGCCCGTTTGAACAAAAACCGAAGTGATTCGCGCTCAAAAAGCGAATCCCTCTGGACCAACCTCCGTTAACCATAGAGCGAGGCCGTTAAAAAAGGTTAACGGCGTTGATTTAACCGTGAATTAAAACAGCCGCTCGAATGCGGCATCTCGTATGTTCCATAGTGCGACGAACAATACTTCCTCAGCAATTTCCCTGCCGCGATCCGTCCTGCTGAATGATGCAGAAATTGCCGGGCGCCTGCAGGACGCTTCTTTCGACAGTATAGATCTGCCGGCGGCTGATCGATCCGGTGCTGGTCATGTCGAGTCCGATCGCGTCGTTCTGAGCGATTTCCGTGCGCCGTTCGAGCATGGGTACGGCAAGCAGGGCCATCGCGATCGTCGCCGTGCCGAAAAGCAGGGTCATCCGCAGGAGGCCCGTCCCAACCCGGTCCAGCCGAACGCCCTTGTCCATATACGTCATTCCCCATTCGTCACAGGTTGGCGTCATCATCGCGGGCGTGCCGCGGTAGTGACGATTGCGTCAAATTACCGTTTTTCCATAAACGATCGATTAACGCTTTCATGAACGCAGACGACGCTGTTTTCGCGAGATTGGGAAATCAAAGAAGATCGATCAGGAATGAGACGAGCGGCTCGTCAGCGGGCGGCATGGGATAGGAACGCATACCCGCCGGCCGGACCCATTTGAGCGCCTGCCCTTCCCGCGCCACGGGCGTGCCTGAGAATTGCCGGCAGATATAGAGCGGCATCAGCAGGTGAAACGTCTCGTAGCGATGGCTGGCGAAGGTAAACGGCGCGAGGCATGCCTTCTTGGTGACGACGCCGAGTTCTTCTTCCAGTTCCCGGATGAGCGCGTCTTCGGGCGTCTCCCCCGGCTCCACCTTGCCGCCGGGAAATTCCCAGAGGCCGGCCAGCGTTTTTCCTGGCGGACGCTGCGCGATCAACACCCTGCCGTCCCGATCCACCAGCGCGCAGGCGGCGACCAGCAGCATGGGAACGCGTCCCGGGGATTGCATGGAGTGATCATCCGGCATCGACATAGGCATCAGGACGCGCATAGCGATAACGGTAGGCTTCGGAAAATCCGAGCGAGGAATAAAGGCCAAACGCCGCCTCATTATCGGCATCGACCTGCAGCCATGCCGTGCGCGCGCCGCGCGAAAGCGCCCATTTGAGCGCGGACAGCACGATCCTGCGGCCATGGCCCCTTCCGCGCTCCGCCTCGACTGTCGCGACCTCGAAAAGCCCCGCGAGGTCGCCATCATGCACGCAGATCGTCGTTGCGACCGGCTCACCCTTCCGTTCCAGGACGAACAGACCGGTCTCCGGCTGAATGGAACCGATAATCTCGGAAAGACCCGGCCGCAGCGCCGGTTCGACGGCCTTTATATGCATCGCGGCGCTGATGAAGCGCCCGACATCCTGCAAGGGAATCTGGTGAATGGCTTCCTCGACGCCGCAATCGTCGAGCCGCATCTGCATGACGGCGGAGTCGCCGAAGATCGACCATCCGCTGCTGTCGAGATGTTTCGGGATGACGGAGCCCGAAAGAGGCGACAGCCGGAATGTCAGCGGCCGTCCATAGGCATCGAAACGCCGTCGTGCTCGCTCGATGCGGCCGGCGAGGTCTCCGGTGTCGCCCGGATCGAGAGGATTGACCGAGTTCAGACGCTTCGCCGGATGGCCGGCGTTCAGCCGGATCGCCCAGGTGCCGTCATAATGGACCGACGCCGCCGGCCAGGCGCGGAAGCCCGCGGCTTCGAAACGCCTGACGATTGGAAGCTCCGGCGTTGGTGCCTTCTCGGAAATGCCCTGTTCCTCCCGCGAATGGCCGGTCAGCTTCGGTAATCGCCGTTGATCGCGACATATTCCTTGGTCAGGTCGCAGGTCCAGACCGTCGCCTTGCCCCTGCCGATACCGAGCTCCACCCCGATCCTGATCCTGTCGCCCCGCATATAGTTCGAGACGGCTTCCTCGGAATAGGCCGGGTCGCGCTCGCCCTCATGCGCGACGCGGAACTTGCCGAAAAAGATCGAAAGCCGGTCGCGATCGGCGGGTTCTCCGGCCTTTCCCACGGCCATGACGACGCGCCCCCAATTGGCGTCCTCGCCGGCGACGGCGGTTTTCACCAGGGGCGAATTGGCGATGGCCAAGGCGATGCGTTTGGCCGAACGCGCCGATTTCGCGCCGGCGACATCGACCTGGATCTCCTTGCGTGCGCCTTCGCCGTCCCGCACGACCTGGAGCGCCAGATCCTTGAGCAGGCGGTTGAGGGCCCGTTTGAAGGGCTGAAGCCGGGCATCCTTGAGATCGGATATCGGCGAGGCGCCCCGCTTTGCCGCGGCGCCGGTGGCGAACAGGAGCAGCGTGTCGCTCGTCGAGGTGTCGCTATCCACCGTCACCGCGTTGAAGCTTTTGCCGACGCCCTTGCTGAGGAGATCCTGGAGCACCGGCGCGGGGATCGGCGCGTCGGTGACGACAAAGGAGAGCATCGTCGCCATGTCGGGCGCGATCATGCCCGCGCCCTTGGCGATGCCGTTAATCGTAACGGAGATATTCCCGAACGGCACGGTCGCCGTCGCATATTTGGGGTAAGTGTCCGTCGTCATGATCGCCTTGCCGGCATCCGCCCAATTACCGGGAACGGCGCTTTCGGCCAATCCCCCGAGCAAATGCGAGAAACGGCCGGCATCGAGCGGCTCGCCGATCACGCCCGTCGAGGCAAGAAACACTTCGTCCGGATGGCATCGGGCCGCCTTTGCCGCCGCTTCGGCGGTCATCCGCGTCGTTTCACGGCCTTTTCTGCCGGTGAAGGCGTTGGCGTTGCCCGAATTGACGACAAGCATCCGCGCCTTCCCTCCCGGCAGGCTCTGCCGGCAGTGATCGACCGGAGCCGAGGGACATTTCGAGCGCGTGAAGACGCCGGCGACGGCAGTGCCGGGATCGAAGACCATCACCATCAGATCGGTGCGGCCCCTATATTTGATGCCGGCCTCTGCAGTGGCGATCCTGACGCCTTCGAGCGCCGGAAGCGCCGCAACGCGGCGCGGAGCGAGCGGAGAAATGGAAACGGACATGGCGACGATACCTCGGGAAGCGGGCGCGGGGCGCTGTCGCGCTATTGCGCCTTATCCATCTCGTCGACCTGCTTCTTCAGCGCCGCATCGGGAATATCCACCTTCGCCGCGCTGCGCGCCGCGTTCACGGCGGCGAAATATTTGTCGCGCAGGACGACCTGCTTGATCTGGTTCTTCACCTGGTCGAAGGCCGGCGGCTGTTTCTGGCGCTTGCCCTCGACCTTGATGACATGCCAGCCGAACTGGGTTTGAACGGGCTGTTCGGTATATTGGCCAGGCTTCAGCGCGAAGACGGCCTTGTCGAATTCCGGCACCATCTGGCCCTGGCTGAACCAGCCGAGGTCGCCGCCCTGAGGCGCCGCGCCGTCGGTCGATTTTTCCTTGGCGAGCTTCGCGAAGTCGGCGCCCTTGTCCAATTGCTTGATGATCGCCTCGGCTTCCGCCTTGGTCTTCACGAGAATATGCCGCGCATGAACCTCCTCCACCGGCGGCGCTTTGGCGACTTCCTGCTTGTAGCGCTGCTGCAATTCGTCATCCGTGATTTTGGAGGCGATGTCGTGGTCGATATAGGCGCTGTGGAGGGCGCGCAGGTCAAGAAGCTTGATGCGGCGCTCGATGTCGGGATCCTTGTCGAGGCCTTCGGCCTTGGCCTTGTCGGCCATCAGGTGGATCTCGATGAGCGCGGAAAGCGCCGCGGCGCGACGCTGGTCCGGCGGAAGCTGCGCGAATTGGGGATCGAGGTCCGTCGATGCCAAATCCACATCTGCCTCGGTGATCTTGTCTCCGTTTACAGTCGCAAGAACTGTGTCGGGCGCCGGCTTGGGCGCGGGCTTCGCCGCCTCCGGCGCTGGCGTGGTTGCGGCTGCCGGAGCCTTGGTATCCTGAGCCGAGGCAGGCAGAACGGCGGCAGCGGAAAGGGCGATTGCGAAGCCAAGCGGAGCGAGCAGCAGGCTGCGGGTGGAGCGGGGCATCGGGACGTTTTCTCCGGTCAGGGGTTGGTGGCCTTCCAAGCCGGTCCGAATATGGCAAAATTCGGCGCGGCAGCCTGCGTCACTGTGGCGTTGACATCAGTTATGGCCCCTCTTATCTGTCCTTAACCTCTGCGTCCAGAACCGATTTCCGGACGCTTTGATTGACCCTCCGCTTTTAAAGCTTCGGCGGAACTGGCCGGCGGACGCGCCGGCGCCCATCGGATTGAAAGGACCGTTGATGGTCACGCTTGGCGGATTAGCCCGCACGATACTCGGTTCATCCAACGAGCGCCGCGTCAAATCGCTGCGCCCGCTTGTCGCCGCGATCAATGAGATGGAAGGCGAGATGCAGGCGCTTTCCGATGATGAATTGCGTGCGCGTACCGATTTGTTCCGCAAGCAACTGGCGGAAGGAACCAAGCTCGACGACCTGATCGTGCCCGCTTTTGCCACCGCGCGCGAGGCGGCAAAGCGTGTTCTCGGCATGCGCCCGTTCGACGTCCAGATGATCGGCGGAATGGTGCTGCATCAGGGCGCCATCGCGGAAATGCGGACCGGCGAAGGCAAGACGCTTGTCGCAACCGCACCCGTCTATCTGAACGCGCTTGCCGGCAAGGGCGTCCATGTCGTTACGGTCAACGACTATCTCGCCAAGCGCGACTCCGACTGGATGGGCCGCATCTATAAGTTCCTTGGGCTTTCGGTCGGCGTCATCGTCCATGGAATGGAGGATGACGAGCGGCGCGAGGCCTATGCGTGTGACGTCACCTACGGCACCAACAACGAACTCGGCTTCGACTATTTGCGCGACAACATGAAGTACGACCGGGCGCAGATGGTCCAGCGCGGCCATCACTACGCCATCGTTGACGAGGTCGATTCCATCCTGATCGACGAGGCGCGCACGCCGCTCATCATTTCCGGTCCGCTCGACGACCGCTCGGACACATATAACAGCGTCGATGCGCTTATCCTGCAACTCGGCAAGGACGATTACGAGGTCGACGAGAAGCAGAAGACCGCGACCTTCACCGAAGAAGGCACGGAGAAGATCGAGAATCTTCTCGAAGGCGCCGACCTGCTCAAGGGGGCATCCCTCTATGACGTCGAGAACGTGGCGATGGTCCACCACGTCAACAATGCGCTGAAGGCGCACCGGCTCTTCCAGAAAGACAAGGACTATATCGTCCGCAATGGCGAAATTGTCATCATCGACGAATTCACCGGCCGCATGATGCCGGGCCGCCGCTATTCCGAAGGCCTGCACCAGGCGCTCGAAGCCAAGGAACACGTGCAGATCCAGCCCGAGAACCAGACCCTCGCCTCAATCACATTCCAGAACTATTTCCGCATGTATGAAAAGCTCGCCGGCATGACCGGCACGGCTTCGACGGAAGCGGAGGAATTCGGCAACATCTATGAACTCGACGTCGTCGAGATCCCGACCAACCTGCCCGTCCAGCGCAAGGACGAGGACGACGAGGTCTACCGGACTTTCGAGGAAAAATATCGCGCCATCGTCCAGGAAATTCGCGAGACACAGAAGAAGGGCCAGCCGGTCCTCGTCGGCACCACTTCCATCGAGAAGTCGGAGCTTCTCGCCAATCTGCTGCGCAAGGAGGGGATCACCGGCTTCGAAGTGCTGAACGCCCGCCATCACGAGCGCGAAGCTTCAATCGTCGCCCAGGCCGGCAGGCCGGGCGCTGTCACCATCGCCACCAACATGGCCGGCCGCGGCACCGATATCCAGCTCGGCGGCAATGCCGACATGCGCATCGAGGAAGAGCTGGGCGACATGCCCGAAGGGCCGGAGCGCGAGGCGCGCGAGGAGGCGATTCGCGCCGACATCAGGAAGCTGAAGGAACAGGCGCTTGCCGCCGGCGGCCTCTACGTGCTTGCCACCGAACGCCATGAATCGCGCCGTATCGACAACCAGCTGCGCGGCCGCTCCGGCCGTCAGGGCGACCCGGGCCGGTCGAAATTCTATCTATCCCTGCAGGACGATCTGATGCGCATCTTCGGATCGGAGCGGATGGACGGCATGCTGCGCAAGCTCGGCCTCAAGGAAGGCGAAGCGATCATCCATCCCTGGATCAACAAGGCGCTGGAAAAGGCGCAGACGAAGGTCGAGGCGCGCAATTTCGATATTCGCAAGAACCTGCTGAAATATGACGACGTGATGAACGACCAGCGCAAAGTCGTGTTCTCACAGCGTATCGAACTGATGGACGGCAAGAATGTCAGCGAGATGGTGGCGGAGATGCGCGCCGACGTCATCGACGATCTGGTCGCCAAGCATATTCCCGAGAGCGCCTATGCCGAACAGTGGGATGCGGCGGGGCTGAAGGAGGAGGTGGAGCAGTTCCTCAATCTCGACCTGCCAGTCGATGAATGGGTCAAGGAAGAGGGCATTGCCGAGGAGCAAATCCACGAACGCATCACCGAGGCGGCGGATGCCGCGGCGAAGGAACGCGCAGAGCGTTTCGGTCCCGACATCATGGCCTATGTCGAGAAATCGATCGTGCTGCAGACGCTCGACCATCTCTGGCGCGAGCACCTCGTCAATCTCGACCATCTGCGCTCCGTCATCGGTTTCCGCGGCTACGCGCAGCGCGATCCGCTGAATGAATACAAATCCGAGGCCTTCGAACTCTTCCAGGCCATGCTCGGCAATCTCCGCCAGGCCGTG
The DNA here is from genome assembly GCA_051960255.1 of Rhizobiaceae bacterium. Lineage (GTDB taxonomy): Bacteria > Pseudomonadota > Alphaproteobacteria > Rhizobiales > Rhizobiaceae > Mesorhizobium_L. Next base: position 14,592 of record JBQCEL010000275.1, read on the forward strand.
ACGGCGCAGCTGATGCGGGTCGAACTGGTGCAGGAATCCGAGCCGGAACCGCTCGAGGCGCCGCAGGGATTTGCCCATCATCTCGACGCTTCGACGGGCGAGGATGATTTCGACGAACAGGTCATGACGCTGACCCGCGAGACGCAGCGCGCCATCCCGGCCGAAGCGCGAGACCCCAAAAATCCCGCAACATGGGGCAAAGTCGGCCGCAACGAGCCGTGCCCGTGCGGATCAGGCAAGAAATACAAGCATTGCCACGGCGCCTTCGCCTGATCAGAGCAGGATCCAAAATGTCGGAAGCGATCCGGCCCGCACCATGAGATCGATCACTTTCGAGTGCCGACGCTCTGGTTGCCGGCTTCGGCCCTCCCTATCTCCCTGGGGAGGCAAAAGCGAGCAGAGTTCATGATCACCACGTTCGGCAAATGGAGAGTAGGGGCGCTTCTGGCCGCGCTCTCGCTTATCGGCATGGGTGGAACGGCTTTCGCGCAGACCGGCGGAACAGTCGCGCCGCCGAGGATGAACAACAACGCCCTTCAGATGCAGATCGAGCGCAACCAGATCCAGACCCAGACCTATCGCTTGCAGCAGAAGATCTATCGCGAACAGGATCGCCAGAACAGCATGCAGCGGCCGCAGCAGCAGAACGTGCCCGTCTATCATTCGACCTGCACGCCCACGAACGGCGTCCCATGCAATTGATCGCCTGCTCCTGCCGCCGTGCGAGATGCGAACTGAGTCAGCAGGCATCCCCTCATTTGGACTGAGTGTCCGCGGTACGTCCGACCGAAGGCAGAAGGGCGAGTGACGCGATCACGGCGAGGCATCCGATGAAAAAGGCCGCGGGATAGCCGAATACGCCCGTCGCCAGTCCGACCAGCGGGCCCGTCAGCCCGAGCGCGACATCGAAGAAGGCTATGAAATTGCCCACCGCGCGGCCGCGCTGCGCAGCGGGTACGCGTTTGGTCGCCGCAACGCCCATGGCGGGGAAAATCAGTGAAAAGCCGAGCCCTGTCAGCGCCGCGCCGCAATTGGCGATGGCGACGCCCGGCGCCGTCCACAAAAGGAACTGTCCCGCAATTTCGACGACGAGCGAGATGGCGACGACGCGCGCCGCGCCGAACCTGTCCGTCCAATGCGACCCGACCAGTCTGACCAGGATATAGGCGGCTCCGAAGAAGGCGATGGCCGACCCCGCACCCGCCCAGCCTTTCGCGGCATAGTCGAGAGGCAGAAAGGCCGCCAGGGCGGCAAAGGGGACGGTCGCGAGCATCAGGACGAGACCGGGTCGCCAGATTAGCCGCAAGACATGGTGAAAGGGCACTCTCGCGCCACCCAGCGCTTCGACGCCCGGAACGGAGAGCGCGACAGCCAGCGCGAGGAGCGGCGCCGCAATGGTCAGCACGGCGACGCCGGCGAAGCCGAAGACATAATGGATGAAAAGCCCAAGCGGCCCCCCTGCCCCGAGCGCCGCATACATGGCGATCCCCTGCCATGACATGACCTTGCCGGTGCGCGCCGGGCCGATGCGCCCGATGCCCCAGCTCATCGTGCCGGTGACGAACAGGCTTTCGGCAAGGCCGAGCAGCAGGCGCCCCGCAAACAGGATCACCAAACGGGAGACAGGCAGACCGGGCGTCAGGGTGGAAGCGAGATAGAAGAGCCCGCTCAGCGACGCCAGCGGCAGGCCGATCAGGACGGCTGTTTTCGGGCCGCGATCATCGGCCAGAGTGCCTGCCCTGTGGCGGGAAAGGATAGTGACGAAGGACTGAATGCCGATCACCCAGCCGACCATGAAGCCGCTAAAGCCAAGCGTATCGTGCACATAGAGCGACAGGGCCGGCAATGGCGCGGCAACGGAAAGAAAGCCGAAGAAGATAATGGCCACCATCGGCGCCAGGCCGGTGATTGCGCTCCGCTCGGAAGCAGTGACGGAGGGAAGTGTCGCGTCAGTCATGAGTACACGCTCTTTCTGGAAGCCGCGCTGGTTGCGGCTTGAAGATGGCGCGTTGAGTGACGTTAACGCTTACGGAGAGAAGTCCTCTGCTGGCGCGGGTCTTATTGGACCGCCGCAGAGGGGTCAACCCGTTTCGGGCGCCCGGCGGCCTTTTTCGGAACGACGAGGTCCATGAAGGCCTGCTGGGCGCGCGTCACATACCGCTCCTTGTGTCGCAGAAGGAAAAACCGGCGCATCGGAAGCTTCATATCGACGGCGGCGAGCGTGCCGGCCTTGAGCGAACCCGCCGCCGCCAACCGCGACAGGACGGACACCCCCGCTCCTGCCTCGACCGCAGCGCGAACGGCTTCGTTCGACGGCAGTTCCAGCGAAACGGAGAGACGTTTCGGATCAATGTTTTCCGCTGCCAGCGCCGCGTAGAGAATGGAGCGCGTTCCCGATCCAGGTTCGCGCAGGACCCACTTGGCGTTTAGCGCCGCGCCCACGGAAGCGGGCGGATTGCCAAGCCAGGGATGATCTGGCGCGGCGACGACGACCATCTCGTCCTCGGCCACCGCCGTCACCGATAGCGAGGGATCGTCGATCTCCCCTTCGATCAAGCCCAGATCCGCCTCGCCATCATGGACGAGCCCCGCCACCGTTTCGGAATTGCCCATAGTCAGGCGGATCGCAATGCCCGGATAGCGCGAGCGGAAGAGCTGGAGGGGAGCCGGAAGCCAGTAATTGCCGACCGTCTGGCTTGCGCCGATCCCGAGCGAACCGCGCTTCAGGCCGGCAAGATCGGCCAGCATCGTTTCCGCGGAAGCGGCGCGCGCCAGCACCGCCTTGGCCTCGACGAGAAAAAGCCGCCCCGCATCGGTGAGAACGATGCGCCGCCCAATGCGATCGAAAAGCTTCGTCTGGTAGCGCGCTTCGAGCGCGGCGACCGCGGCGCTCGTCGCCGATTGGGTGAGATTGAGATCGCGCGCCGCCCGCGTCACATGCTCCTGCTCCGCGACCGCTACGAAGATACGCAGTTGCTCGAGTGTCATGCGGACCTGCCGCCGTTATCGAGCGCGGCACGACGCAACGGGATCGTCCGCCTCTTTCCTATCCCTGATCGCCTTATCAACGCACGTCTCTCATGGCGTCATCCTTGCGTCAGCATTGTCACGGGCAGCGTCAGGATGGCAAGCCGCCGCCCACCCGGGGGTGGTTCCAACCGTTTCTTAAAGGATTGAATGTATGAGGGCGACACCGGAACCTCATCCCGCAGAAAATTCTTCGGCGGGTCAAAGAAACAGACCGGAAACAGGGTGCTGAAATTGCGTTTCTCCGTTGCGACGACGGCCGAACGTATTTTACCGGGCGCGTCAGGCGGCCCGGCTGCCCTTTCTTTGTTCGGTTCGATGCTCTCCTTCTCCCCCATGCCAAGCGCGCCTGAGTATGGCGCAAGCCGCTCATCGCCTTCTGTATCCGCATCGGCAGCGCCGTCATCGCCCTTGTCGGCCAGACCTTCACTCGGTGGATGTGCGGCTTCCGGCGCATGGCGGTCTTTCTGCCGTCAAAGGTGAAAAAGGCGTATTGATGGTCGCGACACCGATCCTTGAGGAGATGAGCGGCAGTCCCGCCGGGGCCATGATCAGCGATCTGGCTGGCCTCTATGTCGGCCCGGTCGACCCGGCGCTCATCGAATTGCAGGGCAGCAGCCGGCCGCCGCGCAAGCTTGCGATCTATCCCGCCTCGGCCGGTTTCGACCTGGTCGATGAACTCGATCATCTCTCCGCCCGCACGATAGAGCCGAACGTCTTCTTCAATCCCCGTTTTCTCGCTCCGGCGATGCCCCGCCTGGAGGATCGCGAGGTGCGCCTCGCCGTGATCCGGGACGGCGACGATCAGAGCCGCAGCCGGTTGCGTTTCCTCGCCCCTTTCTCGATCGAAAGGCCGGCCATGGGCATCGGCACGTCGGTGATGCGGATATGGTCGAGCCCCTTCGGCCCGCTGGGCACGCCGCTGGTCGATCGCGACGATCCTCTCGGCGTGATCGAGGACGTCTTCACAATGCTGGCGCGTCCGCACCTGCAATTGCCGAGGGTCGCCGTGTTGCCCGACATCCCTCTTGACGGTCCGTTTGCCAATCTCCTGCGCGTCTTCGCGACAAGCCGCGATCTTACCCTGATCACGACCGATAGCAGGGAAAGGTCCTTCCTCGAAGGCGGGAACGAGCCGGAAGCCTATCTGCGTCAAGGCCTGAGCGCGCATCATTACCGGGGTTTGAACCGGCTGAGGCGACGTCTCGCCGAACAGGGAACGCTGGCCTACAGAGTGTCGCGCCATCCCGACGAGATCCGCGCCGATGTCGAGATATTCCTGACGTTGGAGGCATCGGGGTGGAAAGGGAGAGAGGAAACCGCCATGGTCATCGACCGCTTTCGCGCCGCCTTCGCGCGCGAGGCGATCCACCGGCTGGCGGAGCGCGATCTCTGTCGCATTCATTCCTTGACGCTCGACGGACGCACCATCGCCTGTCTTATCGTTTTCGTCGAAGCCGGCACCGCCTATACGTGGAAAACGGCTTATGACGAAGCTTTGGCGGCCTATTCCCCAGGTGTTCTCCTGATGATGGACGTCACCCGCACCCATCTCGACGATCCCAACATCAACAGGACCGATTCCTGTGCTGTCCCCGATCACCCAGTGATGAGCCGCATATGGACCGACCGGAAGCCGTTCGGCACGATGGTCCTGGCGATGACGCCACAGGCCGATCATGCGGCGCGCCAGGCGGCCCGCCAATTGCACCTTTATCGCGAGACCCGCAACATGGCTCGCATCGTTCGGCAGAGGATGAAGGGGCTGATCGGAAAGCGATGAACATCGCCTCGTCGGCACGCGCTTGTTATCGGACCTGCTGCTGATAAACGCCAAGATTCGTATAGGCGGCGGAAAGAAGCGGCGTGGAAAGACCGGCCTTTTGGCCGCGCGCCACGAGATCGCCCAGGATCTGATCGGCTTCGATAGCCCCGCCCTGTTGCAGATCGCGATACATGGACGCCGTCAGGGAAGAGCCTTTGGCGGTCAACATGGCTTTTGCATTGGCAAGGACGGGCTCGCTCGGGGGCTCGCCCACAGCGCTGACGATTGCGACGACTTCGTCCAATAGCCCCTGCACGAAATCGAGACCGCCCGGCGCGGCCTCGATCTGGCCGATATTGCCGCGCATCAGGCAGGTGATCGCGCCGAGAGACGCTAGCATGATCCACTTTTCCCACATTTCGCGGGTAATCGCCTCCGAAAGCCGAGCATCGAAACCGGCGCCCTGCATGAACGCATCAAGCGCCTGAATGCGCGGCGATTGGGAGCCGTCCAGTTCACCGTAGATCAGATCGTGGAAATTCCCGAGCTGCACGACGCGCCCCTTGCCATCGAGCGTCGCCGGGATTTTGCAGACACCCCCCAATACCGCCTTCTTTCCAAATCTTTCGGCTAGCACATCCATGTGCCGCATCCCGTTGAGGACAGGGATGATCATCGTCCCGGGCCCGATCGCCGGCGCGACATCGTCAAGCGCGGCGGCGAGCGAAAAAGCCTTCACCGTCAGGAGGACGGCATCGAAGGCGGAATCCAGTTCCTCCGCCAATACCAGTTTCGGCGCGATCGAAAAGTCGCCATGCGGGCTGATGACCCTGAGCCCGTTCTTGCGGAGATTCTCCGCCCGCCTTCTGCGGACGAGAAAGGTGACATCACGCCCGGCCTTGGCCAGGCGGCCGCCGAAATAACCGCCGGTCGAGCCGGCTCCCACCACAAGCAAACGCATTCTTCAGTCCGATTCCATTGCATGAGAAGGTGGCGCACCTTAAAGCATGTCGCCCGAAAGTGGGAACCGGTTTCGGGGCAACGACATGCGCAAAAAAAGATTAAAGCGCGCCGCGTGAATCGTCTCAACGCGACGTGCTTTAAGACGGCATCGGACGCTTCAACATAGCGAACACCGGAAGGTATAACGGCGCCTGACCTACAACTTGCTCAATCCTCGTGTCCGGCAAGGAATTGACGGAAGCGCTCGGTCGGCGGATTGGCGAACAGTTCCTTCGGCGGCCCTTCCGCCTCGACCATCCCTCGGTGCAGGAACATCACGCGGTTGGAGACACCGCGTGCGAAGCCCATCTCATGCGTGACGACCAGCATGGTACGGCCTTCCTCGGCAAGCGCGCGCATGACCCTCAACACTTCGCCGACAAGCTCGGGATCGAGCGCCGAGGTCGGCTCGTCGAACAGCATCGCCTTCGGGTTCATGGCCAAGGCGCGGGCGATCGCCGCGCGCTGCTGCTGGCCGCCGGAAAGATGCGCGGGGTAATAGTCCTTGCGGTCCGCGAGACCGACCTTTTCGAGCAGCATCTCGGCCTCTCCTATGGCCTCCCGGCGGTCACGTTTGAGGACATGCACCGGCCCCTCGATAAGATTCTGCAGCACCGTCATATGCGACCACAGATTGAAGCTCTGGAAGACCATCGCCAATTCGGAGCGGATGCGGTCGACCTGCTTGCGGTCCTCCGGCTGGCGGCCATGCCGCCCCTCGCGCATTCTTATCCTTTCGCCGGCGACGACGATTTCGCCCTTGTCGGGAATTTCGAGCAGGTTGATGCAGCGGAGCAGGGTGCTCTTGCCCGACCCGCTCGCGCCCAGGATCGAAACGACGTCGCCCTCATGTGCGGTCAGCGATATGCCTTTCAGCACCTCGGTATTGCCGAAGGATTTGTGGATATCGGCCACGTCGAGCGCGACGGGGGGCGGCGTATCGTTCATGTCGGCGTTCCCTCGAGGGCCGCATCGGTCGGGAGGCTGTCCCTGCGTCTGCGCTGGTGGCCCGAAAGTCGCCATTCCAGAAGCGCAAGCAGCCGCACCAGGATGAAATTGATGACGAGATAAATGACCGCCGCGCAGAGGAAGACTTCAGTCGTGCGGTAGGTCTGCGTCATGATCCGCTGTGCCACACCGGTTATCTCCCAGACGGTGACGAGGCTCGCGAGTGAGGTCGATTTCACCATCAGCACGAGTTCCGTCGAATAGGCCGGCAAGGCGTAGCGCAGCGCCACCGGCGCGATGATGCGGCGGAAGAGCAGGAAGCCGGACATGCCGATCGAGCGCGCCGCCTCGACCTCGCGTTCCGGCACGGCGATGAGGCCGGAACGGAAGATTTCGGCGGTATAAGCTCCGGTGCAAAGCGCCAGCGACAGGACCGCGCATTCGAAAGGATGCTTGAGCGCGACCCAGAAGATGCTGTTGCGGATCGCCTGGAACTGGCCGAGGCCGTAATAGATCATGAACATCTGTATGAGGAGCGGCGAGCCGCGAAAGACGAGGATATAGGCGCGCGCAATGCGGTCGAGCACGAATACGCCGCTGACCCGCATCCAGGTAACGAAAAGTGCGATGACGCCGCCGATCGCAATCGATTCGACGAACAGCAGAAGCGTCGTCGGCACGGCGGCGAGAAGCTGCCCTGTCGTGTCGAAGAGGAAGGGGAAATCCATGCCGTCTCCTCAACCGCGTCCCAGCGCGCCGTGGAAGCTGCGGTTCACGCGCCGCTCGCTGGCGTCAAAGATACGATTGGAGAAGCCGGTCAGCACCAGGTAGAGGACGCCGCCCGCCAAATAGAACAGGAAATATTGGCGTGTAGAGCCCGCGCCCACCTCTGCGGTGCGCATCAGCTCGGCAAGCCCCGTCACCGAGATCAGCGCCGAGTCCTTCAGGCTCAACTGCCAGACATTGCCGAGGCCGGGCAGAGCGAAACGCATCACCTGGGGCATGATAATGCGGCGGAAACGCAAGGCCGGTCCCATGCCGATCGACCGCGCCGCCTCGATCTCGCCCCGCGACACCGCCAGATAGGCGCCGCGATAGACCTCGGCCTGATAAGAACCCGAAATGACGCCGACGGCAAGAGCGCCCGCTGCGAAGGCGGGCATCGCCATGAAACCCTGCCCGCCGAACAGATGGCCAAGAGCCGTCACCGCCGAAGAGCCGCCGAAATAGACGAGATAGATGACGAGAAGCTCGGGAACGCCGCGGAAGATCGTCGTATAGGCGTCGCCAATGATACGGAACGGCAGGCTGCCCGAAAGTTTCGCCGCCGCCACCGCCGCCCCGAAAACAGCGCCGATCAGAAGTGCTGTGAGCGTTACGGCTACGGTAAGCAAGGCCGCGAGCAGCAGGGCCGTTGCCCAGCCAGTGGCGCCGAAGCCGAGATAGGCGAGCGCATTGGTCATCCGAAAGAACCGCCCGACCCGGACGCTGGCCGTTCAGCAACACTCCGCATCGCGGCGAAGCGCCGAAACCGGTAAGCGCCTTCCGCCATCGCCGCCACGCTCAATGCGGCGTGACGTTCACCTTGAACCATTTAAGCGAGAGCTTCTTCACCGTACCGTCGGCAATGGCGCTCTTGATCGCCTTCGAGAACATATCCCTCAGGTCCGTGTCCGATTTACGGAAGCCAAACCCTTCGCCCGGTCCCCAGATCGAGCCGCCGATCTGCGGACCGGCAAGCGTCAGATTCTCGTTGCCCTTGTTCTGGAAGGCCGTGAGGAAATAGGTCGCGTCGTCGAAAGCATAATCGATGCGGCCAGCCGCAAGATCGAGATCATGCTCCGCCGCCGTCTTGTAGTCGCGGATATCGGCGATATCGCTGAAATTGTCGGTGATGAACTTGGTATAGACCGTCGCGGTCTGGATACCGATCGACTTGCCCTTGAGCGCGGCCCGCAACTTCTCGACGAGAGGCTTGTCATGAGCGGCATCGCCGGTCAGCGTAAGTTCCGTACCGGTTCCCGGAAGCTTGGCGGCGTCGCTCCCCTTTACAGCGGCAAAAGTCGCAGGCGTCGATGCATAGGGGACGGAGAAATCGATCACCTTCTGGCGCTCGGGCGTGATCGAAACGGCGTCCATCAGGACATCGTATTTACCGGCATTGAGCGCGGGGATGGCGCTGTCCCAATCCTGCGTGACGATCTTGCATTCGATCTTCATACGGCCGCAGAGATCCTTGACCAGCTCCACCTCGAAACCGTCGAGCTTGCCATCGGATTTAGTCAGGTTCCAGGGAGCATAGGCGCCTTCTGTCCCGATCGTGACCGATTTCCATTCCTTGGCGACGGCGGGTTGCAGGGCCGCCAGGCCGAAGATCATCGCGCCGGCTAAAAGCTTGGCGAAGAGCGCTTTCTTGTTTTGCATGTCATCCCCTCTTTATCGATTTGTTTTTCCCGAAAACAAGTTGGCGAAAACTCAGCCATATCAAAAGCGCAGATATGCGATGTGCAAGCGGTTCTTCCGGTCGTCTCGGGTTGGCCCGGAATTTTTTAGTTCCTGAAATATTGCCCTTTCGTCGGGAGCATAATTGCCTTTCTGCGCCGCGCAAGCGGAAATTCCGCGACGCCGATGGCCAGGAACAGAGAGATTCGCCTGCGTAAAGCACGAAGGCATACTGCCGCCCTTTCCGAACGGCGCGGCTTCTGCCACGATCCACCTCTTCTCTGGGCGCTGGAGAGCGCGCAAGGTTGATGCCGCCGACATTTCATTTCACATCAGGAACGATGAAGGATGACACGGACGGAACCCAGTCTGTGTCACGCTGGGCCTTGCCCACCTCTCTCGTCATTCATCTCCTCGGCGGCGCACTGTTGGTCTTCGGGTTGCCCGTATGGCATCGCCCGCCTGACGAGGAAAAGGCGGTTAAGGTGGATTTGGTGACGCCACCAAAACCCACCGAAAAGCCTAGGAAAGAACCACCGCCGCCGGCGAAAAAACCGGAACCCGAGAAGCAGGCCGCGAAAGCCAAGAAAGCTCCCGCAGCGGAACAGATCGCCCCGTCTCGCGCCCCGATTCCGGTCTTGCGGCCCGTCGCCCAGTTCGGCGACAAGGAGGCCGGTCCGCGGAAGTCCCCGGAGGGCAGAAGCGCAAAAGAGGGCTCGGAATCGAAACCGGCTCCGCTCAAAGCCGATGAACCGGGGATCGCAGGAGAGCAAGCCGCCCCCAAACTCAAAGAGGCGAAGACATTGTTCTCGCAAACTGCGGACGCTGATCCGGTCGCGACGACCGCGATGCGGAATGTTCCAAGGGATGCGCGGATCGGCCGGCTCTGCGCCACCGAATTGCGCGATCAGCTGCTCAACGCCTCGCCTCCATACCTGCCTGAAATGTTGCCTTACTTCCGGCTGAAAGCCGGAACGGTCATGAACGTTCCCCAATCCGCTTTTCAGGCCGGCGGGGAATGGTACGATCTGAGCTTCCGCTGCGAGGTCGATGACAAGGCAACGAAAGTTGTCTCTTTCGCTTTCCGCGTCGGCAGTCAGATCCCTCGCAGCCGCTGGAAAGAACGCGACCTACCGCCCGGATAAGCCATTCGCTCACCCGTTTCATTGAACAAATCGACTTCGCAGAGATGGTGCGGGTGGTCGGAATCGAACCGACACTCTGTCACCAGAACTGGATTTTGAGTCCAGCGCGTCTACCAGTTCCGCCACACCCGCTTGCCGTCGACGTTTGGAGCGCCGAGCGCGAGGGGACTATACGGTCGGCACCCCCTCCGTCAACAGGGTCGGCGGCGATTTGCGGATACCCGCATTGCGCATGGCCCGGTTTCTCTCTAGAGACCTCCCGTCGACGAGGAATCCGATGCTGCGCAGATTATACGATTGGACCATGTCGCTCGCCGCTCGTCCCGCGGCGGAAGCGTGGCTGGCGTTGATCTCCTTCATCGAAAGCTCGATCTTCCTCGTGCCAGCCGACGTTCTTTTCATCCCGATGGTCCTGTCGCGGCCCAAGCGCGCCTGGCGCTACGCCTTCGTTGCGACCGCAACCTCCGTTCTGGGCGGCATCGCTGGCTGGTTCCTCGGCTATTTCGCCTTCGAGACGATCGCGAAGCCGATCCTGGAATTCTATGGCAAGTTCGACGCTTTCGAGGCGCTTCGGCATTCCGCCGATGTTAATGTGGTCCTGCTGCTTCTCATCACCTCCGGTCTGGCGCATCTGCCGCCGATCAAGGTGGTCACGATTTTGTCAGGTGCGGTTCATGTTAATCTGTGGCTTTTCATCGTCTCGGCGATCGTGGCGCGCGGCGCGCGATTCTATGTCCTGGCCTGGCTTCTGAGGCGTTATGGAGAACCGATCCGTGAATTCATCGAGAAGCGCCTCGGCCTCATCGTCTCCGGCGCGGCGGCTGCCCTCATCCTGCTCTATGTCGCCTTCAAATATCTGCACTGACGCGCGCGGCGCCAGCCTTGCGAGCTTTCGACGGACACTCCCATGACAGCCATCGCCTCCCCAACCGGACGGACCCAGACGCGCGCGGCGCTCTTCCTTCTCGTCGCCATGGCCGCTGTCGTCGGCGGCGCGCTTGCCTTCCAATATCTCGGCGGCTTCATTCCCTGCAAACTGTGCCTGAAGGAGCGCATTCCCTATTATGTCGGCGTACCGATCATGGCGCTCGCCGCACTCTCCTCCTCTTTCCGGATGCCGTCGCTGGTGATGCGCCTGCTCCTGCTCATCGGTGGGCTCTTGATGACCTACAGCCTCTATCTCGCTATCTATCATTCCGGGGTCGAATGGCATTGGTGGGCCGGACCGACCGATTGCGGCGCGGTCGAGGCGCCCTCCACCGGCGGCAAGGGCATCCTCGATGCGCTCAATACATTCGTTCCGCCATCCTGCGACAAGGCGGCCGGCCGTTTCCTCGGCCTTTCCTTCGCCGGCTGGAATGCGGTCGCAAGCGTGATCCTCGCCGTCGCCGCCTATATCGCCGCGTTTCGCAAAAAGAGCTGATAGATTGGCGCAATTGGCGGCCCGGCCTGAAGCCCGCCAGTCGCGTCGGGCTCAGGGCTCCAGTTCGACATCCCAATAGAGATAGTCCATCCAGCTTTCGTGCAGGAAGTTGGGCGGGAAGAGCCGACCGTTGTTATGAAGATCGTGCACCGTCGGCTGGTAGGGCGCCTGCTTCGGCCACATCTTCGCCTGCGCCGGCATCATGCCGCCCTTCTTGAGATTGCACGGGGAGCACGCGGCAACGACGTTCTCCTACGTGGTTGCCCCGCCGCAGCGGCGGGGCACGACATGGTCGAAGGTCAGGTCCTCCCGCATTCCGCAATATTGGCACTGGAATTTGTCGCGAAGGAACACGTTGAACCGCGTAAACGCCGGAAAACGCGATGGCTTGACGTAGCTCTTGAGGCTGACCACGCTCGGCACCTTCATCGAGAAGGAGGGCGAGGAGACGGCGTGCTCATATTCGGCGACGATATTGACGCGGTCGAGAAACACCGCCTTGATCGCGTCCTGCCAGGACCACAGCGACAGCGGATAGTAACTGAGCGGCCGGTAATCGGCGTTCAGCACCAGAGCCGGCAAGCTGTCGGGAGAGACGGCGACCGTCACGTACCTTTCTCCTCATCGCCAAAATCGAACGGCACAACAGTGTATGCGGGAGATGACGCTGTTGTGAAGCAATAAAAAAGCACACCGATGCGTCAAAATTGCGTGTTTTTACATGCATTTTGCGCGGCCTTAGCCGAGCGGAACCGCCTCCCGGCCGCGCATGGCGCGATAATAAGACCAGAAAAGCCGTGCCGCGACGCCGCGCCACGGCGCCCATGATTCGGCTATCCTGATCAACGTCTTTTCGCTCGGGCGCCCCTCCATTTCGAGCGCGTGGGCAACGGCGGTCTGAAGCGCGATATCGCGCGCGGGGAAGATGTCGGGATGGCCGGCAGCGAAGAGAAGATAGACCTCAGCCGTCCAGCGGCCGATACCGTGCACGGCGGTTAGCCGCGCCATCGCCTCTTCCGCGCCCAACAGGCACAGCGCCTCGAGATCGAGGCCGTCATGGGCTACTGCCGCGGCCGCCGCGAGGACCGCCTTCTGCTTCGGTCTGGAAAACCCCGCCTCCCGGAAGACCGTCTCGTCCGACGCCAGCAGGTTGGCGGGCGTCAGGGGATCGACGATCTTGAGGAAGCGCCCGAGAATGGCATCCGCACTTGCACGGGAAACCTGCTGCGACACGATGATCGAGACGAGGCTGCCGAAGCCCGGCTTCACCAGCCGGAGCGGCACATCGCCGGCGATCTTCCGGACCTTGTCGAGGCGTTGGTCGGCCAGACAGAGGGCGTCCAGCCCCTCTGCGACATGCTCAAGCGTTTCGATGCGGCGCATTCGACCCCCTTGTGAAGGATGGTTCCGCAAATTACCAATCGGTGGATGAGAGCTTCAATCCGATTTCGGTTTCGAGCCTGTCGCTCCTGACAGATGGAAACCCAAGTCTTCCGCTTCGCGCCGAGCCCTA
>JBQCEL010000276.1:0-18921 GCA_051960255.1 Rhizobiaceae bacterium
GGCCTCGGCCGGATAGGCATAGATGATGGTGCCTGCTGGTGGCGGGACGGCCTGCTGTTCCTGCGAAAGATTGGCGCGGAGGGACAATGTGCCGCCATGAAGGCGCCAATCGATGGCGATGACGCCATCGCCGACCGCGATGATCTCCCCCGCATTGCCACCGGCGCCGGCAAGCAGCGGCACGATGTGCTCGTGCCGGACATTGAGCAGGACGCGAATGAAGGTGAGCCAGCCCTTGGCGTCTTCAGTATGAATTTTTCCCCAGTCTATTTTGGAGGCTTCAAAAGTCGAAGGCGCATTCGGGTCTGGAATGCTGCCCACGGAAGTTGAGGCAAAGGCGGCGAAGCCCGCGAATTCGCGGCGGCGGCCCTCGCGCACCTTGTCGGCCAGTTCGCCGTGAAAATCGGCAAAGAAGCAGAACGGGTTCGTCTCTCCCCATTCCTCGCCCATGAAGAGCAGGGGGATATGCGGCGAGAGAAGCAGGATGGCCGTCAGCGCCCGCGTCAACTCGGGCCCCGCCAGGCTGATCAATCGCTCGCCGAAGGCGCGGTTGCCGGTCTGATCATGGTTCTGCAGGAAATCGATGAAGGCGGTGGGCGGCAAATGGGCGCTCGGCTCGCCGCGCGGCTTGCCGCCGGCATGTTCGGAAGACTCGCCCTGATAGATGAAGCCTTCGGCAAGCGCGCGGGCGAGTTTCCGCCAGCGGTCCAGCGCGAAATCCGCGTAATAGCCCTCGCTCTCGCCGGTCGCGATGGCGTGACAGACATTATGGAAGTCGTCGTTCCACTCGCCGGTGAAGAGACGCACCTCGCCATTCTCATCGCGCGCATGCAGGCGCGTTATGTTGCGGTTGTCTTCCGTGCAAAGGTGGATTTGCCGGTTCGGGAACGCGGTTCGGATCGTCTCGGCGATCTCGACGAGGATTTCCTTCGGCGAGGCGGGATCCCGGATCTGGTCTATGGCGTCGAAGCGCAAGCCGTCGAGCATGAATTCGCCGATCCAGTAGAGCGCGTTATCGAGGAAGAAGCGGCGCACTGGCGACTTGTGATAGGCGATGCCCGGCCCCCAGGGCGTGTGGCGCTCGGCATCGAAGAAGTCCGGCGCGTAGCGCCCGATATAGTTCCCGTCCGGGCCGAAATGGTTGTAGACGACGTCGAGCAGCACAATCAGGCCAAGGTCGTGGGCGCGATCGACAAGCGCGCGCAAATCGTCGGGCGTGCCATAGGCGCGATGCGGCGCATAGAGGAGCACACCGTCATAACCCCACCCGCGCTCGCCGCCGAATTGGGCCACCGGCATGATCTCGATTGCCGTGACGCCGAGCGCGGCCAATTCGTGGAGCCTGTCCGCCGCCGCGCGGAAGGCGCCTTGCGGCGTGAAGGCGCCGACATGAAGTTCATAGAGAACCGCTTCTTCCCAGGGCCGTCCGCGCCAATCCGGATTGCGCCATTGGTAGCTGTTTGGGTCCACAAGCAGGGAGGGGCCGCGCACGTCGCCCGCCTGCTGCCGCGACGCCGGATCAGGCACGGTCATGCCGTCGCCAAGGACGAAGGCGTAGGCCGAGCCGGCGGCGAGGCCATCCACCTTCAACTCGAACCAGCCGTCGCCCGCGGCCTGCATCGGCCGGTCCTTGCCGGCGATGCGCACGCTGACCGTTCGTTCGGCCGGCGCCCAGAGACGGAACACCGCCTCACCATCTTTGTGAAGACGTGTGCCCCAAGTTAATGTTTCCCTGCCGGCCTGTCGCGTCATCGGCCTCTCATTCGCGGCTTTCGAGCAGGAACAGCGTGCGGCCCTCGACGTTCATTTGGCTGCCTCCGGCAAGCGCTTCGCCCTCTGGCTCGATCGCGCCGCTCGACGTATCGATCAGCACCTTCCATCCGCCTCCATATGGTTCAGGCAGCGTGAAAGGCACGGCCTCGTAATGGGCATTAAAGAGCAGCAGAAGCCGCTCGCTCTCGCCGGAGAGCTGAACCGCGAAAGAATGTGTGATCGGCTGTGTCCAGTCCGAATCCTCCATAGGCTGGCCGTCGGACCGCAGCCAATGCACATCCCCCTCGTCGTCTTCTCCGGCGCCCCGAAGAAAGCGGGTTTGACGCAGCGGCGGACGTGTGCGGCGCAGCCTGATGAGGCCGCGCACGAACGTCTGGAAAGCCTCGTCGCGCTCCTCAATGTCCGTCCAGCTGAGCCAGTTCATCTCATTGTCCTGGCAATAGGCGTTGTTGTTGCCGCCCTGCGAACGGCCATTTTCATCGCCCATCAGGATCATCGGCGTGCCTTGCGAGAGGAGCAGCGTCGCGAGGATGTTGCGCCGCATCCGGTCCCGCAAGTCGAGGATGCCCTGGTCGTCGGTTGGACCCTCCGCGCCGCAATTCCAGCTCAGATTGTTGTCATGGCCGTCGCGATTGCCTTCCTGGTTCGCTTCATTGTGCTTGTCGTTGTAGGAAACGACGTCGGCAAGAGTGAAGCCGTCATGGGCGGTAACGAAGTTGACGCTCGCCCAGGGACGCCGGCCGCGCTTCTCGAAAGAGCCCGCCGAGCCGAGCAGATGCGCGGCGAGGTGCGGCGCGGTGCCGTCATCGCCCTTCCAGAAGCCGCGCACCGTGTCGCGGTAATGGTCGTTCCATTCCGCCCAGCCAGGCGGAAAATTGCCGACCTGATAGCCGTCGGGCCCGGTGTCCCAGGGTTCGGCGATCATCTTGACCTTGTTCAGGACCGGATCCTGGCGCACCGCATCGAAGAAGATGGCGTTCTGGTCGAAGGCGGCGCGGTCGCGGCCGAGCGTGCTGGCGAGGTCGAAGCGGAATCCGTCGACATGGCAATCCTCGACCCAGTAACGCAGCGAATCCATCACCATCTGCAGCACGCGCTGATGCCGTAGATTGACGTTGTTGCCGCAGCCGGTGGTGTCGAAATAATAGCGCGGGTCGTCGGCCAGCACGTAATAGCTGGCATTGTCGATGCCGCGGAAGGAGAGCGTCGGGCCCATCTGGTTGCCCTCGGCTGTATGGTTGTAGACCACGTCCATGATCACTTCGATGCCGGCCTGGTGTAGGCGGCGGACCATCAGCTTGAACTCGTGGATCGAACTGTTGGGCGACAGGTAACGCGGCGCCGGCGCGAAGAAGCCGATCGTGTTGTAGCCCCAATAATTCTTCAGCCCGCGCTCGATCAGATGGCGATCGTCGAAGAAGGCCTGGCAGGGCATTAGTTCGATGGCGGTGACGCCGAGCTTCACAAGATGGTCGATGGCCGCCGGATCAGCCAACCCGCCGAACGTGCCGCGTAACTGCGAAGGGATATCCTGCCTCAGCGCGGTCATGCCCTTCACATGCGCTTCATAGATAACCGTCTCGGCCCAGGGCACACGAGGGCGGATGTCGTTGCCCCAAGTAACGGCCGGATCGACGACGACGCATTTCGGCATGACGAAGGCTGAATCGCGCCTGTCGAAGGAAAGGTCCTGCCGCTGGCTTCCGACGCGGTAGCCGAAGGCGGCGTCGTGCCAATGGATCTCGCCGTGATAGGCGAGCGCATAGGGATCGAGCAGCAGCTTATTCGGGTTGAAGCGGTGGCCCGCACGCGGTTCATAGGGGCCGTGGACGCGATAGCCATAGAGCTGGCCTGGACGTACACTCGGCAGATAGCCGTGCCAGACTTCATCCGTATATTCCGGTAGTGCGATGCGCTGGGTTTCACGCCTGCCGTGAGGGTCGAAAAGACAGAGTTCGACCTTGGTGGCGTTGGCGGAAAAAAGCGCGAAATTAACGCCTGACCCGTCCCACATCGCGCCGAGCGGGAAGGGAGAGCCGGCGGAAATGGCATCGCTTTTTGCGGACATGAAATCCCGTGCAATTTGTGATGAGCTCCCCGCAGACAAACAGTTTGGCCATCGCTTGGTTCCTGTTCTCGGCGGATCGAATAATCGGCGCGGCATGAAATTCGGCGGAACCTTCAGCGAGGTTGCGAGTTCGACTAGCGGCGGAGTGCGAATGAAGGGAGGAAACCAATGGCTACAGACGGTCAGCCGAACAATGACCGATCAGAGGTCGGGCGAGAGGCCGCAAGAGGTAAGGCCGAATTGCACGAACTCACCATCAGCTTTCGCAATGCACTTGGCGACCGGGCGACCGTCGATCTGAGCAGTATTTCGACGAGCGAGCGTGAGCAGCTTATTGCGACGCTGCGGAAGGCAGCCATTCAGCCCCATCAGACCCCACAGGGACCGGCCAACCGTGTCAAAAGAAAAGAGTGCGATAACGGAGAACTCTTCCGGTCATGGGCTCTCAGGAGATGGCGGATTGAGGAATAGTCGAGTGTAGTTCGGCAGACCTCTCGGGATCGGCTTCATCCGGCTTCTCCGAACGCTGGAAACGTTGCACATCGTCTGCTGCGCCTTTCGCAGCAGCAGTACTGATGATTCACCGAGCGCGGATATTTGGTAGCGGTCGCCGCCTTTTCGCGGTTCTGCAAGCGCGTGATCGTGGACTCATATGCATGCCGTCGCATCGGCAGCACGAGATGAGCCGACGATGGGGCGCCTGCCATGGGGCGCGCCGGTGACAGCGCGTGTGCATAGATCGCCGAACGCGTATTGGAACGAAAGCTTCGCCCTCCTCGGACCGCAAGGCGACGGCGATTCGACATGGGATCGCTTTAAGCATGAACTTTTTTGCCGCGGGAATCTCCCCAAGCAATCGTGTTGACAGGCCGAGGGAATTCATTTTAAGTTTGAAATAATCGCGCAAGCCAGGAAGCTGTACTGCACCTTCAATCGACGGGCGGGCCGGCATCGCGAATGGTTGTTTTCCAGTTCGTCGTGTCGCTTTCGACGACCGGATGGCTCCTTCCGAGGGCGGAAAAAACTGCAAGGCTATGGAAGCGATATCAACAAGGGGAACCCAAATGGACGATTTCGGCAGCGAGAGAACACGACCGCAAGGGCAGGCCACCGCCTGCTAGTGCGGACCCGCCAACAATTTCCCGTGCGGCGGAGATAAGAACGCCGCTGTTCATTGCTTCTGGTGGAGGACATGGTGAAGATTTTTGCTCTTAGTGCAGCGACCCTGATGGGTCTGACCATAGCGGCGACTTCAGCGCGCGCCGACATAACCGTCGGCTTCGTGACATCGTTGAGCGGGCCGGGCGCCTCTATCGGCGTTCTCTACGACAAGGGCATGAAGGCCGCATACGCCTATCAAAGCTAGGTCGGCGGCGAGAACATCAAGCTCATCAAGCTCGACGACAGCTCCGATCCCGCTGCCGCCACCCAGGACGCGCGCAAGCTGATCCAGCAGGACCATGTCGATCTCCTGATCGGCACCGCGACCGCGCCGTCCACCAACGCCATGATGGCGGTGGCGAACGAATTGAAGGTTCCGTTCATCGCGGTCTCGCCGGTCAATATCAAGCCTCCGAAGGAAGGACACCTCTGGGGCGTGGCCGTGCCGCAGACGCCGGCGCTTATGGTCAAGGTGATCGCTGATCGAATGAAGCGAGAAGGCATCAAGACCGCGGGTTATATCGGCTTCTCCGACGCGTGGGGCGATCTGGTCTATAATGGCGCTGTCGCCGCCGAAAAGGAGGGCGACCCGAAGATCCTTACCAACGAACGTTTTGCCCGCACGGACACGAGCGTGACCGCGCAGGCCCTGAAGGTGATCGCCGCCCATCCCGATGGCTTTCTCGACGGCGGTTCGGCCACACAGGCCGCGCTGCCTCTCCTCGAACTTCGCAAGCTCGGCTATAAAGGGCCATTCTACGGAACGCCCGCCATGCTGAATAAGGACTTCGTGCGCGTCGGCGGCAAGGCCGCCGAGGGTGTCCAGGTTTCGGCAGGGCCAGTGATTGTTACCGACCAGCTGCCGGCGGACCATTTTTCCAAGAAGATCGGCACCGAGTTCCACAAGATCTTCGCCAAGGTCAATGGCGGAGCCGCGGATGACGGGTTTTCCGGCTATTCCTTCGATGGCTGGCTCATCTTCCTCAACGCCGCCGAAAAGGCGCTGACACATGCGAAGCCGGGCACGCCCGAATTTCATCAGGCTCTGATGGACGGAATCTACGGGATCAAGAACCTGGCCGGCGTCCATTCCATCTACAATTTCACCCCGAAATCCGCATACGGCGTCGACGAGCGCAGCCTTGTGGTCGTCAAGCTGGTGAACGGCAAATGGATCTATCAGCCCTGAGCTGAATTGTCTGATCCATTCGCGGAATTGTGAGACCTGATGAACGCCCAGATTGCCGCCATCCTGACCCTGGACGGCATCGCCACAGGTGCGATCTACGTTCTGATCGCCCTTGGCTTTGTCCTTATCTTCGCGGTCACGAGGGTCATTTTCGTCCCCTTCGGCGATATCGCGGCGTTCACGGCCCTCACGCTTGCCGCGCTGGAAACGAAGCATTTGCCGGGGACCGTAGGCCTTGTCGTCGCGCTGGCGGTGCTTGCCACGCTGATGGAAATCGGATCGCATCTGCGCGCCCGGACCTATGAGCAAATCCCGCGCGCGCTGCTCTTCTATCTGGTGCTGCCGCTGATACCGGCGGCGGCGGTGTATTTTACCGCGGGCACGCTTCTGCCGACGCCGCTTCGCCTGGCGCTCGCCCTGGCGCTCATCATGCCGGTTTCGCCGCTGCTTGATCGCGTCGTCTTCCGGCCGATTGCCGACGGCACGGTGCTCCTCCTGCTGACGGTCGCGGTGGCGCTTCATTTCGCGCTGGTCGGGCTTGGGCTGCTTTTCTTCGGCCCCGAAGGCGTACGGACGCAGAGCCTCGTGGATTACACGCTGATGCTCGGCAACATTCCCGTTTCGGGGCAGGCGATCCTTGTCGTCGGCGCCGCGATCGTCTTCAGCGGGCTGCTTTTCCTTTTCTTCGAGTTCACGCTCTCGGGAAAATCGCTGCAGGCGACTTCGATCAACCGCGTTGGCGCGCGCCTGATGGGCATTCGGCCCGAGCGCGCCGGCGCCGTCGCCTATCTGCTCGGCTCCCTGCTTGCCGGCGTATCGGGTATCCTGATTTCCGCCGACAACACCATCTTCTACGATTCCGGGTTCCTGATCGGCCTGAAGGCGTTCGTCGGGGCGATCATCGGGGGACTGGTCAGCTTCCCGGTGACGGCGCTCGGCTCGATGCTGGTCGGCATTCTGGAAAGCTTCGCCGCCTTCCAAAGCAGCGCCTTCAAGGAAGTGATCGTCTTCTCGATCCTGATCCCTGTCTTGCTGTGGCGCTCCTACACCTTCGCGCATTCCGAGGAGGATATCGACGAATGAGTGCGCGCCAATTGCGCCTTCTCTCCGCGGTAGTCGTCATCCTGCTCGCGGCCGCGCCGCTTTATCTGGCGCCGTTTTCGATAACGCTGCTCAACTATATCGGGGTTTATGCTCTCGTCGCGCTTGGTCTCGTGCTGATGACCGGCGTCGGCGGCATGGTGTCCTTTGGGCAAGCCTCCTTCATGGGCATCGCCGCTTATTCGACCGCCTGGGCCTCCGCGATCATGGGCTATTCGCCATGGCTCGGCCTGGTGCTGGCGCTGGTGATGACCGGTCTCGTCGCGGCCATACTCGGCGGCGTGACTTTGCGCCTGCACGGGCATTTCCTGTCGCTGAGCACGATCGCCTGGGGGCTGGCGATCTATTTCACCTTCGGCAATGTCGACGGGCTTGGCCATTTCAGCGGCATAATGGCGATTCCCCCCGTTTCCATCGGTTCGCTGAAGCTGCTCGGCAGCAACCAGATCTATTTCCTTATCTGGTTCATCCTGCTGATGGCGATGCTGCTTTCCTATAACCTTCTGAACTCCCGAGAAGGACGGGCGATGCTCGCGCTGCGCGGCGGCAATGCGATGGTGGAATCGCTCGGCATCAGCGCCTTCCGCATCAAGCTCGTAACCTTTGTCATAGCCGCGCTTCTGGCCGCCTTCGCCGGTTGGCTTTACGCCCACATGAACCGCTTCGTCAGCCCCGCGCCCTTTGACGTCACGATGGGCATCGAGTTCCTGATGATGGCGATGCTCGGCGGTTCCGGCTATCTCCTCGGAGCCGTCGTCGGTTCTGCGCTCATCACCTTGCTGAAGAACGCCGTGCAGGACTATCTGCCGCTAATCGCCCCGAATGCCGCTGGGCAGCTTGAGATCGTCGTCTTTTCGGCGCTTTTCATCCTGTTTCTGCAATATGCCCGCGAGGGCATCGTCCCCTTTATCGTCGGCTGGCTGCCGGAGCCGAAGCGCGCGCCGCCCGCCGCAACCGAGCCGCTGCCGCGCCGCGCCCAGCCGCAGGCAGGGCAGATCCTCGTAACCGTCGAAGGCGCGACGCGCCGCTTTGGCGGCCTCCTTGCCGTCAATGATGTGAGCTTCGAGTTGCGCTCCGGCGAAATCCTCGCCCTGATCGGCCCGAACGGCGCCGGCAAGAGCACGATGTTCAATGTCCTGACCGGCGCGCTCCGTGCGAGCGCCGGTCGTATCACCTTCGCCGGCAAGGACATCACGCGCGCGCCGCAGCGTAAAATTGCCGAGGCGGGCATTGCCCGGACGTTCCAGCACGTGAAGCTGCGGCCCAAAATGTCGCTCCTCGACAACGTCCTTCTGGGCGCCTATTCGCGCACGCGGTCCGGCTTCTTCGCCGGCGCGCTTGGACTCGACCGCCGGGAGGAGCGCCAGGCGCGGTATGAGGCGATGCAGCAGTTGAAGCGCGTCGGGCTGGGCGACCGGCCGTTCGAGCTGGCAGGCAACCTCCCGCTCGGCAACCAGCGAATTCTGGAGATCGCGCGCGCGCTCGCGGCCGATCCGGTTCTTCTTGTGCTCGACGAGCCCGCCGCCGGCCTCAGGCGCCTGGAAAAGCGCGCGCTCGCCGACCTCTTGCGCTCGCTGAGAAAAGAGGGTCTGACGATCCTGCTCGTGGAGCATGACATGGAATTCGTCATGAATCTGGTCGATCGCATCGTCGTGATGGAATTCGGCTGTAAGCTCTGCGAGGGCAATCCGGAGGAGGTCCGCGATGACGAGCGCGTACAGGAAGCCTATCTGGGAAGCGTAGCCTGATGCCGCTCTTGTCCGTCGAGAATGTTGGCGTTTCCTACGGCAAGGCCGAGGCCGTCAGGGATGTTTCGCTTCACGTCGAGAAGGGCCAGATCGTGACGGTGATCGGCCCGAACGGCGCCGGCAAGACAAGCCTGCTGACGGCGCTCATGGGACTGAGGCGGTCGACCGGTCATGTCCGGTTCGACGGCGAGGACGTCTCCCGCCTCGATGTCGAGGGCCGCGTCGAAATGGGCCTGTGCCTGGTTCCCGAGGGGAGGGAGCTCTTCGGCGGACTGTCCGTCTATGACAATCTCCTGCTTGGCGCTTACAGCCGCCATAGCAACGGCCAGGACATCAAGCAGGACATGAGCGAAGTCTTCCGCCGCTTCCCGCGCCTCGACGAGCGCCGTTCGCAGAAGGCGTCCACCTTGTCGGGCGGAGAGCGGCAGATGCTGGCGCTCGGCCGTGCGCTGATGGCCAAGCCCCGGCTGCTGATGCTCGACGAGCCGAGCCTGGGACTCGCTCCGCTGATCATCCGCGAAATCTTCCGCATCATTGCCTCCTTGCGGGAACTCGGCGTGTCCATCCTGCTCGTCGAGCAGAACGCCAAGGCCGCGCTCGATACGGCGGATTTCGGCTATGTCATGGAAACGGGCGAGATCACCCATTCCGGCCCGGCGGGGGAGTTGATGCACGACCCGCGCCTCATCTCCACCTATCTCGGCGGTTTCGAAGGGGAAACGCCGCGCGCGGCGCTCTAAACGGCCAACCCATGAAGATATTCTGGCAAAGTTTCATCGATGCGACGGCGAGCCGGGCCTATATGGAGCGTCTTGCCGCCTATCTCAACGCGATCGCCGCGCCCGGCACGACGGTTCACGTGGCGGGCATCTCGCCGCCGGATCGCGATTTCGGGCGACTCAGCGAATTGCGCTGCTCGCTTCTGGCCATCGACAATGCGATGCAGGCCGAGGAAGATGGCTTCGACGCCTATGTCATGGGGCATTTCCAGGATCCGGGTCTCTATGAATTGCGCTCGGCCGTGCGCATCCCGGTTGTCGGCGTCGGCGAGGCGACGCTGCATGCCGCGTTGCAGATCGGCCGGCGGCTCGGGCTGGTCACGCTCGATCCGGTTTTCGAGGTGATGCATCTCGAGCAGGTGGATCGCTACGGCATCGGCGATCGCGTCGCGCATGTCGTCGGCATGGGATGCCGGCCGGAGGATTTCAGCGCGGCCTTTGCCGGAGACGAGGACGCGCGCCGGCGCATGCTCGACGATTTCGCTACCTGCGCTATCCCGCTTGTCGAACGCGGCGCCGATGTCATCATCCCGGCCGGCGTATTGCCCGGCCTTCTCATGTGTAGCGAGCGCGCCTTCAGGGTTGGGCATGCGCCTGTGATCAATTGCGCGTCCGTTGGATTGAAGAGCGCGGAAATGTGGGCCGAGCTTCACCGCGTCGACGGTATCGAGGCGAGCCGCGGACCGAGTTTCGCGCTCGCGCCGGAAAGGGCGCGCGCCGATTTCAGGCAGTTCGTTCGTACCGGGCGGAAGAGCTGAAATCATGCCGATTACGGCATTAGAAAAGGATGGAGCCATGGTGACGAGACCGGAAAAGATTCTCTATGAAGCGGAGATGACGGCAACGGGCGGGCGCGAAGGGACGGCAAGAAGCCGCGACGGCGGCTTGTCGCTCACCCTCTCCATCCCGAAGGGACTCGGCGGTCCTGGCGGTGACGGCACCAATCCGGAGCAGCTTTTCGCGGCGGGCTATGCGGCCTGTTTTCTCGGCGCGTTCAAGCTGGTCGCCCGCCAGAAGAAGATCGCGCTTCCCGACGACACGACAATTACGGCCAAGGTCGGCATCGGCCCGGTGGCGGTCGGCTATGGTCTGGCGGTCGAATTGACGGCGCATGTGCCGGGGTTCGAGCGCGCCCAAGTTGAGGAACTGCTGACGGCGGCCCACGAACGCTGCCCCTACTCCAACGCGACACGCGGAAATATCGAGGTCAGGCTGATCGCAGGCTGATCGCGCTGGCTAAAGCATGATCCGGAAAAGCGGGTGCCGGTTTTCCGAAAAGATCATGCTCAAACAAAGAGACAAGAGCATGGGGCGATTCAATCTAATCGCATCGTGCTCTAATTATCTGACCGCGATGCCCCGTGCGCGTCGCGGTCCCATGTAGCGGCGGTGACGCCGCGCTCGCGCAAGGCGAACTTTTGCACCTTGCCGTTTTCGGTCGTCGGCAGTTCCCTCATCACTTCGATGAAGCGCGGTATGGCGAAATAGGGCAGGCGGGGCCGGCAGAACTCGATCAGTCCAGCCTCGTCGATCGCCGCACCCGCCGCCGCGATCACCGCCGCCATGACCTCGTCCTCGGCTATTTCGGAGCGCACCGGAAAGACCGCGGCGGCGGCAATCGTTGGATGCGCCAGGAGCACCTGCTCGACCTCGAACGAGGAGATGTTCTCGCCACGCCGGCGGATGGCGTCCTTCATGCGGTCGATGAAGCGGAAGCCGCCATCGGCCTCACGCACGACGCGATCGCCGGTGTGGAACCAGAGATTGCGCCAGGCTTCGACCGTTTTTTCCGGCATGCCGAAATAGCCGCTTGAGAAGGCGAAGGGTTCGCTCGCCCGTAGAACCAGTTCGCCCGCCTGTCCGGATGGCATCTCGTTGTCCCATTCGTCGACCACGCGGGCGTCGAAGCCAGGCCGCAGCCTGCCCATCGTTCCCGCAATTGCCTCGCCCGGTCGGCAGGCGATGACGAAATTGGTCTCCGTCGAGCCATAGCCTTCGACGAGATCGAAGCCGAAGCGCTCCCGGAAAGGCGCATGGAACCGCGACGGTACGCCTGGGCCGAGAGCGATCCGGATAGTGTGGGCGCGGTCGAACGGGCTTTCCGGCCGCGAAAGAAGGATCGGCGCCATGGCCCCGAGCAGATAGGTTGCGGTCGCTTCAGACTCGGCGAGCGCGCGCCACAGACCGGAGGCGGAGAACCGTTTGCCGATGATCGCTGTCGAGCCCGTCAGGAGAGCCTGATAGACCGTGTTGAGCGCGTTGACGTGAAAGAGCGGCAGGGGCGTATAGAGCCGCTCCCCGCTGCCGAGCCCGAGAATGTCGGCTGTGTTGGCGCCCCACCAGTAGAGTTGCGCGTGCGGGCAGCAGACGCCTTTCGACGGACCCGTCGTGCCGGACGTGTAGATGATCGCGGCGGTATCGCCGGGATTGAGCGCGGCCGGCTCTGCCGCTTCCTCCGGCGCCGGCAGCGGCACGGCATTCTTCGTCCGGGTAGCCGGGGGATCGCCGATCACCCAGATCGTTTGGAGGGCAAGCGCATCCGGATCGATCGTTTCGAGACAAGGGCAGAGGGCATCTTCGATGACGAGCAGCTTCGCGCCGCAATTGGACAGGATGTGCTGCAATTGCATGCCGCGCGAGGCGATGTTGATCGGCACCGCGATCGCGCCGAGCCAGGCGCAGCCGAAGAAGATCTCCAGGAATTCCGGCCGGTTCGAGGCGATCAGCGCGACGCGGTCGCCTCGCTGGACGCCTGCCGCTTTCAGCGCCGCCGCCCGGCGGGTCGCGATTTCGACGGCGTCATCGTAGCGCCACGTGCGTTCGTCGAAGATGACGAGATCACGCCCCTCATAGCGCCGCGCCTGCTTGAGAAGGAGGTCCGGCAGGGTGCGCATGTCGCCGGTCATTCCGCGGCCCTGGCATGATTGGGCGAGGGGAGATCGAACTCCGATGGCCGCGGCCGCGCCTTGCGGCGGAGTTCGATTTCCTGTTCGCGTCTTTTCTGGAATTCGCGATAGGCCTGGTCGCGGCCGGAAAGATATTGCTTCGGCCAGTGCTGGTTGCGCGCGTCATACCATGCCGCCGCCTGATGCGTGAAATAGGGGTTCCACATATGCGGACGCCCGAGCGCCACGAGATCGGCGCGGCGCGTGTGCAGGATGGTGTTGACCTGCCCTGGTTCCGTGATCGCGCCGACGGCCATGACCGCCATCTTCGGGACGTTACGGATCGCCTCGGCGAATTGCACCTGGAACATGCGGCCATAAACGGGTTTCTGGTCAGCGACCGTCTGCCCAGCCGACACGTCGATCAGATCGCAGCCCGCCTCGGCAAAGGCTTCCGCAATGGCGAAGGTTTCGGCTTCGGAAATGCCGCCGTCCTTCCAGTCCGTCGCGGAAATGCGCACCGACATCGGCTTGCGCGCGGGCCAGACAGCGCGCATCGCGCGGAAGACCTCGAGCGGATAGCGCAGGCGGTTTTCGATCGAGCCGCCATACTCGTCGGTGCGCTCGTTCGTGAGTGGCGAAAGGAACGACGCCATCAGATAGCCATGGGCGCAATGGAGCTCGCACATGTCGAAGCCGGCGCGCTCGGCGCGCTCCACCGCCTGCACGAAATCCTGCTCGATGCGCTCCATCCCGGCCCGGTCGATCTCGCGCGGCGTATCGCTGACTCCCTCCAGATAGGGGATCGGCGAGGCCGAATGGAGCGGCCAGTTGCGCGCCTTCTCCTCGATCGGCCAATCGGCCTTCTCCCAGCCAAGCTGGGTTGATCCCTTGCGGCCGGCATGGCCGAGTTGCATGCACATTTTCGCCTGCGAATGTTCGTGGACGAAATCGACGATGTGCTTCCATTGCGCTTCATGCGCGTCGGTCCACAGCCCCGTGCAGCCCCATGTGATGCGGGCGTCCGGCGAGGGGCAGGTCATCTCGGTGAAGACGAGCCCGGCGCCGCCCAGCGCATGCGATGTGTAATGGACGAAATGCCAGTCGGTCAGATTGCCGCCATCGTCGGCAGAATATTGCGCCATCGGCGACATGACGACGCGGTTCTCGATTTCCATGCCGCGCAGCTTGAACCTGGTGAACATCGGCGTCGGCCGGCTGTCGCGATAGTCGTAGCCGGTCTCCCGGAACAGGCGTTCGTAATAGGCGGTATCGACCTTCTCGACATAGGCCGGGTCGCGTACGACCAGATTGTCGTAGGTGATCGACTTCGCCCGGCACATGACCACCATCGAGAACTGTTCCGGGTCCATGTCCCAGGACCGGTTCATATGCTCGAACCAGGCGAGCGACACGTCGGCATTGTGCTGGATCACCTGGCAGGGCGTGCGACGCTCGGCATCATAAGCGGCGAATGCCGCCTTAACGTCGCGCTCTGCCTTTTCGACCACCGCGTCCGAGAGCGAAATCGCGCATTCCATGGCGAGCTTGGTGCCTGAGCCGATCGAAAAATGCGCCGACGCCTTGGCGTCGCCCAGAAGCACCATGTTGCCGTGCGACCAGTTGCGGCAGAAGATGCGCGGGAACCGGCGCCAATGCGAGCGGTTGAGCAGAAGCGGGTGGCCGCGAAGCTCCTCGGCGTAGAGCGCTTCCAGCCTGGCGCGGGAATCTTCCTCGTCCGTCTCCCTGAAACCGTGGCTCTCCCAGCAGGCCTCGTCCATCTCGAAAACCCAGGTCGAGCGGCCGGGCTCGTACTGATAGCAATGGGCGCAGATGATGCCGTGCTCGGTTTCCTTGAAGAAATAGTTGAACTCGTCCATCGGACGGGTCGATCCCATCCAGCAGAAGCAGTTCGCCTTTATCGACAGTTCGGGCTCGAATTCCGCCTTGAAATGCTCGCGGATGCGCGAATTGACCCCGTCGGCGGCGACGATGATATCGGAAGCGCCGAAACGCGCTTCCAGTTTCGCCGGATCGACCGGCTCGCTGAAATGCAGCCCGACGCCTTCCTCGCGGCAGCGCTGCTGCAGAATATTGAGAAGCTTCATGCGCGAAATGCCGGCAAAGCCGTTGCCGCCGCAGCGCATTTCCGTGCCCTGTTTGTGGATCGCGACATCGTCCCAATAGGCGAATTGCGAGCGGATGCGGTCGAACGAGATGCGGTCGCGCGACAGGAATTCGTGCAGCGTCTCGTCGGAGAAGACGACGCCGAAGCCGAACGTGTCGTCGGCGCGGTTCTGCTCGTAGATGTCGATGGACCAGTCCGGCCGCCGCTTCTTCGTCAGAAGGGCGAAATAAAGCCCGCCGGGACCGCCGCCAATCACCGTGATGCGCATAGCGCAGCCTCCAATCCGATTTTGGCCAGATGCCCGATTATTTTAATCTTAAACTATTTTGGCGGTCCTCGGCAAGAGCTGCGAACCGCGGATGCCGATGATGAATGGTGGAATACGCGCTCAGAGCGACAGTCCGCCCAGGCTGCCGCCGCCGCAAACGAACAGCACCTGCCCGGTGACGTAGCCGGCTTCGGGTTCAGCGAAGAACAGAACGGCGCGGCTGACGTCCTCGACCGTCCCGAGCCGGCGCACCGGCAAGCGATCGGCAAGGCTGTGCTGCCGTTCCGAATCCTTCGGGATGATGCCCCAGAAATTATCCGTCAGAATCGGACCGGGCGCGACCACGTTCACGGTGATGCCATCGGGTCCCAATTCCAGCGCCCATGTCCGCGCCATGCCGTGGATGGCCGCCTTGGTCGCCGAATAGGCGGTGCGCGACGGCACGCCCATCGATGCTCTGGAACTGACGAAGACGATGCGGCCAAAGCCGTTTTTTCGCATCGCCGGAACGAATGCCTGCGTCAGGATCATCGGCGAGGTGAGGTGCAGTCGCGTCAATCCATCGATCTCTTCGGGCTTCACGTCGTCCAGCATATTCGGCCAGATCAGCCCGGCATTGTGCACCACATGGGTGACGGCGTGGCGGGCCGCGATCGCGGCGGCCGTCGCCTTGGTCGCCGCCTCGTCGAGCAGATCGACCTTGACTGGCTCGAATCGCTCGTGCTCGAAATCATGTGCGTCCACAGACAGGCCGATAACCCGCCAGCCGCGATCGAGCATGCGCCGGACGATATCGCGCCCGATCCCGGAACTGGAGCCGGTGACGACGGCGGTGAACGTTTCCTCGCTCATCTCACTCCTTTCCCGTGCCAGCCGGAACGAGCGCGAAGACGCGCAAGGGGCTGCCCGAGCCGTGCAGGATTTTGAGAGGCGCGGCGAAGACGATCGCGCCGCGCGCCGGAAGGCGGTCGAGCGCGGCCAGGCATTGCAGCCCGTAGCGGCCATTGCCGTGCAGGATGAAATGGGCGGGATAGGGCGGGCTCATATGGTTGCCCTGGCCGCAATCGGTGCCGATCGTCTCGGTGCCGAAGCCGATGATGCCGCGCTCCTTGACGAGGAATTCCATCGCCGAGGCGTCCGGCCCGGGCGAATGGGCTCCATCCTCGCGAAGATTGAGATATTTCGCCGTTCCGAGGTGCTTCGACCAGTCGGTGCGGAAGAGCGCCCAGCTTCCGGGCTCGATGCGGCCGTTTTCCGCTTCCCATGCCTCGATATGGCCGCGCGTCAGCAGGAAATCCTCATCGGCCCTGCTTTCGGCAGAAAAATCGAGGACGACCGCCGGCGCGATCAGCCTGTCGAAAGGCAGTTCGTCAACCGTGCCCTGCGGCAGGTTGCGGCCGGAAATCCAGTGCGCCGGCGCATCGAAATGCGTGCCGGCATGCTCGCTCATGGAGATGTTGTTCCAGTACCAGCCTGGTCCCCGCTCGTCATAGCGCGAGACTTCCTCGATTCGGAAAGGCTGGCATTGGCCGAGTTCCGGCGGCAGCACCATCACCGGAAAATCCGGCGACAGGGTGTGGGTCAGATCGACCACTTCGACGCCGCCTGTCCGGATGCCGGCGGCAAGAGCGGCAAGCAGACCGGTCGCATCCTTGTTCGCCATGTCCATCAGAGGCCAAGCTCCCTTTCGAGCACCTTCGGATTGTCGAGGAAGCGGGCGGCGACGTCCTTCGCGACATCGCCGACGAAGCTTTCCTCGATGCCACCGTTCAGCGCCGCGATCACCGCCTCGGCGATCTTGCCCGGCGACACTTTGGGCGGCGGCACGTGCTGACGCCAATCGTCCTCGACGGGGCCGGTGAAGATGCTCATGACGCGCACGCCGCCGGGCCTCAGTTCGGCGCGCAGGCATTGCAGCAGCGAGTGACGGGCCGCCGCGCTTGCCGAGTAGAAGCCGAAATCGGGTGTGTTGGCGAGCGCATAGACTGGCAATATATCGACGAAAGCGGCGGCGGAATTCGTGCCATCCGCGCCGCGGGCGCGCATGCCCGGCCCGAAGGCCTGCGCCAGCCGCTGCAAGCCGAAGACGTTGACGTCGAAGGAATCGCGCGCCGTCACCAGATTGCCCTGCGCCAGCAGCCCGCCGGGCCTGACATGGTCGGCCGTGTTGACGATAATGTCCGTCTTGCCGCCGATCTCGCCGGAAAGTTCGCGCACCGAGATTGTGTCGGTAAGGTCGAGTTCCATGATCTGGACATTGGGAATGGCGGCGAGCCGTTCCTGTCCGGGATAAGGCTTCCATGGCTCGGCGATGCCGACGAAGACGATCGATGCCCCGGCTTTCGACAGCGCCGCGGCGACGGCCTGGCCGACCGCGCCGCGTCCATCCGTCAGCAGCACGCGGCGGAATTTCGGGCTCGCCGTCAGTTCGCGCAGTTCGGGATCGTCTGCCATGTTCTCCGTCTCCCTTTCAGGAAGAGCCATCAGGACGGCGTTGCCGCTCTTGTCGAGCTTCGAAATCATGCGCACGCGCGACGGCGCCGTCACGTCACCCTGGAGATGCGCCACGACCGACGGGCCGCAATCGAGCCTGACCGTGCCGATGCGCCAGGGCGTGCGCTGGCGGAAATAGAGATCGGTGCTGGTGCGGATGATGGTTTCCGCGATCGCCTCGCCGCCATCCGCGACCGGCTCGAATGCAAGCTGCTGCGAAAGGCATTTCGGGCAGGCGTCGCGCGGCGGATAGGCGATCTCGCCGCAGGCGGCGCATCTCTGCAGCGCGAACACGCCGCGCGCGGCGGCGGCCGACATGGCGAGCGCGGCGCGGCTGCGCTGGACCGGGGGCAGTTCCGGCGGGCGCGTGACCTTCTGCGGGTCCTTCTTCGGCGGGCGGGCGATGGGCTCGGTCATGCGCCGTCTCCCTGAAGGACCGCCGCGCCGGAGCAAAGGCCGCGGTCGTAATTGATCATGCCGAATCCCGACACCAGCGCCGTGCGCGCGCCTTGAACCTGTTGCGACAGCGATTGGCCGGTGATCTGTCGCAGCGCTTCGACCATGCCGAGATAGCCGCCGGCCGCGCCCGCCTGACCGGCCGAAAGCTGGCCGCCCGAGGTGTTCTGCGGGAAGGTGCCGCTGCTCGTCAGATCATGGGAGCGGACGAAATCCGGCCCTTCGCCTTTCTTGCAGAAGCCGAGATCCTCGAACTGCATCATGACGATCACCGGATAATCGTCATAAGTCTCCAGAACGTCGATATCGTCCGGCGACAGGCCCGCAATGGCGTAAAGCTCGTCGATATCCATCGCCCATCCGCCCCGCATCTGGATTGGATCGTCGGGGAAGGCGTTGTGGCGCTCGATGGTCGAAACGAGCGTCGCATGGGGAAGCCCGAGATCCCTCGCGATATCCGCCGTCGTGACCAGAAAGGCTTCCGCGCCGGCACAGGGCATGACGCAATCGAAAAGATGGATCGGGTCGGCGATCTCGCGCGCGGAGAGATAGGCTTCCAGCGTCAGCGGCGTTTTCATGATCGCATGCGGATAGGTGAGGGCGTTGGCGCGCTGGGCGACGCAGATCTTGCCGAAATCCTCCCGCGTCGCGCCGTAAGTGCGCATGTAATGATCGGTCAGAAGCGCGAAGGAGCCGTTCGGCCCGCCATAGCCGTAGGGATAGCTCGCGTCCTGCGCGAAGCGCGAGAAGGAGGAGAGCAGTTTGCGGAAGGAATCGACGTGATTGGCGTCGCCGCCGACGCAGGCGACGATCGAGGCGTCTCCTGCTTCTACAGCGCGCGCTGCACGGCGCAGCGCGACGACGGCACTCGC
>JBQCEL010000277.1:0-22106 GCA_051960255.1 Rhizobiaceae bacterium
TCGGCGATATGGCGGCCGAGCGTCGGCTGGCTGGCGCCGAGCATCCGCGCCGCGGCGGAGAGGCTGCCGGTGCGGGCAACCGCGAGGAAAGCCTTGATCAGGTTCCAATCAAGATCTTGCATATTCACTATTGAATATTAGCTGCTCGAATTTTGTCAATTTAAATGCGATAATGAATGAGCAATTTTCCGGTCATCAACTTCCGATCATGGAGACTAGAGATGACACGGATTGCTGTTCTGGGCGCAAAGGGCCGTATCGGCCGCGCCGTCGCCAAGGCCTTCCTCGACGCAGGTTACGACGTGCGGGCGGTCACGCGAGACGGCAAGGTTCCAGCCGAACTCGCCGGCGCGGAAATCGCCATTGCCGACGCGCTCGACCAGGATGCGCTCATCGCTGCCGTTGCCGGCGCGGAGATCGTTTTCAACGGATTGAGTCCGATCTATTCGGACTGGACGTCCTGCCTGCCGATGGCCGAAAACGTCATGGCGGCCTGTGCCGCCGCCAGCGCGCATCATTTCTTTCCCGGCACGGTCTATAATTTCGGTTCGCCGATCCCGGCGGTGCTGACGGAAGACACGCCGCAGCATCCGACAACAGAAAAAGGACGCATCCGCGTCGCCATGGAAACGCTTTTTCGGCGCGAAGCCGAGGCCGGCCGCGTCAGAACCGCCATTCTGCGTGCCGGCGATTTCTTCGGCGGGAAGGGGACTGGCTCGTGGTTCGATCTCGTGGTGGCGTCGAAACTCGCCAAGGGCATCTACACCGCGCCGGGCAAGATCGACCTCGTCCATGAATGGGCCTATCTGCCCGATCTTGCGCGCGCATTCGTCGCGCTGGGAGACAATCGGCAGAAGCTCGGCGCTTTCGAAAGCCTCAATTTCGCCGGCCATGCCGTCACCGATCTGGAAATGAAGGCGGCGGCGCAAAGTGTGATGGGGGAGTCCCTTTACCTGCAGTCGATGCCTTGGTGGATGCTTCGGCTTGGCAGCCCCTTCAACCCGATGTGGCGGGCGATCCTCTCCATGGCCTATTTGCGTTTCGAGGCGCACCGGCTCGCGCCTGGCCGGCTGGCCGGCATGATCGGGCAGGTTCCGCACACGCCGCTCGGGACAGCGGTCGCCGATGCGATCGCCGAACTCGGCATTGCGCGGCTTCACGCGAAGAAAGCGGCCTGAGACGACCGAAGCGCCGCCTTCAAATCCTACCGACGAGGATCAGGATGATGACGATGACGAGAATGATGCCGACGATGCCGGATGGCCCGTATCCCCAGCCGCGCGAATAGGGCCATGTCGGAACCGAGCCGAGCACGATGAGAATCAATATGATGAGAAGAATGGTGCCGAGCGTCACTTCCGGTTCCCCCTTGTCTCCTCCCGAAATGAATGCGCGATCGGCGCTGAGGCTTTCGAAACTCAGCCTCAACGTAGCGGCGGACCTTATCAGATGTTGGCTGGCCCGGAAATAAGGGTTGGAGCCGTCCTCTTATTCGGCGGTCCAGCCTCCGTCGATGGAAACGGGCGTACCGTTGATGGAAGCCGCGGCATCCGACGCTAGGAACACCGCGAGCGCCCCGACCTGCTCGACGGTGACGAATTCCTTGGTCGGCTGCTTCGCCAGCATCACGTCGCGAACGACGGTATCGCGATCCATGTTGTGGGCTTTCATCTGGTCGGGAATCTGCGCCTCGACAAGCGGAGTCAGCACATAGCCCGGGCAGATCGCATTGCACGTGACGCCGTGCTCGGCAAGCTCGAGCGCGACCGTCTTTGTGAAGCCGATTATGCCGTGCTTCGCCGCGACATAGGCCGATTTGAAGGGTGATGCGCGGAGGCCATGGGCGGAGGCGATGTTGATCATCCGTCCCCAGCCGGCCTTCTTCATATGCGGGATCGCCGCCGCCGTGGTGTGGAACGCCGAGGTCAGATTGATGGCGATGATCGCGTCCCATTTCTCGACGGGGAACGATTCGACCGGCGCGACGTGCTGGATGCCCGCATTGTTGACCAGAATGTCCACTGAACCAAAGCGATCGGCGGCCTTCTCGACCAGTCGCCGGCATTCCTCCGGATTTGTCATGTCGGCCTTGATGTAGATGGCGTCGGCGCCGTTCTTTCTGGCGATCTCGGCCGCCAGCGCGTGATCCTCCTTGCTGTCGGTGAAGGAATTCAGCACCACATTGTGCCCGGCGCTGGCGAGCGCTTCCGCTATCGCCAACCCGATACCCGAATTGGAACCGGTGACGACAGCCGTTCTGATCCTATCCATGATGCCTTTTTCCTCCGCTCGGCCATTGTGCAATGCAGCAGCTCAATAGGTCCGGCGGCGCGATGCCGTCAACATGATGGACCGGATAACGCAAATGAAGCGAGCGGCTGCCATTGTCCGCCGTGATAGTCATAAATTGGAACGATTCCAAATTATGACATTATCAGGCATGCGTCTGCCCAGGTCCGCTTTCAATCACAAAGAGACGTCAAATGGCTTCGCCCTTCCGTTCCGGCTACTCCGCTTCACAAATCCTTCTGCATTGGCTGATCGCCCTTCTTGTTCTGTTCCAACTCGTGTTCGGTGACAGCATGTCGCACCTTCTGCATCTCGAACATCGCGGAATGGCGATCAATGCTTCCGTCCGAAGCTGGGCGAGTTTTCATTATTGGATCGGCATCACGATCCTCGCGCTTGTCCTGTTGCGCCTTCTGCTCCGCTTGACCCGGAACGTCCCGGAGCCGGGGGCGTCGGGACCGCGCTGGATGAGGAAGGCCGCGGAAGCAAGCCACTTGCTCTTTTACGTCGTCCTCCTCGCCATGCCCGTGCTCGGCCTGCTCGGCTATTATGTCGGCGACCCCTATGGCGACATCCATTCCTGGGGCAGGCCGGTTCTCATCGTGCTGATCTCCATTCACGCGGCGGCGGCGCTGTTCCATCAGTTCTGGCTGAAGGACGGCACGTTGCGTAGAATGCTCGTGCCCGCTTCATAGCCAAAAGCCTTGTCCGAATGGGCGGCGGCGATTATTGAAATTCGGGTGCATGTGATCCATTTCGACCGACAGGCAGCACCGCGAGTTCGATCCCATGACAGAGTATCAGCCTCTTCCCTTCCCGCGCAGACGCTCCGTCGCCGTCGATGTAGGCGGGATCATGGTTGGGGGCGATGCGCCGGTCGTCGTCCAGTCGATGACGAATACGGATACCGCCGATGTCGACCAGACGGTGGCGCAGGTCGCGGCGCTTCACCGCGCCGGCTCGGAACTGGTGCGCATAACGGTCGATCGCGACGAGAGCGCCGCCGCCGTTCCGCATATAAGGGAGCGCCTCGACCGGCTCGGCATCAACGTGCCGCTGATCGGCGATTTCCACTATATCGGCCACAAGCTTCTTGCCGAGCACCCGGCCTGTGCGGAGGCGCTCGCCAAATACCGCATCAATCCAGGGAATGTCGGCTTCAGGGAAAAGCGCGACCGGCAGTTCGGCGCCATCATCGAAATGGCGATCCGCTACGGCAAGCCGGTCAGGATCGGCGTGAACTGGGGCTCGCTCGACCAGGAACTCCTGATGCGGCTGATGGACGACAACCAGAAGAACGGCTCGCCGCTTTCCGCGCAAGAGGTCACGCGCGAAGCAATCGTCCAGTCGGCGCTGATCTCGGCGGCGCTCGCCGAGGAGATCGGCCTGCCACGCGACCGGATCATCCTTTCCGCCAAGGTCAGCCAGGTGCAGGATTTGATCGCGGTCTACGCGGAACTGGCGAAGCGCTCCGATCATGCGCTGCATCTCGGCTTGACCGAGGCCGGCATGGGCACGAAGGGCATCGTCGCCTCCTCCGCGGCGATGGGCATTCTTTTGCAGCAGGGAATCGGCGACACGATCCGCATTTCTCTCACGCCCGAGCCGGGTGGCGACCGCGCGCGCGAGGTGCAGGTGGCGCAGGAACTCTTGCAGACCATGGGCTTCCGCCAGTTCGTGCCGATCGTCGCCGCCTGTCCCGGCTGCGGCCGCACGACTTCGACCGTCTTCCAGGAACTGGCGCAGAAGATCCAGGGCGACATTCGCGACAACATGCCGATATGGCGCGCCAAATATCCGGGCGTTGAGGCGCTCCACGTTGCCGTGATGGGCTGCATCGTCAATGGCCCCGGCGAATCCAAGCAGGCCGATATCGGCATTTCGCTGCCTGGAACGGGCGAAACGCCCGCCGCGCCGGTCTTCATCGATGGCCGTAAGGTGACGACCTTGCGCGGATCGGCGATCGCGGAAGATTTCCAGAAAATGGTCGCCGACTATATCGAGCAGCGGTTCGGCCGTGGCGTTTCGGTGGCGGCGCAATAGAGCCTTTCATGATCAGATGGAAACGATTCTGTTTCCCGCTAACCATGAAGGTCTCTAAGGGGCTTTTTGCCGCAATTGCGCTTGTCGCGATGTTCGGTTCCGCAATATCGGGTGGGAAGGCCGTTGCTGGCCCCAGCGCGCCGAATTCGGCCGACAAGGGCATCGATCACATCTGTGATCTGATCGAACAGCAAGCTGACGCAAACGGCCTGCCACGCGACTTCTTCGCCCGGCTGATCTGGAAGGAAAGCCGTTTCGACGCCAATGCGGTCAGTCCCGTCGGCGCCGAGGGAATAGCGCAGTTCATGCCGGGGACGGCGAAACTGCGCGGCCTTGCCGATCCTTTCGATCTCGATCAGGCGCTGCCCGCTTCCGCCGCCTATCTGGCGGCGTTACGCAAGGATTATGGCAATCTCGGCCTGGCGGCGGCCGCCTATAATGCCGGCGAGAACCGGGTTTCCCACTGGCTCTTGTCCGGCGGCTTCCTACCGATCGAGACGGAGGATTACGTGCTCGATATTCTCGGCGAGCCGGTCGACAATTTCACCGACCGATCGCACCATGCGACGGTCAAGCCCCTGGACGCCAAGCTTTCCTTCGAGCAATCCTGCCGCAGGCTGCCGATCATCATGGCGGCTACCGTTCCGATGGCGCATATCAACGTCAAGCCCTGGGGGATCCAGGTCGCCGGCAATTTCCGCCGCTCAGCCGCTGTGGGACATTGGATGCGCGTCAAGGCGCGCTATCCCAGGCTTCTGGCCCAATATGAACCGGTCGTCAGCCGCGTGCGGACGCCGATGGGACGGCGCGGCGTCTATGCCGTCAGGATCGGCGCCGACAGCCGAAGCGAGGCGAACACGATTTGCGAGGCGCTGCACAAGGCCGGCGGCTCCTGCGTCGTGCTCAGGAACCGGTGAGCGGTCGCCCCAAGGCTCAGGCGCTCAGCGACGCCGGCGGCTCTTCCGTCCATGTCGCGATCTTCTGCGCCAACCTGTCAGGCGAAATCGGCTTGGAGAGATAATCGTCCATGCCGGCATCGAGGCATTTTTCCCGGTCGCCCTTCAACGCATGCGCGGTTATGCCGATGATGGGCGTGCGGATCATCCTGCCGTTCTCCTCCCGGCGGATGGCTTTAGTCGCTTCGAAGCCGTTCATTTCGGGCATGGAGACATCCATGAGGATGAGCTTGGGCGAGAGCGCACGGTAAAGTTCGAGCGCGGTCCTTCCATTGGCGGCAATCCGGTAGGAGAGCTTCAAATCGTCGAGGATCTGGCTGAAGACAAGCTGATTGACCTCATTGTCCTCGGCGACAAGGATATCCACCGGCTTCGGACGCGCGGCGGGGATGATCTCCGTGACCTTGTCCATCGCCGGCGTCGCGGTTTGGGCGGGAGCAAGCGTCAGGGGCTGGGCCAGCTTCTGCCGCCCCCTCTGGATGACTGAAACGAGCGTGTCGAAAAGCACCGCCGAGCGGGCTGGCTTGGTGAGATAGGCCGCCATTCCGAACTCGACCGAGAACCTGCCGAAATCGATCTGGTCGACGGAGGTCAGCAGCAGGATTGGTATCTGCTCCATGCCGCGCACCTTGCGCATCTCCCTGGCGACCTCGGCGCCGTTCATCACGGGCATTTGGTAATCGAGGATGACGCAATCGACGCGTGCGCCTATTTCCACGCATTTCTGCAGGAAGGCGAGCGCGACAAGGCCGCTCTCGGCGGCGGCGCAGTCAAAGCCCCAACTGCGGACCTGCTCCGAAAGGATCTGCCGGTTTACCGTATTGTCATCGATGATCAGCACGCGCGCGCCGCTTATGTCGACAGGCACCACTTCTTTGCGCTCGCCCGTTTCGTGCGGCTGGAGCATGATGGTGAAGCGGAAGACCGATCCGCGCCCAAGGGTGCTTTCGACCTCGATCCTGCCGCCCATCAACTGGACAAGCCGGGAGGCGATGGCGAGGCCGAGGCCCGTTCCTTCGTAGCGCCTGGTCGAGGTGCTGTCGACTTGCGCGAATTTCTCGAAGACGGTCTTCAGCTTCTCGTCGGGTATGCCGATGCCGGTATCCTCGACGCGTACGCTAAGCGCCACCGAACCGTCCCGGTTCGTGCCCGAAACATCGATGAGCACATGCCCTCTTTCGGTGAATTTCACCGCATTGCCGAGCAGGTTGGTGATGATCTGCCGGAAACGGCCAACATCGCCGATGACCTCCTGCGGCAGCTTCGGATCGACCCGCACGATCAGTTCCAGATCCTTTTCCGCGACCTTGGCCGAAATCAGCGTAGCGACGTCCTCGACCGCTTCGGAAAGGTTGAACGGCGCTTTCTCCAAAGTGAGCTGTTCGGCGTCTATCTTGGAGAAATCGAGGATGTCGTTGATGATCGTCAACAGCGCGTTCCCGGATTTGACGATGACGTCGGTGAACATCCTCTGGCGTGAATTGAGATCCGTCTTGGTCAAGAGTTCGGCCATTCCGAGCACGCCGTTCATCGGGGTGCGGATCTCGTGGCTCATATTGGCGAGGAATTCCGATTTCGCCCGGTCGGCGGCTTCCGCCCGCTTGATCGCGAGGTCCGCCGTCCGGAAAGCGCGGCGGATCGCGGCTTCCATCGGGCGGAATATCCAGATACCCACCAGAGCGATCGCGAGGACAATAAGCAGGCTTCCGAACGTCAGAAGACGGTTGTTGTCCCATTCGGCGGCCTTGCGCTCCTCCTCGATGGCGTTGCGGACCCTGTCCAGCATGGGTTGGGCAAACCAGTCGAACTGGTTTCGAATGGCGCGGTAGAGCTGGTCGCTCGCCCCGTCGGTTTCGGCGAGCTTGTCCAGGTTGGAGGCAATATCGCGCGAGGTCCAGAACAAATCGTCGTTGACGGAGGCGGCCTCGATCGCGTCCTTGCCGGCCTTTGAAAGGCGCGGGCGGATAGCCGCGCTTTCCGCTTCCAGCGAGGCGATATCGCTGCGCAGGCGTCTGGCATGGGCTTTCGCGGCGTCTTGCAATTGCCTGCGATCGACCGTCGCCCAGGCGGAGTTCGAATAACCGGCGAAATTGAGCGCATTCCTCTCATCGACCAGGAGATTGCCGAGATGGGCCGCGAAACCGTCGATCGCGCGCCGCAGCGCCGCGTTCTGGTTGAGCATGAACAGCACGAAAGTGGCGGCGACCGCGAAGATCAGCAGGCCGGAGAGATAGCGTATGCGTATGGAACGAATGAAGGAGGCGTAGGCCGGCACACGAATGCTCCGCGAAGCAAGAAAACTGCGTCGGCCGAACTACGCCCGATTAACGTTAAAAATTCGTGCAGTCGGTGGCAGGCGGATGGCTCTTCAACCGGCGTTCTCAGTTTCGGCGGCTGGCGACAAAGCCGGCGGCTTGCCGGAGCAGGTACGCGCGCTCGCCGTAAGGCTCAAGCACCTCCTTCGCCTGGTCGACGAGCCCGTTGAGCTGCTTCCGCGCCCACTCCACGCCATGAAGGGCTGCAAGCGTGGCCTTGCCACGCGCCGCGTCCTTGCCCGTCGCCTTGCCCATCATCTCGGCGTTGGCTTCGAGATCGAGGAGATCGTCGGCCAATTGGAACGCGAGACCGATCGCATCGCCGAAGGCCGAGAGCCTTTCGCGGTGGTCGGCGCCCGCTCCCGCGATGATAGGTCCCGCTTCGCAGGCATAGCGGATCAGGGCGCCCGTCTTCATCGCCTGCAGCGTGATGATGCCGGTCTCGTCCGGAGCGTGGGTTTCGGCTGCGAGATCAAGCGCCTGTCCGCCTGCCATGCCCCCCATACCCGCCGCGGAGGCAAGGCGGCCAATCAGTTCGAGACTGGCGGCCGGGGAGATTTCCGTCTTCCGCTCCGCCAGGAGCGAGAAGGCGAAAGTCAGCAAGCTGTCGCCCGCAAGAATCGCCGTCGCTTCATCGAACGCCTTATGAACCGTGGGCAGGCCGCGACGCAGGTCGTCATCATCCATCGCCGGCAGATCGTCGTGGATGAGCGAATAGGAATGGACGCATTCGAGCGCCGCGGCCACCCTCACCGCCGCATTTTCATCGGCCTCGAAAAGAGCCGCGCTTTCCATGACCAGAAAGGGCCTGAAGCGTTTGCCGCCATTGAGGACGCCGTGCCTTATTGCCTGCATCAGCCGCGCCGGCCGCATCGTTTCCCCGCTTGCCGGCCGGTCGTCGAGCGCTTTCCTGAGAAAGGCTTCCACCCTGAGGGCGTTCCGGCCGAGCGCGTCGGGCAAATTCCGTGACGTATCTCCGTTCATGTCCGCAGCGATGGCGTTAATTCTCCTGGCGGTCAAGCCTGTCCATTGGGCTGACGTTGCGCCGATCGGCATTGGACTTTATGTCAGGACCGAAGAGAGGCGGGGATGTGAGCGCGAGCGCCGGGAACAAGATCAGGTCGTGGATGACAGGCGCCATCAGGATCCGCCGTCAGGGAAGGCGGCCGGCACGCGGCAAGGCCGCACGCTGGTTGATCAGGATCGTTGTTTTCCTGGTCGGCCTCGCCACGATCCCGCTTGTGCTTACGCTGGTCTACGCCATTCCCTCCGTGCATCCGATTTCCACACCGATGCTGAAGGACATCATCCTTTCCCGTCCCTACAAGCGGGAATGGGTGTCGCTCGACCAGATATCGCCCAATCTCATCCGCTCGGTGATCATGTCCGAAGACGGCCAGTTCTGCCGCCACAACGGCATCGACTGGCGGCAGATGCGCATGGTGGTCGACGATACGCTGGCTGGCGAGGAAACGCGGGGCGCTTCCACGATCCCCATGCAGGCGGTCAAGAACCTCTTCCTCTGGGGCGGACGTTCCTATCTGCGCAAGGCGCTCGAGGCGCCACTGGCGCTTTATTTCGACGCCGTCCTCTCGAAGCGCAGGATCCTCGAAATCTACCTCAACATCGTCCGCTGGGGCCCCGGAATCTTTGGCGCGCAGGCGGCGGCCGAATATCATTTCAGGCGGCCCGCGAGCGCTCTCGGCAGGAGGCAGGGCGCGCTCCTCGCCGTCACCCTGCCCAATCCCTATCTCCGGCATCCCGAAAGGCCGAGCGCCGGGCTAAGGCGGCTCGCGACCTTGATCGAACGCCGCACGGCGCGCTACGCCAGCAGCCATGTGACCTGCCTCGACTGAACCGGCGGGGAATTTTTTGCGCTGGGGCGCTGGTCAAATGCCGCGTCAGCGTGTATAGGCACGCGACTTTCACATTCAGCCTCGGCTTGCTCCGTCCCCTCGATGGACCGCCGGGTGCTTGGCAGATCATTGGAGCAGGATCATGGCTGTACCCAAACGAAAGACCTCGCCGTCCAAGCGCGGCATGCGCCGTTCGGCCGACGCGCTGAAGGCGCCGACCTATGTCGAGGACAAGAATTCCGGCGAACTGCGCCGCCCGCATCACATCGACCTGAAGACCGGCATGTATCGCGGACGCCAGGTGCTGACGCCCAAGGAAAGCTGAGCTTTTCCCAGCATCGGAATTAAAGGACCGGTCCTCAGGGCCGGTTTTTTGTTTGCCGGCCGCTTTTGGGCGCGGCGATCGCCCCATCTCCCGCATCAACGGGACGACGTCCTTGGAAATGAGGGCGAAGGCTGCTTCCGGCAGGCTGGCGCAGGCCGAGGCTGCAAGACGACATTCGGCGCGGAGCTCTCAGGCTCCGCTGCCTCGATATGGGGTTTGGGACCGATTCCTAGTGGTTGCCGGACAGGCCGCAGCATGTTGGCCTGCCCGGAAACGAGCAACGGCCTTTCCGGCCGTCAGTGCCTCGTCTGTTGGGAGGTGAGCTTCTCTATTTCGTCTTTCAGGGCGAGCTTGCGTCGCTTCAGCGTCGCTACCTCGAGGTCGTCGGTTGACGGGTGTGCCATAGCTTCGGTGATCTCGCGATCGAGCTCACCATGCTTTCTCTTCAACTCAGAGAGATGAGAAGCAAGCGGCATTACTGTTCTCCCTTTTCCGGTTTCCTCGTCGAACTGACCGGCTTGGCAACGCGGTTCCTCGATGCTCCGCAGCTACCGGGCGGCCGCTTGGGAGTGTGCCACCAGAATGTGGCAATGTCGAACGTCTCTTCATGAAGATTTCAATACCCGGCAAAATGTGATATATGACGACGCCGGCCGTGATTTGACGCCGGTCCCGCCCAAAAGGGCGCTTTGGGGCGCCGGAAAGTTTACAGACGGTCACAGATGTCGGAACAGGATCAGGCCGAGATTCGCCTCGAATTCGCGCGGTTGAAGCAGGAGCATGCCGATTTCGATGCGGCCATCAACGCCATGATCGCCATGAGTTGCGATCCCCTGCAAATCCAGCGCATGAAGAAGAAGAAACTGGCGCTCAAGGACAAGATGATGCGCCTGGAAGACAAGATCATCCCCGATATCATCGCCTGAGGCCGGCCAGCCTGAAGAATGGGCGCTCCTAGGCTTTGGCCTTGCTCCAGCCGCCACATTCCTCTATTCGGCGGCTGAAGGACAGGCAGGATGGAACAGGCCGATATCGCCATCATCATGGGCAGCCAATCGGATTGGCCGACGATGCGCCATGCCGCCGAGACGCTTGAGGCGCTCGGCATATCGTTTGCCACGCGCATCGTCTCCGCCCACCGCACGCCGGAACGGCTCTACGACTTTGCGAAAAGCGCCAGGGCGGCTGGCTTCAGGATCATCATTGCAGGCGCGGGCGGCGCGGCCCACCTGCCGGGAATGACCGCCGCATTGACGCCCCTCCCCGTCTTCGGCGTTCCCGTTGAATCGAAAGCGCTTTCGGGTCAGGATTCACTGCTTTCCATCGTCCAGATGCCGGCCGGCATACCGGTCGGAACGCTGGCGATCGGCCGATCGGGTGCGGTCAATGCCGCGCTGCTTGCCGCTGCCGTCCTTGCCCTTTCCGACGACGCGCTTGCCAAGCGGCTCGACGCCTATCGCGCCAGGCAAACCGCCGATGTCGGCGAAATCCCGAGCGACACGGCATGAACACGCTCCCGCCCGGCAGCACGATCGGCATCATCGGCGGCGGCCAACTCGGCCGCATGCTGGCCGTGGCGGCGGCGCGGCTCGGCTACAAAACGGCGGTCCTCGAACCGGAGCCCGATTGCCCGGCCGCGCAAATGACCAATCGCCAGATCACTGCGCCTTATGCGGATCCTGCGGCGCTCGATAAACTCGCCGGCCTCGCCGATGTGGTGACTTATGAGTTCGAGAACGTGCCGGTCGATGCGGCCGAACGCCTGGCGGGACAATTGCCGGTCTTCCCGCCAGCCAAGGCTCTCGACGTGTCGCAGGACCGGCTGACGGAAAAGCGCTTCCTGAACGGCTGCGGCATATCCACAGCACGGTTCCATCCTGTGGATAATGACGGGGACATAGGCGAGGCGTTGGCCGCTTTCGGCGGCAATGGCGTGTTGAAAACGCGGCGTCTTGGCTATGACGGCAAGGGCCAGCGCGTGTTCAGGGCGTCCGCGCCCGGCGCTGTCGACGGGGTCTTTGCCGCGATGGGCGGCGTTCCGCTGATCATGGAAGAATTGGTTCCGTTCGAGCGGGAGATATCGATCATTGCCGCGCGCGGACAGGATGGCGCGGTGGCCGCCTTCGACGCCGCGGAGAATGTCCATCGCGACGGCATTCTGCGGCGTTCGACTGTGCCGGCCGGAGCCGGCGGAACTATCGCCGCCGAAGCCCGCAAGGCGGCGTACCAGCTTCTCGATGCGCTCGGCTATGTCGGCGTGATCGGCGTCGAATTCTTCGTGACGCAGGATGGCAGGCTTCTCGCCAACGAATTCGCGCCGCGCGTCCACAATTCCGGCCATTGGACCGAGGCCGCCTGCACCGTCTCGCAATTCGAGCAGCATATAAGGGCCGTCGCCGGTCTGCCGCTCGGCTCGCCGGAGCGGCATTCCGACTGCGTCATGGAGAACCTGATCGGCGACGACGTGGCGAAAGCGGGCGCGCTGCTCGACGAACCAGACCTTCTTCTCCACCTCTACGGCAAGAAGGACGTCCGGCCCGGCCGCAAGATGGGGCATTTCACCCGCATCTCGCCCAAGGAATAGCCGAGCGTCGTTGCGCCGCTCGCGTGAGCTTTCCCGCGACCCGGTCGACGCATCCGATCGGCCCGGGCCGAGGCTTGCAGTTGACAGCTGTCAACTTTCTCGTTTATTGACCGGCTCGAATTGGGCGCGCCGTGGGCGCGTCTTTGTTTTACGGCCCGGACGACGGGCCCGAGCC
Source organism: Rhizobiaceae bacterium (assembly GCA_051960255.1). GTDB lineage: Bacteria > Pseudomonadota > Alphaproteobacteria > Rhizobiales > Rhizobiaceae > Mesorhizobium_L. The sequence goes on from JBQCEL010000277.1 coordinate 12,544, forward strand.
TGAAAATCACGAGCCTCAAAATGAAGATCAAGAACTCGCTCAAAGCGCTCAAGGCCCGCCACCGCGACAACCGCATGGTCCGTCGCAAAGGCCGCATCTACATCATCAACAAGACCGCGCCGCGCTACAAGGCCCGCCAGGGCTGATCCTTTCACGCGCATTTCAGTTTGCACCTCTATGGTCCCGCTCTAAATTCGGGACCATGCTGAAACTTGGCATTTTTGCTTCTCTCGTCCTCTCCCTGGCTGGCACGCCTTCGCTCGCGGCGGAGGAATTGACGCCTGTGCCGAAACAGGCGCCGTCCGCCTCCCTCTCGCCGGAAGGGCTGCATAAGGCGCGGCTCGACAAGCTGTTCGAGCAATTGAAGCGCGAAAGCAACGAAAACGCGGCACAGATTACCGCCCAGCAGATCTGGCGACTGTGGTTCGATTCGGGTAGCGCCACCGTCGATCTCCTGATGCAATGGTCGGCCAAGGCCATCAAGGACCGGAAATACAATGTCGCGCTCGATTTCCTGAACCAGGTCGTGGCGCTCGACCCGAAATATGCCGAGGGCTGGAACCAGCTCGCCACCATCTACTACATGAACGGCAACTACGCGAAATCGATGGCCGATATCGACCGCACGCTTCAGCTTGAGCCGCGCCATTTCGGCGCGCTTGCCGGCATGGCGCAAATCCTGGAGGCTACCGGGCACAAGAAGCGGGCATTGGAGGCCTATGAAAAGGTCCTCGCCATCTACCCGATGATGCGGAGCGCCCAGACGAAGGTGGAAGCGCTGACCCAGGAACTGGCGGGCCAGCCGATTTGAAAACGGCTATTGCGCTGCCGGCTTGAGCGCATAGCTGCCGATGATGCGGCCGGCCTCCAGATCGTAGAAGATAAGGGTTTGGCTCTTGTCCGTTAGTTCGACGGTAAGCAGGGCGCGGCTCCCCGAAAGGCTTGACGACAGCAGCCTCGCCCCGGCGGGCAGCGGGATCGTCGCCGTGATCGGCTCGTTGCCATTCGGCACCTGGACAGCGCGAGCTTGCTCCGCCGCCTTTTTGGGGGCAAACGAGAGCTTGTAGATGATCGCGCCAAGAACGACCGCGAAGGCGACGAAGAGAATGCCGAGATTGATGACCATGAAACGGATAAGCCGCCGCCGGACCCGCTCCACCGCCGGATCCAGCGGTTTTTCGTCGTCGTTTGCCTGTCCTGCCATTTGCCTGGTCTCGTTGCCTGAATGAATGCCTCTGATAGCGAAGCCGCTGACGAGAGGAAAGTGCTGACGGCGGGAGACGCCGATGCCGGCCTGCGCCTCGACCAATGGCTGGCGTCAGCCCTCGCGCCGGAATTCTCGCGCAGCCGCGTTCAATCGCTGATCCGCCAGGGCGCCGTAACGGTCGGCGGGGAACCGGTCGTCGAGCCGAAGCGCAAGATCGTGGCGGGGGATGTCGCGGCGATTGCCGTCCCGCCGCCCGAACCGGCGGAGCCCGAAGGGGAAACCATTCCGCTCGCCATCCTTTATGAGGATTCGGAACTTATCGTCATCGACAAGCCGGCCGGACTGGTCGTTCATCCCGGAGCCGGAAATTGGAGCGGAACCCTCGTCAATGCGCTGATCGCCCATTGCGGCGATACGCTTTCCGGTATTGGAGGCGTCAAGCGGCCCGGCATCGTCCATCGCCTCGACAAGGATACCAGCGGCGTCATGGTCGTCGCCAAGACCGATCATGCGCATCGCGAACTCGCCGCCGCCTTCGCCGATCATGGCCGGGCCGGCGATCTGGAGCGGGCCTATGTCGCCCTTGTATGGGGAGCGCCGCCGCGTTTTTCCGGCACGATCGATGCGCCGCTCGGGCGCTCCTCGAAAGACCGGACGCTGCGAGCCGTCGTGCGCGCGGAGCAGCCTGACGCCCGCCATGCCGTGACGCACTATCAGGTTCTGGAACGTTTCGGACCTGAACCGGAGGAGCCGACCGCCTCCCTGGTCGAATGCCGGCTGGAGACCGGGCGGACGCATCAGATCAGGGTGCACATGGCCCACATCGGCCACCCGCTGATCGGCGACGAGGACTATGGGCGCGCCTTCCGCACCAAGGCGAACCGGCTCGCCGAACCCGCCCAATCCATTGTCAGGACCTTCCCGAGGCAGGCGCTGCACGCCCGCCTCCTTGCATTCCGGCACCCCACCACCCACATGTTGATGCGATTTGAGGCATCATTGCCAGACGATATGGACGCGCTTGTCGAGGCTCTTCGGGCCCAGGCGTGATATGCAATTCCGCGTGATCTGCCATGTTCGCGCGGGATACCCCTAACTTTCGCCGAATTTCTTCCTATATCAGTAAGGTTTCCGGGTCGCTCTGGCGAACGGAAATGACGCCCGCCTCTCGAATGAGGGGGCGCATCAATCCTAGAGGGAGGGTGCTTCATGGCCCAGACATTACCCAGCATCGTTTCCGGAGAAGGTGGCCTGTCGCGTTATCTCGAAGAGATACGCCGGTTTCCTATGCTTCAGCCGGACGAGGAATACATGCTCGCCAAGCGCTACAACGAGCACGCCGACACCAAGGCGGCGCACAAGCTTGTAACCAGCCATTTGCGGCTCGTTGCCAAGATCGCCATGGGCTATCGCGGCTATGGCCTGCCGATCGGCGAGGTCATTTCCGAAGGCAATGTCGGCCTGATGCAGGCCGTCAAGAAATTCGAGCCGGAGCGCGGCTTCCGCCTGGCGACCTACGCCATGTGGTGGATCAAGGCGGCGATCCAGGAATACATCCTGCGGTCGTGGAGCCTCGTGAAGATGGGCACCACGGCGAACCAGAAACGTTTGTTCTTCAATCTGAGGAAGGTGAAGGGCAAGATCCAGGCCCTGGACGATGGCGACCTTAACCCCGAGCAGGTGCATGAGATCGCAACCCGGCTGAACGTTTCGGAAGAAGAGGTTGTCTCGATGAACCGGCGTCTGTCGGGGGATGCCTCCCTCAACGCGCCGATCCGGGCGACCGAAGGCGAGTCCGGCGAATGGCAGGACTGGCTGGCCGACGACCGGGAAAGCCAGGAAGACATGCTTGTCGAGCAGGACGAGTTGGAAAACCGCCGCGCCATGCTGGCGGGCGCCATGTCGGTCCTGAATGACCGCGAAAAGCGCATCTTCGAGGCGCGCCGCCTGTCGGAGGACCCGTTGACGCTGGAGGAGCTTTCCTCTGAGTTCGACATCAGCCGCGAACGGGTCCGGCAGATCGAGGTTCGCGCCTTCGAGAAGGTGCAGGAGGCGGTCAAGGCCGCCGCGCGCCGGCAGGCCCAGTCGCTTCGCACCATAGAGGCAGAGGCGCACGGGGCGTAGTCCGCGACGTAAAGTCAAGGCGACGGAACCGCAGGGTTCCGTCGCTTTTTTTAAGCCGCGTTATCCCTATCGTCCGGCTCCGCTGTTTCCTTTTCGCCCGAGCGGAATGGTTCGGCCTCGTCCCCCAGCCCACCTTTTTCCTTGTCGCCGTCGAATGGCTTCGGCTTCTTCAGGCGCTCTTTCAGATAGGTCCTGATCTCCCTGAGATTGGGGAAGAGCGGAATTTGCTGCTTCTGCACTTCAGGAGCCAACGCGATGCCTGCGGACGCGATCTTGCCGTTTTCGCTGACGTCGCGGACGATCAACTCGACCGGGCCGAAAGCGACGCGGTCGGCGATCTCGGCCCTGCCGCCGAGCCGGTCGGTCATCAGCTCGGCGATGGTCTTGTCCTGCTCATCGGGTGCGAGCTCCGGCCCATAGGCGGCCTGCAACTCGCGCGCGGGACGCGACGGGTCGAGCGCAAAGGCGCCGAAGAATTCCGCATCGTCCTCATCGACTGGCGCCTGGCTGGCGAAGAGCCGGTCGAGCAGGCGCGGATAGCGTTGCGATATGAAGAGATAAACATAGTCGTTGGCGCGCAGGCGGCCGGCATATTGATAACGCATAGACTGGCCGTCGCGGATGACCAGCGACGGCCGCGCCCAGCGCGGGATGCGGGCGCCTTTCGCCACGGGGCTGTCGGGAACGACGCGATAGGCGAGAAGCTCGTGATGCGCCGTGCCGGGAAGCTCCAGTTCCACCTTGTCCACCGGACCGATCTGCGCCGGCACGATCAGACCGAGCCGCCGCGCCACGGCGCCGATCGTCCAGCCCTGCACCAGAAGCGAAACGAGCACGACGATAAAGGCGGTGTTGAAGAAAATCATGCCGTTGTCCAGCCTGTAGAGGATGGGCAGTATGGCGAGCAGGATCGAAACCGCGCCACGCAGGCCAACCCAGGCCACGAAGGCGGTCTCGTCGCGTTGGTAGTTGAAGGGGAGCAGCGACAGCCACACCGCGAGCGGCCTGGCGATCAGGATAAGGAAGAGCGCAAGAGCGATCGCTGGAAGCGCGATCGCGGCGAATTGCGACGGCGTGGCAAGAAGGCCGAGAAGCAGGAACATGATGATCTGCGCCAGCCAGGTGACGCCATCCTGGAAATGCCGGATCACCCCTTCCGAACGAATGTCGCTGTTGCCGGCGTAGAGACCGGCGACATAGACAGCGAGAAAGCCGCTGCCGCCGATGGCGCCGGTTAGCGAGAAGACAAGGAGGGAGAGCGAAAGCACGAAGATCGGCGTCAGCCCGCGCTCCATCTTGATCCGGTTGACGAGGCTGACGATGAGCATGCCGCCGGCGACGCCAAACAGGATGCCGAGCACCATCTGCTTGAAGAAGAGGATGACGACGTCGAGCGTGAAGCTTTCGAAGCCCGCGCCCGACGAAATCACTTCGACCAGGGCGAGCGTGAGGAAGATCGCCATCGGATCATTCGTGCCGGATTCGATTTCGAGCGTCGCGCGGACCTTGTCGCGAATGTTGATGCCGCCGACACGCAGCAGGAAGAAGACGGCCGCGGCGTCGGTCGACGCGACGATCGCCCCCAAGAGAAAACCGCTGATGAGCGTGAGATGCAGCAGGAAATGCGCCACGACGCCGACCAGCCCCGCGGTAACGAGGACGCCGAAGGTGGACATGGCGATCGCCGGCCATGCCGCCTGCCGGAACGTTTGCATGGGCGTGCCGAAGCCGGAATCGAACAGGATAAGCGCAAGCGCCAGATTGCCGACGAAATAGGCCGCCGGCGCATTGTCGAAATCGATACCGAGCCCGTCGACGCCGGCAATGAGACCGACCGCCAGGAAGAGGAGAAGGAGAGGTGCGCCGAAGCGGAAGGCCAGCAGGCTGGAAAATGTCGCGAGCAGGACCAGCAACATGCTGATCAGCGTCACGACATAAATCGCATCCACCATGCTAAAACCAGTCCCCTTCTCGCCCCGGATGCTCTGGGGTCCGCTTGCAAACGGCCCCTCCCCGACCGTTCTCCTGTCCGCCCGACAGCAATCCCACGCCGCGCGTGCCGCGCAAAGAAACGAAGCACCTGAAACCGCTCCGCTCAGCCAAGCGCCAGGCATGATCGCTCAAATCGGCAAATGACGGAAGCACCGCAAACCCGCTGCACTTTCAGACTAGGCAATGATTCCGTCGAAATAAAGTTGGAAGCCGCGTGGAATGTGGCCGAAAATGAAAATGGCGGCCCGAAGCCGCCATTTTCCTTAACCGCTGGTAATCGCCTGTCAGATGAGCTTTCCCATCGCGCCGGCGGTGTCCGACATGCGGTTGGAGAAGCCCCATTCATTGTCGTACCAGGACATGACGCGAACGAGATTGCCGTCCATGACCTTCGTTTGATCCAGCGCGAAGGTGGAAGAGGCCGGGTTGTGGTTGAAATCCGAGGAGACGAGCTTCTCCTCGGTATAGGCGAGGATGCCCTTGAGCTTGCCGTCGGCGGCTTTGCGGAGCGCCGCGTTGACCTCCTCGGCGGTCGTCGGCTTCTTCGAAACGAATTTCAGATCGATCACCGAAACGTTCGGCGTCGGCACCCGGATCGCCACGCCGTCGAGCTTGCCTTTCAGTTCGGGAAGGACGAGGCCGACGGCGCGCGCGGCGCCGGTGGAGGTCGGGATCATGGACAGCGCCGCGGCGCGGGCGCGGTAGAGGTCCTTGTGCATCGTGTCGAGCGTCGGTTGGTCGCCGGTGTAGGAATGCACCGTCGTCATGAAGCCTTTCTCGATGCCGAAAGCGTCGTTCAGGACCATGGCGACCGGCGCGAGGCAGTTGGTCGTGCAGGACGCGTTCGAAACGACGACATGATCCCTCGTCAGCTTATCATGGTTCACGCCCTAAACCACCGTAAGATCGGCGCCCTCCCCGGGAGCGGAGACGAGAACGCGCTTCGCCCCCGCCTCGAGATGCATGGCGGCCTTGTCCCGCGCGGTGAAGATGCCGGTGCATTCGAGCGCGATATCGACGCCTTCCGCCTTCCATGGCAGTTCGGCGGGGTTGCGCATCGCATAGACCTTCATCGGTCCCTGGCCTGCGTCGATCGTATCGCCCTTGACCTTGACCTCTCCGGGGAAACGGCCATGGACCGAATCGTAGCGCAGCAGATGCGCATTGGTCTCGACGGGGCCGAGATCGTTCAGCGCAACGACCTCTATATCGGTGCGGCCCGATTCGATAATGGCGCGCAGCACGTTGCGGCCGATACGTCCAAATCCGTTGATCGCTACTCTGACGGTCATTTCTCTTCTCCAGGGAGACGAAGGCGCTATCGCGCAATGGTATTCTCGGCGGCTTCGTCATGTATCGCGAAGATTCTGCCGGCTGCTGCTTTTAGCGGCGCTCCAGCGAAGAATCCAGCGCTATCGATGGCCCCCTCGGGCCAGCTGCTGTTACTTCGCGCCGAGCTTGCCTTCGATCTTCTCGACCAGAACATCGGCCGTGATGCCGAAATGCGGGTAGAGATCGGCGATGGGTGCGCTGGCGCCGAAACTCGACATGCCGACGAAAACGCCGTCCGGACCGATGAAACGGTCCCAGCCCAGCCGAACTGCCGCTTCCACGGCAACCTTGACCGGCGCATCGCCGATCACTTCCGCCTTGTAAGCGTCCGGCTGCGCCTCGAACAGATCGAATGACGGCACCGACACCACGCGCGTCGGATGACCAGCCGCGTCGAGCCTGGCCTTGGCGTCGAGCGCGATCTGAACCTCGGAGCCGGTCGAGAAGATCGTGACTTCAGCCTTGCCCTCCGCCGCCGCGAGTTCGTAGGCGCCTTGCCGCACCCTATTGTCGCTGTCCCCGTCGAAGCGGACGGGCGGCAGCGGCTGACGCGACAGGATCAGCGCCGTCGGCGCATGCGGGCTCTCAACCGCGATCTGCCACGCCTCCAGCGTCTCGATCGCGTCAGCCGGCCGGATCACCTGCAGGTTGGGCATGGCCCGCACCGCTGCGAGATGCTCGACAGGTTGATGGGTCGGTCCGTCCTCGCCGAGGCCAATGGAATCGTGGGTGAAGACATAGATGACGCGGTTGTGCATTAGCGCCGAAAGGCGCAGCGCTGGTCGACAGTAATCGGAGAACGTGAAAAAGGTGCCGCCGTAGGGCAGAATACCGCCATGCAGCGCCAAACCATTCATCGCCGCGGCCATGCCGTGCTCGCGGATACCGTAGCGGACATAGCGACCGCTATAGTCGCCCGGAACGATATCCCTCATGTCCTTGGTGCGGGTATTGACGGATGGCGTCAGGTCGGCGGCGCCGCCGATCGTCTCCGGGATGGCGGCGTTCACCACTTCCAGCGCCATTTCGGAGGCCTTGCGCGTCGCCACTTTCGGCTTGTCTGCCGCAAGCTTCTTCTTTTCGGCCCGGACGGCTTGGTCGAAACCTTCCGGCGTCTCGCGCGCCAGACGCCGGTCGAATTCGTCGCGCGTCGCCTGATCGAGGCCGTCGAAACGCTTCTGCCAGGCTTCACGCTCGACGACACACCGGCGTCCGGCCTCGCGCCAGGGCTTCATCACATCGTCGGGTATGACAAAGGGCGGCGAATCCCAGTGAAGCTCCTTGCGCGCGCCGGCGATTTCCTCCTCGCCTGGAGCGTCGCTATGCGCCTTCTGCGTGCCCTGGCGGGTAGGCAGGCCGAAACCGATGATGGTCCTGCAGGCGATCATCGTCGGCCGGTCGGATTTCTGCGCCGTCTCGATCGCCTTCGCAATCGCGTCCGGGTCATGGCCGTCGATGCGAAAGGCGTTCCAGCCGGCGGCTTCGAAGCGCTTGACCTGGTCGCCGGTCTCGGTGATCTCGGTCTTGCCGTCGATGGAGATCGAATTGTCGTCGTAAAAGACGATCAGCCGGTTGAGACACAGATGGCCCGCGAGCGAGATAGCCTCGTGGCTGACTCCCTCCATCAGATCGCCGTCGGACGCCATCACATAGGTATGGTGGTTGACGATGGCGTCGCCGTAATGCGCGTTGAGGATGCGCTCGGCAAGCGCAAACCCCACGGATGTCGCGATGCCCTGGCCGAGGGGGCCTGTGGTGGTTTCGATGCCAGCGGCGTCATAGACTTCCGGATGGCCCGCCGTCTTGGACCCGAGCTGCCGGAAACGCTTGATCTGGTCGATCGTCATGTCTTCGTAGCCGGTCAGGTAGAGCAGCGCGTAAAGCAGCATCGAGCCATGGCCGGCCGACAGGATAAAGCGGTCGCGGTCAGGCCAGAACGGCGCCTTCGGATCGAATTTGAGGTAGCGCGAAAACAGCACGGTCGCGACGTCGGCCATACCCATGGGCATGCCCGGATGACCGGACTTCGCCTTTTCGACCGCATCCATCGTCAGGGCGCGGATCGCATTTGCCATCCGGTCGTGGTTTTCTCTTGAACTCATAAAGCATCCGCTTTCTTCTGTGCGGCCGAAGGCCGGCTGGCCATCCACCGAAATCTCCCCGGAGACATAGCAGTTGCGCATCGCGAGTCAATAAAACCGCCGCCGGCCGCCGCGCAAGCAAGTCCGCATAATTTCAGGGGAAACAATCACGGCTTTATTGACCGAGATTCATCCGCCGCCTAATTTTTTCGCCGTAACGTGTTACGAACACGTGCGATTCGATGCCGGGTGGGGCATGGAACGGGACAATGACCGGGGAAGCGACACTCAAGGAAGTTATCGGCCGGTTGGCCAAGGCCATCGAAATCCTGGAAGAGGCTGTCGCCATAAGGCTCGAGCACGAGCAGGATTTCACCGAAACGGAAGCCGAAGTCCAGCGGATGAATGCCGACCGCGCGAGACTGGCGCAGGAACTCGACAAGTCCGAGGCGCGCGCCGAGCGTCTGGAAGACGCCAACAAGGAAGTCTCCCGCCGGCTTGTCGCCGCGATGGAGACGATTCGCGCCGTTCTCGACAGGTGAGGGTGCTGCCATGGCTCAAGTGACCGTGACGATCGATGGCAAGGCCTATCGCATGGCCTGCGACGAAGGCCAGGAGGAACATCTGACCGACCTTGCCGAACGCTTCGACCGCTATGTCGCGCATCTGAAGGATTCCTTCGGGGAGATCGGCGACCAGCGCCTGACGGTGATGGCCGGTATCATGGTAATGGACGAACTTTCCGAACTGCAGAAGCGCGTCACCGGCATGGAGAGCGAGATCGGCACGCTGCGCAAGACGCGGGACGACGCGCTTTCCAAGGCCGA
>JBQCEL010000278.1:0-8537 GCA_051960255.1 Rhizobiaceae bacterium
TCCGGGTTGAGCGACATCAGTTCGATCGTTCCCGCCGATTGCCGCTCGAGCACCTTTGCCATGACCTCTCCGGCGTTGGTCTTCACGACCACCCGGTCGCCGCGCCTCACTGCCGCGTTGGGATCGACGATCAGGATATCGCCATGGCGATAAAGCGGCAGCATGGAATCGCCGCGCACGCCGAGCGCATAGGTCCCCTCGCCCGCGCGTTCCGGCAATTCGACAAGGTCCCAGCCCTCACCTTGCGCAAAGCCGGCATCTTCGAAAAAGCCGCCCGCGCCGGCCTGCGCGAAGCCGATCAGCGGCACCGGCGTTGTCTGGCGCGGCAAGACGCCGGCAGCAGCACCAGACGTGCCGAACGGCCGATCTTCCACGAGGCGCAGGAACTCATCGAGCGACGCGCCCGTCGCCTCGATGATCTTGGCAAGCGATTCCGTCGACGGCCAGCGCGGCCTGCCATCCGCCGACTGGCGCTTGGACTTGTTGAAAGCCGTCGAATCGAGGCCGGCGCGCCTGGCAAGGCCCGACGGTGAGAGCGAATAACGCTCGGCGAGCGCGTCTATCGCCGCCCATACGCGTTCATGGGAGAGCATGCGTGCTCCCTTGCAGACAGGAAAAAATACCTTTCCGCGTGTTTTAGCGACGCAACGCACGCTTGTCCAGAAGTGACAGCTCCCCTTTCCATCCCCCTTGAGGGGAGGGAAATTTACGCTGCCTTCTTCGCTCCCCCTTTGCCGTATGGGTCGAAACGCTCATAGAAGGTTTCGCCCTTCGCAGCCATATCGAGCAGAAGCTTCGGCGCCCTGAATTCCGGGCCGTAGCGCTTCTGCAGGCGCTTCGCCACATCCAGGAACTTTGCCGCGCCCATGCCGTCGATATAGGAGAGCGCGCCGCCGGTATAAGGGGCGAAGCCGAAGGCGAGGATGGAACCGACATCCGCCTCGCGCGGGTCGGTGAGGATGCCTTCCTCCATGACGCGCGCGGCCTCCAGCGCGATCACCACGAGAAAGCGCTTTTTCAGCTCTTCGACGTCGATGCTGTCTGCATCCTTCTGCGGATAGAGGTCCTTCAGGCCCGGCCAGAGATGCTTCTTCGCCGGCTTCGGCGGGTAATCGTAAAAACCCTTGCCGTTCTTGCGGCCGAAACGACCATGCTTGTCGACCATCGTGTTGATGAGCTTCAACTGCTCCGGATCGACCGCTTTGTCTCCGAGGTCGCGGACCGTCTGCTTCATGATCTTCTGGGCGAGGTCGATGGCCGTCTCGTCCGTGAGCGCCAGAGGCCCGACCGGCATGCCGGCCATTTTGGCGGCGTTCTCGATCATGGCCGCCGGAACGCCTTCAATCAGCATCTTGTAAGCTTCCGACATGTAGCGCAGCACGCAGCGATTGACGTAGAAGCCGCGCGTATCATTGACGACGATCGGCGTTTTGCCGATGGCGCGGACATAGTCGATGGCGACAGCCAACGTCTCGTCGCCCGTCTTCCTGCCAAGGATCACCTCGACAAGATTCATTCGATCCACCGGCGAGAAGAAATGGATGCCGACGAAGTTCTTCGGCCGTTTCGAATTCTTGGCCAGCGACGTGATCGGGATGGTCGAGGTGTTGGAGGCGAAGATCGCCGCCGGCTTCAGCACCGCCTCGGCCTTTTCCGTCGCCTCCTTCTTCACCTCCGAATCCTCGAACACAGCCTCGATGACGAGGTCGCAGCCATCGAGCCTGGCGAAATCGTCGGCGGGCGTGATGAGGGAGAGAAGCTTCTCCTTCTCCTCCGGTTTGGCGCGGCCCTTTTTGATCAGTCCGTCCATCAGGCCCGCCGAATGCGCCCTGCCCTTTTCGGCCGAGGGCATATCGCGGTCGAGGAGAACGACCGGAATTCCGGCCTTCGCCGTCACATAGGCGATGCCGGCGCCCATGAAGCCGGCCCCGACGACGCCGACTTTCCCGAAGTTGGTCGGCGGAACATCGGCCGGGCGGCGCGCGCCCTTGTTCAGTTCCTGCAAAGAGACGAAGAGCGAGCGGATCATCATCGCCGCTTCCTTAGATCGCAGGATTTCCGCGAAATAGCGCTGCTCGATCCGAAGCGCCGTATCGAAGGGAACCAGGAGCCCTTCATAGACGCATTTCAGGATTGCCGCCGGGCCGGGATAGTTGCCATAGGTTTCGCGCCGCAGGATGGCGATCGCCGGCGGCCAGAGATTGGCGCCCGCGGCGGAATAGACGGGGCTGCCCGGCAGTTTGAAGCCCTTCTCATCCCATGGCGCAACAGGCTTCAGGCCGGCGGCGATCATGGCCTTCGCCGCCTCGATCAGCTTTTCGGGCGCCACCGCGTCATGGATCAGCCCCATCTGCTTGGCCTTTTGCGGCGTCAGGCCGCGCCCGGAGGTCAGCATTTCGAGCGCGGCCTGCGTATCCGTCAGGCGCGGCACACGCTGCGTGCCGCCGGCGCCTGGGAAAATGCCGACCTTCACTTCCGGCAGCGCCATCCTGACCTTTTCGGAATCCGCCACGACACGGCCATGGCAGGCGAGGGACATCTCGAACGCGCCGCCCATGCAGGTTCCGTTGATGGCCGAGACCCACGGCTTGCCCGACGTTTCGATGCGGCGGAAAAGCCGGCTCATACGCCCGGCATTGTCGAAGAGCAGCCGGATCGCTTTCTCCTCATCCTTCGCCTTCTCGGCCTCGAAGAGGGAAAGCATGTGCTTCAGCATGTTCAAGTCGGCGCCGCCGGAATAGCTTTCCTTGCCGGAGGTGATGACGACGCCCTTGACCGCGTCATCCGCCGTCACAGCCTCGACGATCGCCTCCAACTCGCCGATCACCGTCTCGGTGAAGACGTTCATCGAGCGATCGGGCATGTCCCAGGTGACAAGCGCGATGCCGTCCCCGTCGGTGGAGACGGTGAAGTTGGTGTAGTTGGTCATTGGAGAGGTTCCTCCTTCAAATCTGTTGCCTCGGCGACTGGGTGCCGCGGCGGAACTGCTTTCCTCTCCCCGTATGCGGGGAGAGGAAACCGGCGGGGAGGTGAGGGGCAGCGAAAGCTTGGAATTTCCGGCTCAGCCCCTCATCCGGCCCTTCGGGCCACCTTCTCCCCGTAAACGGGGAGAAGAAAGGGGAGCTACATCCGCTCGATAATCGTCGCGGTGCCCATGCCCGCGCCGATGCACAATGTGACAAGCGCCGTGTTCAGATCGCGGCGTTCCAACTCGTCCAGCACCGTTCCGAAGATCATCGCGCCGGTGGCGCCGAGCGGATGACCCATGGCGATGGCGCCGCCATTGACGTTGATCTTCTCACGGTCAATGTCGAAGGCCTGGATGTAGCGCAGCACGACCGAGGCGAAGGCCTCGTTGAGTTCGAAGAGATCGATGTCGGAAAGCTTCATCTTCGCCTTTTTCAGGAGCTTCTCCGTCACGTCCACCGGCCCCGTCAGCATGATCGCCGGTTCCGAGCCGATATTAGTGAAGGCGCGGATTTTCGCGCGCGGCTTCATGCCCATCGCCTTGCCGCCCTTCTTCGAGCCGAGCAGAACGGCGGCCGCGCCATCGACGATGCCGGACGAATTGCCGGCATGATGGACATGATTGATGCTCTCCACCTCGGGATGGCGCTGGATGGCGACGGCGTCGAAGCCGCCCATCTCGCCAACCATGGTGAAGGACGGATTGAGCGCGGCGAGCGCCTGCATGTCGGTACCTGGCCGCATATGCTCGTCACGGTCGAGGACGGTCAGGCCGTTCTGGTCCTTGACGGGAATGACGCTGTCGTTGAACCACCCCTTTTCCCAGGCCTTTGCCGCCCGCTTCTGGCTCTCGACGGCATAGGCGTCCACGTCATCGCGGGAGAAGCCGTATTTGGTGGCGATCAGGTCGGCCGACACGCCCTGCGGCACGAAATAGGCGGGAAGGCCGACCGACGGGTCCATGAACCACGCACCGCCCGACATGCCCATGCCGACCCTCGACATCGATTCGACGCCGCCAGCAATGACGATATCGTCAAGGCCGCCGGCGATCTTGGCCGCGCCGAGATTGATCGCGTCGAGGCCGGAAGCGCAGAAACGGGAAATCTGCATGCCGGGCGCCTTATTGTCATAGCCGGCCTCAAAGGCCGCGGCGCGCGGGATGACGGAACCCGCCTCGCCGACCGGATCAACGCAGCCGAAGATGATGTCGTCCACCTCCGCCGTATCGAGGCCGTTACGGTCGCGGATGGCTTCCAGCGTCCGCGCCGCGAGCCGCACGGCCGGAACCTCATGCAGCGACCCGTCCTTCTTGCCGCGCCCGCGCGGGGTTCGCACGGCGTCATAGACATAGGCATCGGCCATATTGACACTCCTTCAGAATGGCGCTCAGGCGACCGCCGTCTCCGGGTTCTTTCCCGATGGCATCAGCGCCTCGGGCATTTTCCAGCCGGGCAGAAGCTTGATGCGATCGAGCCAGTCGCGAATATTGGGGTAATCGTTCCAGTCGACGCCGATCTCATCGGGCCAGAAGAGATAGCCGCAAAGCGACAGATCGGCGATCGTCGGCCTTGGCGCGGCTACCCAGTCGCGCCCGGCGAGATGTGTATCGAGCACCTTATAGGCCCCGAGCGCGCGGCCCTCGAGAAAAGGCACCGCCGGATCGTCGGCCTTGCCCGCAAGCGTACGCAGGAACCGGAGCGTCGCCGTGTAGCTCGTCAGCTTGTGATTGTCGAAAAGGACCCAGCGCATCACCTCATATTCCTCCGCCTCGGTCTTCGGCGCGAATTTCTTAAAGTGCCGGGCGAGATAGAGAAGGATCACGCCCGATTGGGAAAGGGTCTCCTGCCCTCCGTCCTTATGGTGGACCAGGACGGGCGCCTCCCCCATGACATTGATGTCGCGATATTCGGGCTGGCGCGTCTCGCCGGCGAAATAGGCGACGCGGCGGATCTCCCAGTCCGCCTTGCAAAGCTCGAGCATCAAGGCAGGCTTGTAGGCATTGCCGGATTCCGAAAAGCCATAAAGGGTGAATTCAGGCATGGTTCGCTTTCATCGAAGAAGGGGAAGTTCGCGTGCATTCGGGAGCCGAAGCACGGGCAGGTTCAAAAGGCGTCGTCGGGAAGCGCCATCATCGTCTCGGCGCCGCTTGATATGCGCGCCAGGCGCAACGCAGTCTCCGGCATGATGCGCTCCATGAAATAGCGTCCAGTAACGATTTTGTGTTCATAGAACGCCGTATCCTTCGCGCCTTCCGCCATGCGGGCGTGCGCAACCTTCACCATCCGCGCCCACATGTAGCCGAGCGTGACGAATCCAAACAGATTGAGATAATCCGCCGAAGCTGCGCCGGCATTGTCGGGCTTGGTCGTGGCGTTCTGCATCAGCCACATGGTCGCGGTGTAGAGATCGTTCAATCCCTTCTTCAGCGCTTTCGTGAAGGGTTTCAGCTTCTCGTCCGAGCGGTGCTGCTCGCAGAAATCGCCGACCTCCTTGAAGAAGGCCTGCAAGGCGCGGCCATTGTTCTGCGCCAGCTTGCGGCCGACGAGATCGAGCGCCTGGATGCCGTTCGCACCCTCATAAATCATGGCGATGCGGGCATCGCGCACGAACTGGCTCATGCCGTGCTCTTCGATATAGCCATGGCCGCCGAAAACCTGCTGCGCGGCGACGGCGTGATCGAAGCCTTTCTCCGTCAGCAGGGCCTTGATAACGGGCGTCATCAGCCCGAGCCAATCGTCCGCCGCCTCGCGCTCCTTGTCGTCACCGGAGCGATGGGAGACATCGGCCCGCAGCGCCGTCGAAAGCAGAAGCGCCCTGCCCGCTTCCGTATAGGCGCGCATCGTCATCAGCGCGCGGCGGACATCAGGATGGACGATGATCGGATCGGCGGGTTTGTCCGGCGCCTTGGGTCCCGAAAGCGAGCGTCCCTGCAACCGTTCCTTCGCGTAAGCGGCCGCCGCCTGATAAGCAGCCTCGCCAAGCGCCAGCCCCTGCAAGCCGACGCCGAGCCGGGCCTCATTCATCATGGTGAACATGGCTTTCAGGCCGCCATTCTCCGGGCCGATCAGGAAGCCGGTCGCCTCGTCGTAATTCATGACGCAGGTGGCATTGCCGTGAATGCCCATCTTCTCCTCGATAGAGCCGCAGGAGACGCCATTGCGCTTGCCGGCGCCGGCGCCTTCGTCGGACAGGAATTTGGGCACAATGAAGAGCGAAATCCCCTTCGTCCCCGCCGGCGCGCCCTCGATCCGGGCCAGCACGAGATGGACGATGTTCTCAGACAGATCATGCTCGCCGGCCGAGATGAATATCTTCTGGCCGGAAATGCGATAGGAGCCGTCGCCGGCCGGCACGGCTTTTGTACGCAGCAAGCCCAGGTCCGTGCCACAATGCGGCTCGGTCAGGTTCATCGTGCCCGTCCATGTGCCTTCAACCAGCTTCGGCAGATAGGTCGCCTTTTGCTCCTCCGAGCCATGGGTCAGGATCGCGGCGATGGCGCCCTGCGTAAGGCCTGGATACATCACCAGCGCCATGTTGGCGGAAGACAGATACTCACCGATCGCGGTGTGAACGACATAGGGCAGGCCCTGCCCGCCAAATTCGGCCGGGGCGGACAGGCCCATCCAGCCGCCTTCACAATATTGGCGATAAGCCTCCTTGAAGCCCGCGGACGTCGTGACAGAGCCGTCGTCATGGCGCATGCAGCCTTCCGTGTCGCCGACCCGGTTGAGAGGCTGCATCACGTTCTCAGCAAGCTTCGCTCCCTCCTCCAGAATCGCTTCCAGAACGTCGGAAGCCGCATCGGCGAACCCTTCAAGATTAGCGTAGCGCTCGTAGCCGAGAAGGTCTTTCAGGACGAAAAGCGTATCGCGAACGGGAGCCCGGTAGGTCGGCATTCATTCCTCCAATGGATCAATCGTTAACCTGAACCGGCAGCACGGCAAGCTCAAGGCAATTCCAACGGAAGGCCAACAATTATTTGACGTTTGCGTAAACGTCAAATCCAGCGCTGATACATTCGGCGACAGCGCGCTGAGAACGCGCGGCGAGTAGCGCTGAAAATGCGTCCCGAAGGACGATGAAAATCACCAGCCCATCGATTTGCGGGCGAGATGAATGTTCGGGAAGCGGCTGCGCAGTTGATCGTCGACCAAGCGCGGCACATGTTTCGGAAAATGCGTTGAAAGGATTCGCCTCTTTTCCTCGATCGCCTTCTGGAGGAGGTCCGGCTTGCCCTTCTCCGCCCACTCCTTCGGGCTGTAGCGGTCGGCCACGGCGGGATAAAAATATTCCGTCTGCATCAGTTCGAGCGTCTGGCCATGGCCAAGATAGTGGCCCGGGCCGTTGAGACAGACATCGGTGATGCTCTCAACCGAAAGAGCCTTATCCGACACCTCGACGCCACGGACGCAGCGCAGACACTGACCAAGCATGTCATTGTCGATAATGAGGCTTTCCAGGCTGAAACCCAGGAGCGAGGCGTGCATGCCCGCCGCCTCGTAAATCAGGTTGAGCCCGGCAAGGCCCGCCATGACATCGGTGATGCCCTTTTCGTAGCCGGACTGGATATCCGGCAGCTTGGAATCCGCCATACCGGCCGCCGAGCCACCGGGCAGATCGTAGAATTGCGCCATCTGCGCGCATGCCGCCGTCAACAGCGCCTGCTCGCCGGATCCGCCGGACATCGCGCCGGTCCTCAGATCGGAAACGAAAGGCCAGGTGCCAAAAATCGCCGGATGCCCCGGCTTCAGCGCGTTGACATAGACGAGGCCGACCAGAACTTCCGCCACGGCCTGCACCACCGCGCCGGCGATAGCGGCGGGCGCGGTTGCGCCGGCCTGACCGGCCGAAAGGAGGAGGATAGGAACGCCGCCGGCGACACAGGCCTCAAGCACGCCGCAGGCATCTTCGGCGAATTTCATCGGCGGCACGACGAAGCAGTTCGAGTTCGAAACGAACGGCCGCGCGCGGAACTTTTCCTCGCCGCCTGCGATGGCGTAGAGCATGTCCAGCGCAGGTCCGACATTCTCGCGCACGGTGAAGCTGGTGCCGACATGTTTAGAGGTGCCCATGACGCAGGCGTAGAGCGTGTTCAGGTCGAGATCGGCCGGATCGACCATATCGCGCGCCACCATGGGGCGCTGGAAAAAATGGATATTGTCCATGCAATCGACGATGCGGGCCGCATCGTAGAGGTCCTGCAGCATGGACTCGCGGTATTCACGCTTTTCCACATCGACGACGTGAACGGCGGCGCCTGCCGTGCCGTAATGGACACGTTTTCCCTGCACGATCATGTCATGCTTCGGGTCCTGTCCGTGTAGCGTAAAATGTCGTGCGGCGTTCTTCACCGTCGAGAGCACCAGATTGCGCGGGAAGCGCAAGCGGCCGTCCTTGCCCAATTCGGCACCGACGCGGGTGCAGGCCTCGATGCAGGACGGGATAGCATTGGCGAAACCGACCGTTTCCAGCACCGTCAGCACGGCTTCGTGGATGCGCTCTAAGTCGTTTTCGGCAAGCGGGCGATAGCGCCCGCCTTCGAGGCCCGGCCGTACCGGGCGGATATC
>JBQCEL010000279.1:0-2414 GCA_051960255.1 Rhizobiaceae bacterium
GGTTTTTCCGAAGCCGCGGCTGTCCCCGCAACTGTGAGCGGCGAGCTTCGCGCACTTGGCCACTGGGTTCTCCCGGGAAGGCGCGGCGAGGCGGCGACCCGCAAGCCAGGAGACCTGCCGTCTTGGACCCATCCGAACGCCTGGCGGGTGTCCCGGGCAAGGAGCGCCAGAAATGGCATTCGAGATCAGGGCTGACGATGACAATGCCGCCGGTGCAGCCGGCAGCGTCCGTGCGTGTGATGGCAATATTACCGTCATCGTCTGCAGTTCCTGTCGTGGGCCCGATGGTTCGGATGAGCACCCGAGGCCCGGTGAACTCCTTGCGACGGCCGCACGCGAAGCCGCGCAAGGGAGCGATATAACTGTGCTCACGGTTGAATGTCTCGGCAATTGCAAGCGCAGGCTGAGCGCCTCTTTCGTAAAGCAGGGGAGCTGGAGCTACGTCTTCGGCGACCTGTCGCCGGAAAACGGCGCCGACCTCGTCGCCGGGGCCAAATTGTTCGCCGAAACCCCGGAAGCGGTTCTACCCTGGCGGGGACGCCCGGACTGCCTCAAGCGCGGGCTCGTCGCCCGCATCCCTCCGCTCGAATTCTGCAAGGATCCATCATGATCGCTTCGCTCGACCGTGTTCCCTGTACCGTCATCACCGGATTCCTCGGTTCCGGCAAGACGACGCTTATCCGCCATGTCCTGCAAAATGCCGGCGACAAACGGCTTGCCATCATCGTCAATGAATTCGGCGATGTCGGTATCGACGGCGATATTCTGAAGAGTTGCGGCGTCGAGAATTGTCCCGAGGAAAATGTCGTCGAACTCGCCAATGGCTGCATCTGCTGCACGGTGGCGGACGATTTCGTGCCGGCTCTCGATCAGATCCTGTCGCGCTCGCCGAAGGTGGATCATATCCTGATCGAGACATCCGGCCTGGCCCTGCCGAAGCCGCTCGTCCAGGCATTCCAATGGCCGGCGATCAAGGGCCGCGTCACCGTCGATGGCGTCGTCGCCGTGGTCGACGGTCCGGCGCTCGCCGAGGGCAGGGTGGCGTCCGACATGGACGCGCTCGCCGCGCAGCGCGGGGCGGATGCCTCTCTCGATCATGACGATCCGGTCGAGGAAGTGTTCGAGGACCAGATCGCCTGCGCCGATCTCGTCATCCTCTCCAAAAGCGACCTCCTGGATGAGGAGAGCGCGGCGCGCGCCAGGGTCGCAATTGAAGGCAATCTGTCGCGGGCCGTCAAGATCGTGGCGACGACGCAAGGCCGGGTCGATCCCACCGTGCTTCTCGGGCTCGGGCTTGCGGTGGAAGACGATATCGAGAACCGCCGCACGCATCATGACGACGAGGAAGATCATGATCATGACGAATTCGACAGTTTCGTCGTCGATCTTGCGGCCATCACCGATCCGGACGATCTCGCGGAGCGTGTCAGGAAGGCCGCTGAGGCTCACGATGTCCTGCGCACCAAAGGGTTCATCGAGGTTTCCGGCAAGCCGCTGAGGCTTGTCGTGCAGGCGGTCGGCCCACGCGTTTCCTACTATTACGACCGCCCCTGGGCGCCGGGGGAAACCCGCCGCAGCGAGCTTGTGGTGATCGGGCTCGCCGGCATAGACCGCGAGGCGATCCGGACCATTCTCGCCGGCTGACATGCATCTTCTCGCCAGTTCTTCCGCGACGCTTGACGATTTGGCCGAGCCCATCGATCTCGGCCAGGCGCCTGCGGATATTCTGGCGCTTTCCTTCACCGACAGCGACCTTTCGGCGCTTGTCGCGTCATGGGACGCGGTGGCAATGCCGTCGTTCAGGCTGGCGTCGCTGAGAGACCTCAGGCATCCGATGTCGGTCGATCTCTGGATCGAGAAGACGGCATCACGGGCGAAAATCATCCTGGTCCGGCTGCTCGGCGGCTATGAATGGTGGCGCTATGGCTGCGACCAACTCGCGGCAATGGCGCGCCAGCGCGGCATCAAGCTGGCGCTGCTGCCTGGCGAGTCGCATGAGGCGGACGAGCGGCTTGCAGCGCTTTCCACCCTTCCGGCGCAGGAGCTCGCCGTCTTGCTGGCGTTTTTCCGGGAAGGCGGGACGCAGAACATGCGCGCTCTTCTCCGCCGATTGGCAAATCATGCGCGTGGCGAACCTGCGGCGGGAAGAGCGAAGTCGCTGCCGAAGGCCGGGTTCTACGATCCGGAGCTTGGGATCGTTTCGCTGGACGATGTGCTCGAAAAGCGGTTCCCCCTCTCCGTCTCACTTTGCTCGACACCTCTCCCCCACCAACGTGGGGGAGAGGAAAGCCCGGCCGCGAGTCTGCCCCCCTTCCTCTCCCCCGCCGGGCGGGGGGGTGGTGGGGCGGGGCAGCCGCGACCGGGGGGGGGTGAAGCAGCCCCCGCGCACGTTTCAGACCAACCAAACCTACCCA
>JBQCEL010000280.1:0-8755 GCA_051960255.1 Rhizobiaceae bacterium
AACGATTTGCGACGCGCATGCGCAGTTCGGCACGGTGGCGCTTCTGGCCACGCTCATAACCGACACGCCTGAGATAACCGAAAGGACGATCGCGGCCGGCCGCGCGGCGGCAGCCGCGAACGTGCCGGGCTTTCTCGGCCTTCATCTCGAAGGCCCGCATCTTTCCCTCGCTCGCAAGGGCGCGCATGATCCCGCGCTTATCCGGCCGATGAAGGAAAGCGATCTCTCACGACTGAAGAAAGCGGCCGTCGATCTGCCGGTCTTGCAGACGACCGTCGCGCCCGAGACGGTGACGCCGCAGCAGATCGCGGCGCTTGCCGGCGCCGGAATTGTCGTCAGCATCGGCCATTCCGATGCGAGCTTCGAAATGGCAAGCGCGGCGATTGCCGCCGGCGCGCGTCAGACGACGCACCTGTTCAACGCCATGAGCCAGCTGGGCAATCGTCAGCCCGGCGTGGTCGGAACGGCACTCGAATCGGAAAGTCTTTATGCCGGCCTGATCGCCGACGGCATCCATGTCGATCGCCATACGCTCGCGATCGCCTTGCGCGCCAAGCGCGGGCCGGGCCGCATCTTTCTCGTCACCGACGCCATGGCGACGATCGGCACGGATATGACGGAATTCACGCTGAACGGCCGCACGATCAGGCGGGCCAATGGCAGGCTGACGCTGGAAGATGGAACGCTTGCCGGCGCCGATCTCGACATGATCTCCGCCGTGCGCTTCATCCATCGAGAGATTGGCATAGGCCTGGACGAGGCGCTCAGGATGGCGTCGCGCTATCCCGCCGAGGCGGTCCGCCAGGAGCATCGGCTCGGCCATCTTCGCCCTGGCGCGGCGGCATCGTTCGTCCACCTGTCCGACGATCTCGCCATTCGGTCCGTCTGGATCCACGGCAAAAAGGTTCACGGATAGGCGTGACGCCTCAGCAATTCTCGCTACTCGGCCACGACAGGCGTCGTCTCTGCGCGACCCTCTTCGACGGCATGGCAGGCGACCACGGCGTCGCGCGAGGGCAGAAGTTCTGGCCGTTCGCGCGGGCAGCGCTCGAAGGCGAGCGGACAGCGCGGGTGGAAGGGGCAGCCCGAAGGCGGTGCGATCGGAGAGGGCAGTTCGCCCCTCAGCACGATCCTCTCTTTCTTCCTTTCCGGGTCCGCGACCGGCGTCGCCGAGAGAAGCGCGCGTGTATAGGGGTGCTGCGGATGGGCGAAGATCGCCTCGCGAGGCCCCTGTTCGACCGGCCGTCCGAGATACATCACCATCACCTCGTCGGCGATGTGCCGCACCACGGAAAGGTCGTGGCTGATGAACAGGAAGGCGAGGTTCATTCGCTCCTGCAAATCGCCGAGCAGATTGAGCACCTGCGCCTGGATCGACACGTCGAGCGCCGAGACAGGCTCGTCGAGGACGAGGATTTCCGGATCGAGCATCAGTGCGCGGGCGATGGCGATGCGCTGGCGCTGGCCGCCCGAGAACATGTGCGGATAGCGCTCGTAATGTTCCGGCCGCAACCCTACGGCGCGCATCATCGCGATGGCGCGCTCGCGTCTTTCCGCCGCGGACAGCTTTGTGTTGACGAGAAGCGGCTCCTCCAGCGCCGCGCCGATTTTCTGGCGCGGGTTGAGCGAGCCGTACGGGTTCTGGAAGACGATCTGCACCTTCGGCCGAAGCACCCGCAATTCTGCCTTTCCCGCAGTGGTCACATTCGTGCCGCCGATCAGCAATTCTCCGGAGGTCGGCGGCTCGATCATGGTGACGACGCGGGCCAGCGTCGATTTTCCGCAGCCTGACTCGCCGACAACCGCAAGCGTCTTGCGGCGGGAAAGGGTGAAGCTCGCACCGTCGAGCGCCTTCAGTTCCAGCGGCTTGGCGAACGCGCCGCGATGGATCGGGTAGAAGCGTGCGAGGTTGCGCGCTTCGAGGACAAGGTCGCCGCTCATGCCGCCTCCCGTCCCGGATGATTCTTGGGAATGCCATGTTCAAGTGGGTAGTGGCAGAGCGCGCCGCCATGCGCTTCGTCCTGCCGCGGCGGAGGCGTCGCGTGGCAAAGCTCAGTCGCGAAAGGGCAGCGCGGCGAAAACAGGCAGCCTCGTGGACGATCGAACTGTCCCGGCACCATGCCCGGAATGGAAGGGAGATGCCGCGTAGTGGCGCGTTCCGGCAATGCCGCGAGCAGCGCCTGCGTGTAGGGGTGATGCGGATCCCTGAAGAGCTGCCGGACTGGCTGTTCCTCAACTTTTTGCCCGGCATATTGCACCGAAACGCGCTCGGCCGTTTCGGCCACGACGCCCATGTCATGCGTGATCAGCACCAGCGCCATCCTCGTATCACGCTGCAATTTGAGCAACAGGTCGAGAATCTGGGCTTGGATTGTCACGTCGAGGGCCGTCGTCGGCTCGTCGGCGATCAGGAGCTTTGGGTTACACGCGATCGCCATGGCGATCATCACGCGCTGGTTCATGCCGCCCGACAACTGATGCGGGTAGGACGAGAGGCGCTTTTCCGGCGCCGGTATGCCGACCTGCCGCAACAGTTCGAGCGAGCGCTCGTAGCGCGCCCGCCGGCCGAGATGAAGATGCGTCTTCAGCGCCTCGTTCAACTGGAAACCGACGGTGAAACAGGGGTTGAGGCTCGACATCGGCTCCTGGAAAATCATCGCCATGTCGCGGCCGACAAGACGGCGTCTCTCTCGCGGCTTGATTGTTTTCAGGTCACGGCCCTGGAACACCATGCGTTCGGCCGTGATCGTCGCCGTCCACGGCAGCAGCCCCATGACGGCGAGCATAGCGACGGACTTGCCGGAGCCGGATTCGCCGACGACGGCCAGCACCTCGCCTTCGTCCACCGAGAAGGATACCTGGTCGACCGCGCGAAAGGGCCCGCTGGCGGTGGCGAATTCGACGGAGAGGTTTTCGATTTCGAGAAGGGCCATGGCGTTCCGATTGGATTCTAGCCTAGAACGACTATGTTCATGCGAGGAGTATAGATCATGAGCACGACCAAGCCACGCCCGCTACCCGCGCCCAAGCCGATCTCCGGTCAGACTGGACCGAGACCCTGCTATTGAGCCTAATTGCTCGCTCAGATGCTCCAATTTTCGCGAGTGCCTGAAATCAAGCTGTACAACGAGCAAGCTGACGAGCCCGGAGATAAAAGCAGCGAGAATTGCCGGCCCGACCCACGTCCCCGCGGTCATCACGACCTCTTCAGCTTGGGGTCGAGTGCATCGCGCAGGCCATCGCCCATCAGATTGATCGCGAGCACCGTGAAGAGGATGGCGAGGCCGGGCATCGTCACGACCCACCAGGCGCGCAGAATGAATTCGCGCGCTTCCGCCAGCATCGTTCCCCATTCCGGGGTCGGGGGTTGTGCGCCCATGCCGAGGAAGCCGAGCGCCGCCGCGTCGAGGATGGCGTTGGAGAAGGAGAGCGCCGCCTGCACGATAAGCGGCGCGAGGCAGTTCGGCAGGATGGTCACGAACATCAGCCGAAGCGGTCCGACACCCGAGACCCGTGCTGCTGTGACATAATCGCGGTTTTTTTCGCCGAGCACCGCCGCGCGCGTCAGCCTCACATAATGCGGCTGTTGCACAAGAGCGATGGCGATCATCGCATTGGTCAGGCTGGGGCCGAGGATGGCGACCAGCGCCAGCGCCAGGAGGAGGCTCGGGAAGGCGAGAATGATGTCCATCACGCGCATTATGAGCGTGTCGAGCCAGCCGCCTACCGAGCCGGCGATCAACCCGAGCAGAATGCCTGAGACCAGCGCCAGCGACACGACCACGACGCCGACGAAGAGCGAGTAGCGGCTGCCGAAGATGATGCGCGACAGGACATCGCGGCCGATGTCGTCCGTCCCGAGGAGGAAACGCCATTCGCCTCCCATCTGCCAGACCGGCGGCTTGAGGAGTGCGTCGCGGAACTGCTCATCGGGATTGTGCGGAGCGATCAGCGGCGCGAATATCGCCACCAGGCAGACCAGAACGAAGAACGAGAGCCCGATCACCGCGCCGCGATTCTCGCTGAAATAAGCCCAGAACTCCGCGAAAAGGGCGGCGCGCCCTGTTCGTCTGGTGTCGGCGGCGATCGGTTCGGCCGTGACTTCGCTCATCGCCTTACCTCGTATGCCGTATCTTCGGGTTGACCAGCCCGTAAAGCAAGTCGACGGCGAGGTTCACGAGCATGACCAGCAGCGCGATCAGGAGTAGGCCGCCTTGCACCGCCGGATAGTCGCGCCGGAAGATGGAGTCGACCATCCATTTGCCGACGCCGGGCCAGGAAAAGATCGTCTCCGTCAGGATGGCTCCGCCCATCAGCACGCCGACCTGCAGGCCGATCGTCGTGATCACCGGTATCAACGCATTGCGTAGCGCATGGATGCCGACGACGCGCAACGGTGACAGGCCCTTCGCGCGCGCCGTTCGGACATAGTCCTCGCCGAGGACCTCCAGCATGGCCGAACGGGTTTGCCGCGCGATGACGGCAAGCGGAATCGTGCCCAGCACGATCGTCGGCAGGATGAGATGCGAGACCGCGGATTGAAACGCGCCTTTCTGTCCCGACAGCAGGCTATCGATCAGCATGAAGCCGGTGACGCGCGGAAAGAAATACATCAGCGAGATGCGGCCCGAAACCGGCGTCCAGTGGAGCACGCCGGAAAAGAGGATGATGAGCAGGAGCCCCCACCAGAAGATGGGCATCGAAAAGCCGACGAGCGCGCTTCCCATCAGGGACTGGTCGATCCATGAGCCGCGCCGCGTCGCCGCGAACATGCCGGCTGGAATGCCGAGCACGATGGCGAAGATGATGGCGCAAATCGACAGCTCTAGCGTCGCGGGAAAGAGCGTCAGGAATTCCGATACGACGGGTCGGCGGGAAACGATCGAAACACCGAGATCGCCATGCAGCAGGCCCCACAGGAAATGCAGGAATTGCAGCCAGAGCGGCTGGTCGAAACCATATTGGTGCATCAGCTCGGCATGGCGCTCGGGCGTCACGCCATGTTCGCCGGCCAAAAGCAGCACCGGGTCGCCCGGAAGCAATCGGATGAAGGTGAAGGCTGCGAGCGCCACGCCGATGAAGGTCGGAATGAGCAGCCCGATCTTGACGAGGATGAATCGAATCATTCGTCTTCCCCGCCCGCTTCCGCCTTAGCCTTGACGCTCTCGCCGTGAAAGCATGAGCTTCACGGCGAGAGGCTGAGGAGGCGAGGCGCGGGCGATGGGGGCCTATTCGGCGATATCGACGCCGTCGAAGCGATGCGATCCGAGCGGGTCCATCTTATAGTTCTTCACCGTTTTCAGCATCGGCATGAACACGGTCGAATGCGCGATGGTGAGCCAAGGCGCTTGCTCCTTGAAGATCACTTCCGCCTGCTCGTAAAGCTGAGCCCGCTTTTCCTGATTCGAGACCGTCTTCGCCTTCTGGATCAGATCCTCAAACGGCTTGTAGCAGAACTCGGCATTGTTGTTGCTGGTGCCGACGCCATCGCAGCCGAGAAGCACCGCAAGGAAATTGTCGGGATCGCCATTGTCGCCCGTCCAGCCGAGAATGATCGCGCCGTCATGGTTCTTGTCGGCGGCCCGCTTCAGATACTCGCCCCATTCATAGGAGATGATGTCGGCCTTGACGCCGACCTTGGCGAAATCCGACTGGATGAGTTCCGCCGTGCGGCGCGCATTCGGCATATAGGGGCGCTGCACCGGCATCGCCCAGATCTTCATGTGCAGATCCTTAACGCCTGCCTCCTCCAGCATCTTCTTGGCCTTTGCGGGATCGTAGGGATCGTCCTTGATGTCTTTGTTGTAGCCCCACATGGTCGGTGGAATCGGATTGATGGCGACCTGGCCGGAGCCCTGATAGACGGCGTCGATGATCGCCTTCTTGTTGACGGCCATGTTGAGCGCCTTGCGCACCTTCACGTTGTCGAAGGGCTTCTGCGTCGTATTGTAGGACATATAGGCGACGTTGAGGCCGGCCTGTTGCATGACCTGCAGTTTCGGGTCCTTCTTCATGGCGGCCACGTCGGCCGGCGCCGGATAGCCCATGACCTGGCATTCGCCCGACTGAAGCTTCTGGTAGCGCACGGCGGCGTCGGGCGTGATGGCGAAGACGAGATCGTCGATCGGCTGCTTGCCGCGGAAATAATCGGGATTGGCCTTGTAGCGGATGACCGCATCCTTCTGATAGCCGACGAATTCAAAGGGCCCGGTGCCGAGAGGCTGCTGGTTGAGCATTTCTTTGTGGCCTTCCGCGGCCAGCTTGTCGGCATATTCCTTCGACATGATGGAGGCGAAATCCATAGCCATGTCGGCGATGAAGGGCGCCTGCGGCTTGTTCAGGACGAATTTGACGGTGAGGTCGTCTACCTTGTCGATGCTCTTGATGATCGAGGGCATCGACATGGCTTCGAAATATTCCCACTGCCCGCCGGCGTAATTGTACCAGGGGTTCTTCTTGTCGAGCATGCGCTCGAAAGTGAAGATGACGTCGTCCGCGTCGAGATCGCGCGTCGGCTTGAAGAAATCCGTCGTCTGGAATTTCACGCCCTTGCGCAGGTGGAACGTGTAGGTGAGGCCGTCATCGGAAATGTCCCATTTCTCGGCCAGGCCCGGAATGATCTTGGTGGTGCCGCGATCGAACTCGACGAGGCGGTTGTAGACGGGTCTCGACGACGCGTCGAAGGTCGTCCCGGCAGTGTAGAGCGCGGGATCGAACCCTTGTGGCGACCCCTCCGAACAATAGACCAGCGTCTTGGCGCTCGCGGCGCCGCAAAACATCGTCGCCGCCAGCAGTGCGGCCATGAAACCCACTCTTTTCATCGAGATGCTCCCACTTTGATGCAAGGCGCTTATTTGTTTTCGCCCCCAGTGCGGGCCATATAAGCACCGAAAACAAGCCATGGGAATGCCTTCCGGCAGACAAAAATTTGTCAGCCGAAATTAACCGGATTCCAGCGCGGGAGAGCTTGATGACGAGTGACGCAAGGGCAAAGACTTGGGTTGAGGAAGTTCTTCAATATTGGTTCGGTGAGCTGACGCCCGACGACTGGTTTACGGTAAAAGACGAGACGGACAAGGCAATAACAAAACGTTTCCTGCCGCTTTACCGTTCATTGATGGAAATTGTTCCGGAAGAGATTTATGACGAGCCGCGCGCCGCCCTGGCCGCCATCATCGTTCTCGACCAGTTTCCGCGCAACATGTTCCGCGGGAAGGCCGAAGCGTTCGCGACCGACGACCTGGCGCTTGCTCTGGCGCGGAACGCGCTCGACCGCCAGTTCGATGCCTTCCTGGAGGAGCGGATGCGGCATTTCCTTTATATGCCCTTCATGCACAGCGAGGTGCTGGCGGATCAGGAACGCTGCGTTTCGCTGTTCAAGTCGCTGGGCGATGGCGAGGGAGCGAAATATGCCATCGAGCATCGTGACATCATTGCGCAATTCGGGCGCTTTCCCCACCGCAACAAGGTTCTGGGGCGCGAGACGACGGCCGACGAAAAGGCGTTCCTCGCAGGACATGAGGGGTTTGGCCAGTAGCGCAGTCCAGAAGAAACGGCGTTTCGTTTTCAATCGCGAGAGGTTGCCGCTCAGCCTCTTTCGGAAAGCAGCGCCGGCAGGTCGGCCACGGACTCGATCACAGCGCCTGCAAGTGGTTCAAGGGCTTCCCTTGTTCCCGTTCCGCTCAGCACCGCCACCGCCAAGCCGCAACCGCCGTTCCGCGCCATTTCGAGATCGTGCCTGTTGTCGCCGACCATGGCGATTTCGGACGGCTTCAGCCCGGTGAGATCGCAAAACGCCCTGATCGTGTCCGGCGCTGGCTTCGGGTTGGCGACCGCGTCATAGCCATAGGCCGCGTCGAAGAGTTGCGCCATGCCGAGCGAGGCAAGGGTTCTCTCGACCCCTGCGGTGGAATCGTTCGTGGCGACCCCCAGCCGGTATCCCGAACCGTGCAGCGCGGTCAGCGCCTCCTTGACGCCGGGAAGAGGATGGGGATTGCTGCCGCCCGTTTCGGAGGTGAAGCGGTTGCATTCGGCGAGCGTTACGGCGCGCTCGGCGTTCGTCTGGTGAGGATACCAAAGCGCGATGATGTCGGCATTGGTTCCTGCGGCGAAAACGGAATCGCCGCGGAAACGTCTCGCCGCGAAATCATAACCGGCGATGCCGAGCAGCCTGTCGGCCTCCTCTCGGGCGCCGTTCGCCGCCTGGAGCGCCATCACATCGGCGATGGCGAACCATGTGCGATCGAAATCGATCAGCGTCCCGTCCTTGTCGAAGAGAATGCCCTTGATCCGCGCCATCCGGCTTTGCTCGTCTCTCTAGAGCAATTCCAGCAAAAGCGCACAGCGGTTTTGCGTTCGGAATTGCGTAAAAACAATGAGATAGAGCATTTTCGCGATTCGGAGAAAAGCGGAAATGCTCTACAGTGCAATTGGATTTAAAAAATCGGGATCCGTTTTCCGGTCATGCTCTCAATTCCCTCATCCAGGCGACGAGGCCGGCGGTAGAGGCATCCGCTCCGGATGCGTCTTTCTTTCCTTCCACGACGGGGAGAAGTTCGGTCGCCAGTTCCTTGCCGAGTTCGACGCCCCACTGGTCGAAGGAATTGATGTCGAAGAGCGCGCCTTCGACGAAGACGCGGTGTTCGTAAAGCGCGATCAGCCGGCCGAGAGAAAACGGATCAAGCTTGCGGTAAAGGATCGTGATCGACGGCCGGTTGCCGGAAAAGACGCGGTGCGGCGCAAGTTGAGCCGCCTT
>JBQCEL010000281.1:0-2186 GCA_051960255.1 Rhizobiaceae bacterium
CCATCGTTTCCGGCGCGCTGCAATGGCTTTTCCTTCTCGTTCCGTTCGGGGTCGTGTTCCTAGCAATCATCGCCAGTACCGCTTTCGCGCAGCGCAGCCTTGCGCGGCATGTCCGCGCCGTAGCGGATGCGCTTGACAAGGAAGGAGTAGAAGGCGGGCGGCGCGCCGTGTCGCAGATCGTCGGGCGCGATCCTGAAAGCCTCGACGAAGCAGGCGTGGCGCGCGCGGCGATCGAAAGCCTGGCGGAAAATTTTTCCGACGGGATCGTCGCGCCCGCTTTCTGGATGGGGATCGCCGGTCTGCCCGGCGGCGCGGTCTACAAGGCCGTGAACACGGCGGATAGCATGATCGGCCATCGCACGAAGCGGCACGAGGCCTTCGGCTGGGCAGCGGCGCGCTTTGACGACCTCGTCAATCTGCCGGCGTCGCGGCTTTCCGCTTTCCTCATCATCGCCGCCGCCATGATCGTTCCCGACGCCTCGCACGAGAGAGCGTGGAAAGCCATATGGCGCGACGCGGGACGGCACCGCTCACCCAATGCCGGCTGGCCGGAAGCGGCCATGGCCGGGGCGCTGGGGCTGGCACTGGCTGGCCCGCGCCAGTATGGCGGGGAACTGGTCAACGATGCCATCATGGGGAAAGGCGGAAGGCGCGATGCGTCGGCGGCGGATATCCGCCGCGCGCTTCACCTCTTCGACACGGCCGATACGCTTCTCATTCTGCTCGTCGGGATCGTCGCCTGCATCTTCATGCTGCCAAGCTAAAATTCGATGCCCTGCTGCGCTTTCACACCCGCCGCGAAATGGTGCTTGACGAGTCCCATCTCGGTGACAAGATCGGCGGCTTCCACCAGATCGGGCTTGGCGTTGCGGCCGGTGACGACGACATGCAGATCGTTTCGCCGCGCCTTCAGCGTAGCAATCACATCAGCCAGATCGAGATAGTCGTAGCGCAGCGCGATATTGAGTTCATCGAGGATGACGAGGCTGATCGTCGGATCGGCCATCAATTCTTTTGCCTTCGCCCAAGCCCGCTGGGCGGCGGCGATGTCGCGCTTGATGTCCTGCGTTTCCCAGGTGAGGCCTTCGCCCATGGAATGCCAGATCACCCGATTGCCGAAGGCCTGGAAGGCGTCCTTCTCGCCCGTATGCCATGCGCCCTTTATGAATTGCACGACGCCGACCCGGCGGCCATAGCCGAGCATCCGGAGGGCCAGGCCGAAGGCGGCGGTGGATTTTCCCTTGCCGGGGCCGGTATTGACGATCAGGAGCCCCTTTTCCGCCGTCGTCTTGCCGGCGACCTCGGCGTCCTGCACTGCCTTTCGTTTCGCCATCTTGGCGCGATGGCGTTCGGCGTCTTTTTCGTCGATTTCTTTCATCTCACTTTACCTTCATCGGCAGGCCGGCAACCATGAAGACCACATGATCGGCACAGGCGGCGACACGCTGGTTCAATTTCCCCGCCGCATCGCGAAAACGGCGGGCCAGCGCGTTGTCCGGCACGATCCCGAGGCCAACTTCATTCGACACGACAAACCACGGCCCCTTCGGCGCGGTGAGAACCGTTTCGAGCCCGGCGCATTCCATATCGAGGTCGTGTTCGGCGAGCATGTGATTGGTCAGCCAGAGCGTCAGGCAATCGACCAAAACCGGCTGACCCTCGGGGGATTGCGCCAGCGCGCCGGCGAGATCGAGCGGTGCATCGAGCGTCCGCCAGCCTTGGCCCCGGCGGGCGCGATGCAGTGCGATGCGCTCCTCCATCTCGGTGTCGAAGGTCTGCGCGGTCGCGATATAGGTCCATGGGGCAGGCAGAGCCGCCACCAGCCGTTCGGCCTCGGCGCTCTTGCCGGACCGCGCGCCGCCGAGAAGAAATGTCAGGGATCGCTCTGCCAAGGAATCCACGTCCGGGTTCGAATGGGATAGGCGCGGACCATATCGGGATTCTCCCGCGAGGCAAGTTTGGCTTTCGCATCCCGTTGACAGGCTGCGACGCCGCGTCATAAATGCCGGCTGACGGTCCTCTCCATGCAAAGGGAGAGGCTAAGAGGGAATGCGGTGAGGGTTTTTCCGAAGCCGCGGCTGTCCCCGCAACTGTGAGCGGCGAGCTTCGCGCACTTGGCCACTGGGTTCTCCCGGGAAGGCGCGGCGAGGCGGCGACCCGCAAGCCAGGAGACCTGCCGTCTTGGA
>JBQCEL010000282.1:0-5496 GCA_051960255.1 Rhizobiaceae bacterium
GGCCATCGCCTCCAGCGCAGCGATGCGGTTTTCCGTATTCGGGTGAGTCGAGAACAGATTATCCATCCGCTCGCCGGATAGCGGATTGATGATGAAGAGATGCGCCGTCGCGGGATGCCGCTCCGCCTGCATGTTGGGCACGGCCGTAGCCGCCTGCTCGATCTTCTTGAGCGCCGAGGCCAGCCAGAGCGGATTGCCGCAAATCTCGGCGCCGCGCCGGTCGGCGGAATATTCGCGCGTGCGGCTGATCGCCATCTGCACCAGCATCGCCGCGAGCGGCGCCACGATCATCGCGACCAGCACGCCGACGAACCCAAAAGGATTGTTGTTGTCGCGATTGCCGCCGAAGAAAAAGGCGAAATTGCCGAGCATCGAGATCGCGCCGGCAAGCGTCGCGGTGATCGTCATGGTCAGCGTGTCGCGGTGTTGCACATGCGAGAGTTCATGCGCCATCACGCCGGCAAGCTCTTCATGCGAAAGCCGCTGGAGCAGTCCTGTCGAAGCGGCGACGGCCGCATTCTGCGGATTGCGGCCGGTGGCGAAGGCATTGGGCTGCGGGCTGTCGATGATGAAAACCCGCGGCATCGGCAATCCCGCCCGCGCGGCCAATTGCTTCACGATGCCGTAATAGTCCGGCGCGCTGCGTTCGTCGACTTCCCTGGCGCCATACATCGACAGCACCATCTTGTCGGCGTTCCAGTAGCTGAAGAGGTTCATGCCGGCCGCGATGACAAAGGCGATCACCATTCCGCTGGAACCGCCGATCAGATAACCGACCCCCATAAACAGAGCCGTCATGAAGGCAAGCAGCATGGCTGTTCGGATGGTGTTCATCTTGACCTCGGCGTCGGGCCGGCGGATGTCGTTTCCGGCGAAATTCCTCTATATGATGGGGAAGAGCGCATTTGCTTTCAATAACGAAGCGGGCCATGCGATGGAAACCAAGCCGCAAGCCGACCTGACGAACGAGAAAGGGCAAAAGCGGATTCTCTCTCCCGCCGCTGAGCGCGCCCTAGCCGAGGCCGAAGCAAGGCGGGCGGAATACCGGCGCAGGGAAGCCGCCCTCCCCCGCGAAATCGGCGGCAGGGGCGGCAATGAACCCGTCCGCTATGGCGATTGGGAAGTAAAGGGCCTCGCGACTGATTTCTGACGCATCCAAAGGATGCGCACCAACCGACAGCGCTTGAACGAATCCCAAAATAGGAATAAATACCTCTCCCATGAGGCATGATTCCTTTTCGTTTCGGGTTGCGTGCTGGTTGGCTCCGACATTCCTCGGCCTTCTGGGCACGATGCCCGCCAGCGCGCGGGAAGTCGTCGCAGGCCCGGTCTGGGCGACGATCCTGCGCGTCATCGATGGCGACACTTTCGTTGCAGACGCCCATGTCTGGCCGGGAGAGACGGTAGAGGTCAGCATCAGGATTCGCGGTATCGATGCGCCTGAGATCCATAGCCGCTGCCTGGCCGAAAGGGCCGCGGCCGAAAGGGCGCGCGATCGCCTGATCCAGCTTCTCGGCGGCGATTTCGTTTTGATCTCCAACATCGGCGGCGGCAAATATTACGGCCGGGTTCTCGCCGACGTGAAGACGCCTTCCGGCGACGACATCGGCCCTGCGCTTCTCAGCGAGGCGCTGGTCCGCCCCTATCACGGCGGCCATCGCCAGCCCTATTGCGGCTGAAGCCGCTTGCTTCCGATTGCTGACCTGATCCGGCGACTGGTGTCTCCATCCAATCTGCGTAACGCTCTATGCGCGTCCACAATGCTAAGATGAAGCATCAGGCTCCCGATTACGCCCGGTGATAGGGATGGCCGGCAAGGATGGTGGAAACCCGGTAAAGCTGCTCGGCCAGCATCACGCGGACCAACTGATGCGGCCATGTCGCCGCACCGAAGGAAAGGACGAGATCGGCTTTGCCGCGCAGGGCGGCGTCATGTCCGTCCGGACCGCCAATCGAGAACAGGAGGCTTTTGCGTCCATCGTCCCGGTAGCGTGCGATACGCGCCGCGAAATCTTCCGATGAGAGGGATTTCCCCCTTTCGTCGAGAAGCACCAGCACCGAATTGTCATCGGCGTGAGCGAGAATTTTCCCGGCTTCCTCAGCCTTCCGCGAAGCCGCGTCTGAAGCGCGTCCTTCCGCCGTCTCGATCACGCCTGCAAACTCGAGCCCGACCGCG
Source organism: Rhizobiaceae bacterium (assembly GCA_051960255.1). Taxonomy (GTDB): domain Bacteria; phylum Pseudomonadota; class Alphaproteobacteria; order Rhizobiales; family Rhizobiaceae; genus Mesorhizobium_L. The sequence goes on from JBQCEL010000282.1 coordinate 2,177, forward strand.
CCGCCGCTCTTGCCGAAGCGATCGAAATAGCGCTGCGCAAGCTCTCTCTCGGGGCCGGCTTTCATCCGGCCTACCGCGTGAACCACAACCCGCATCGTCCGCCTTGTCAGTTCATCCGGTCAGCACAATTGGCGAGGATGATCCCGGAAGAGATCAACTCCCAGGCCGACCGACGAACGTTCAATGAAGCGTTTCTTCCTCGAGGTCCGGCGCCTGCCACATCTTCTCCAGCCCGTAGAAATCACGGATTTCGGGCCGAAAGACATGGACGATAACGTCGCCGGCGTCGATCAGCACCCAGTCGGCGCCGGAGAGACCTTCGACGCGCGCGGGCGCGCCGTTTTCCTTCAGCACCTTCAGGAGGTTGTCGGCCACGGCCGCGACATGGCGATGCGATCGACCGGACGCAACCACCATATAGTCGCCGAGACTGGACTTTTTCCGGATGTCGATGGAGACGATGTCTTCGGCCTTGGAGTCTTCGAGACTGTCAAGAACCGTTTTGAGGGCCAAGGACGGGTCGTTGCGGCTCGTCACGGCCGGCGAAGGCGCGAAATCCGCCTTCTTCGTGAGTGCTGTTCTCAGCGTTTTCCCTTTCAGAACAAGAACAAGCCAAGATGCCGATTCATCGGCACCAACCTAAACATAGGCAGACTCTACTGACAGTTTCAAGACAGCCGATCGAATGCCTTATGTCTTTCATGAAGTATACTGTCTTCTCCGGTCAGCTTTCGTCTTCCGGCCGGTTCTCGTTTGCCGCCGGCCTCGGCTCATCGCCGGTAAAGGCGAGTTCGACGGGCAACGGCGCCTGCGCGGTCATGGGCGGGAAACTCGACGCGCTTTCAGCCGGCTGCGTCCGAACTGCCCGCCAGGCGACGAAGAGGGAGAAGATGCCGGCGATCACGATCGCCAGATACATGAAGACATCCGTTCCCCAGACCGCCATCAGCGCAGTTGCGACCGCCGGCACCACGGTGCCGGAAAGCGACCATGAAAAAAGCATCGTGCTCGCCAGCGTAACGAGATCGTCCTTTTCCGCACGGTCGTTCGCGTGGGCGCTCGACAGCGAATAGATCGATTCCGTCGCCCCGCTCCAGAAAAGATAAATGACGAGCATGAGGGCGAACGACTTGCCGTCCGCGCTGCTGGCGGCGAAGCCTCCGATCATGACCAGAACCGCTGTCGCGATGATGACAAGCCGGCGATCCGTCCTATCGGAAATCCAGCCGAGCGGGATCTGCATGAAAAGCGTTCCGGCCGGCACGGCGAAGAGCAGCGTCGCGACTTCCGCCTGCGAAAACCCGATCGCCGTGGCGTGGATCGGCGCGAAGCCCCACACCAGCATGGACAGGCCGCCGACGGCGAGCATGCCCGCAATCCCGACGGGCGATATTTTCCACGCGCGGACGAGCGCCACTGACGCTTTTTCCGGCGCCTTTGGCGGCCTCAGACGTGTCATTCCCACCGGCAGTATCGACAGCGCGGCGAAGATGATGCCGATCATCGGCGCTGCGGCCGTTTCGAGATGGATAAATTGCAGGGAGAGGCTTCCCAGCCCTAGCCCGACTTCGTAAGCGACGTAAAAGGCCGCCATGACCCGGCCGCGGATGCTGTTTTCCACGGCGTCGTTCAGCCAGCTTTGCGCGACGATGAACAAGCCGTTGATGGCAAAGCCGTAAAGCGCACGCGCGGCGAGCCAGACGAGCGGATGCGCCCCGACCGCTACCGCCGCGTTGGAGAGGATGATCATCGCTCCAAAGGCCATGAAGGCGCGCGCATGGCCGACGCGGCGGACGAGCGGCCCGGTCAGCAGACAACCGGCCATGCCGCCAGCGGACAATCCTGTGAGGATCGCACCGGCCCATGTCGGGGAAAAGCCATCGGCGCCGAGGCGCACCGGAATGTAGGCGAAGAGCAGGCCGTTCCCGACCGCGACCAGACCCATGGCGACGATTACGCTCGCTATCGCAAGCATCGGCGCCGGCGGCTCGCTGTGGCGCAGGCCGAATTCGTCCGGAAAGGATTTGTAATCGGGAAGCGTCATCGTCCCATCCTGCCGCAAATCTTCGGTTCAACGCCCGCAAAAGCGACACGGCGGCGGTGGACCGGCGGATTGGGGGCTCTGGATCAATTAGGGATGGCTGACAAGCTACCGGTGACTTCCGTGTCCGTTGCGGATGGCGGTGGATGAGAGCGAGGAACGCGGGCCGTGGATAAAAGTCCATGCCGGCGGCTTCATGCGCGCGAGCAGGAAGGCTCTCCGTTCGTCGACGCGGGCATAGTCGAACGTCTTGGCCATGACCGAGGACAGGAAGGAAAGCGTCGAGCCGGGCCGATCCACGACCGCGATCGGGAACGTCAGCGCGATCTCGCGCCAACGCTGCCAGCGATGGAAGTCGCGCAGGCTGTCGGCGCCCATGATCCAGACGAAATCGACGCCCGGATTGCGGCTCTTCACCAGCGCCAGCGTGTCGGCCGTATAGCGGATGTTATGCGACGCCTCGAAAGCGGTCACCCTGACGCGCCTGTCGGAATTCATGTCTTCGCAGAGCCGGATGCGGTCTTCGAGCGGGGCAAGCTCGCGCTTGTCCTTCAGCGGGTTGCCGGGCGAGACGACCCACCAGATCTGGTCGAGCCGCATGCGCCGCAAGGCGATCTCCGAAACCAGCGCATGCCCCGCATGCGGGGGATTGAACGAGCCGCCGAAAAGCCCGACCGCCATGCCGGGCGTAGCGCGAGGGATACGAAGATAGCGCGCGGGCACGTCGGGGGAGGTCCACGCTCCCGTCTTCAAGGCCGGATCTGGCCGGAGCCGCGGACGCGATATTTGAACGAGGTCAGTTGCTCGACACCGACCGGCCCGCGCGCATGCATCTTGCCGGTCGCGATGCCGATCTCGGCCCCCATTCCAAACTCGCCTCCATCAGCGAATTGCGTCGAGGCGTTGTGCAGCAGGATGGCGGAATCGATCTCGTTGAAAAACCGCTCCACCGCCGCGGCGTCCTCCGCCACGATCGCATCCGTATGATGGGACGAATAATGCTCGATATGGGCGATCGCCCCCGCGACGCCGTCCACCAGCCTGGCGGATATGATCGCTTCCAGATATTCGGTGCGCCAGTCCGTCTCCATTGCCGCCCGCGCGGACGGAAAAAGCGCGCGTGCTTCATCATCGGCGCGGATTTCGCATCCGGCTTCCGCAAGCGCGGTAAGGATCGGAACAAGATGCGTGCCGGCGACGGCCCGATCCACCAGAAGCGTTTCCGCCGCGCCGCAAATGCCGGTGCGTCGCATCTTGGCGTTGACCGCGATCGACACGG
>JBQCEL010000283.1:0-5135 GCA_051960255.1 Rhizobiaceae bacterium
CGGCAACGGCAAGATGAGGTTTGCGTGACGGTTCTTGTGAGCGGAGGCGCCGGCTATATCGGCAGCCATATGGTCTGGAAACTGGTGGACGAAGGCGAGGATGTCGTCGTCGTCGATCGGTTGAGCACCGGTTTCGATTGGGCCGTGGCCGAGAAGGCCGAACTCGTCATTGCCGACATCGCCGACCAAGCGCTTGTCGAGGAGACGATGCGCCGCCGCAAGGTGGATGCCGTCATTCATTTCGCCGGCTCGATCGTGGTGCCGGAATCGGTCGCCGATCCGCTCGGCTATTACTTGAACAACACGGTGAAGTCGCGCGCCCTGATCGAAAGCGCGGTCCGATGCGACGTGCCGCATTTCGTCTTTTCCTCGACGGCCGCCGTCTATGGCAGCCCGGAGCGGATTCCGATCACCGAAGACGAGCCCAAGCTGCCGGAATCGCCTTACGGTTCATCCAAGCTGATGACGGAGATCATGCTCCGCGACACATCCGCCGCGCATGATTTCACCTATACGGCACTGCGTTATTTCAACGTCTGCGGCGCCGACCCGAAGATGCGCACCGGTCAATCGACCACGGGCGCGACGCATCTGATCAAGGTCGCCTGCGAGGTGGCGACTGGCAAGCGCCCCTTCATGGAGGTTTTCGGCACGGATTATCCGACGCCGGATGGCACCTGCATCCGTGACTATATCCATGTCACCGATCTGGTGAACGCGCATTACCTCGCGCTCAGGCGCATGCGCTCAGGCGGCAAGAGCCTGGTGGCGAATTGCGGCTATCAGCACGGCTATTCGGTGCTCGAAGTTATCGCGGCGGTGGAACGGGTCGTCGGGAAAAAACTCGATGTCCGGATGAGCGGCCGCAGGCCGGGCGATGCCGTCGCCATCGTCGCCAATGTCGAGCGCTGCCGTTCGGAACTCGGCTGGACGCCGGACTATGACGATCTCGACACCATCGTCTCGCACGCGCTGCAATGGGAGGAAATGCTGCGCAGGCGCAATCGCTGATAAAAAGAACGTATTTTCCGCTAAACAGCGATTTGGAGGAAAAGGGCTCTCCTTGGGTCTTGCGAGGCGACAGCGCTCTTCTTGACCCGGAAAGGCGGTCTGTGGGATTTCTCCGGCGCATACCGGGAGGTTTGCCGGCGTCGCGTCTTGGCGCCATCTGAAAGGACGAAATGCAGCATTCCGCGCTGGCTCAGAAGCCGTTGACCCATCTCGATCGGCTCGAGGCCGAGTCCATCCATATTTTCCGCGAGGTCGCCGCGACCTTCGTGAAGCCGGTCATGCTTTATTCGATCGGCAAGGATTCGTCGGTCCTCCTCCATCTGGCGATGAAGGCGTTTTACCCCGCGCCGCCGCCCTTTCCGCTCCTCCATGTCGATACGACCTGGAAATTCCGCGAAATGATAGCCTTCCGCGACCGCATGGCGGCGGAACTGGGCTTCGATCTGCTCGTCCATATCAACGAGGAGGGCGTGCGCGAGGGCATCAACCCGTTCGACCACGGTTCCAACACGCACACCCACATCATGAAGACGGTGGCGCTCCGCCAGGCGCTCGACAAGCACGGCTTCGACGCGGCCTTCGGCGGCGCCCGGCGCGACGAGGAGAAATCGCGCGCCAAGGAACGCATCTTCTCCTTCCGCAACGCGCAGCACGCCTGGGACCCCAAGAACCAGCGCCCGGAAATGTGGAAAATCTACAATACCCGCATCGCGCCGGGCGAATCGATCCGCGTCTTTCCGCTCTCGAACTGGACCGAACTCGACATCGGGCAATACATCCTGACTGAAAACATTCCCATCGTTCCGGTTTATTGCGCCAAAAAACGGCCGGTGGTCGAGCGCGACGGCATGCTGATCATGGTCGATGACGACCGGATGAAACTCCGCCCCGGCGAAAGGATCGAGGAGCGCATCGTGCGTTTCCGCACGCTCGGCTGCTATCCGCTGACCGGCGCGATCGAATCCGAAGCCGATACGCTCGAAGCCGTCGTGCGCGAGATGCTTACGGCGCAGACGTCGGAGCGCCAGGGTCGCCTGATCGACCGCGACGAGGCCGGCTCGATGGAAAAGAAGAAGCGCGAGGGGTATTTCTGATGCACGTCAAGCCAGAAATGCCGCGCGAAGATGCGGAATTGCGCGATTATCTCACCCACCAGGAGGAGAAATCGCTTCTGCGTTTCATCACTTGCGGCTCCGTCGATGACGGGAAATCCACCCTAATCGGCCGGCTTCTCTATGACACCAAACTCATCTTCGAGGACCAGCTTGCGGCGCTCGGCCGGGATTCGCAAAAATACTACACGACCGGCGAGGATCTCGATTTCGCGCTTCTGGTGGACGGGCTGGAGGCGGAGCGCGAACAGGGCATCACCATCGATGTCGCCTATCGCTTCTTCGCCACGCCGAAGCGGAAATTCATCGTCGCCGACACGCCGGGCCATGAGCAATATACGCGCAATATGGCGACCGGCGCCTCGACGGCCGATCTCGCCGTGGTGCTGGTCGATGCACGGCAGGGCGTGCTGCCGCAGACGCGCCGCCATTCCTTCATCGCCTCGACGCTCGGCATCCGGCACCTCGTCCTCGCCATCAACAAGATCGATCTCGTCGATTATTCGAGGGAGGTCTTTGAAAGGATCGTCGCCGCCTATCGGGCCTTTGCCGCCGATCTCGGCTTCCGGACCATCGTTCCCATTCCGCTTTCGGCCCGCTTCGGCGACAATGTCACGACCGGATCGAAAAACATGCCCTGGTATGACGGGCCATCCCTTATCCATCATCTTGAAACGGTGGAGATCGGGGCGGACGCCGAAAAACCCCTGCGCTTTCCCATCCAGTATGTGAACCGGCCGAACCTCGATTTCCGCGGCTTTGGCGGTACCGTAGCCTCGGGTTCGATTGCCGTCGGCGACGAGGTGGTGGTCGCCAAGTCGGGCCAGCGTTCGAAGGTCAAGCGCATCCTGAACGGCTCGGCGGAGGTCGGGAAGGCGGGCGAGGGCAGCGCCATCACGGCGCTCCTGGAAGATGAGATCGAACTCTCGCGCGGCAACATGCTGGTCGCGGCGACGGCCCGTCCCCATGTGGCGGACCAGTTCACCGCTCGCATCATCTGGTTCGGCGAGCGTCCGCTGCTGCCGGGGCGGCAATACATATTGCGCACCGAGACGGACAGCACTAACGCGACCGTCAGTGAATTGAAATACCGGATCAATATCAACAATTTCGCGCATGAGGCGGCGAAATCGCTCGAATTAAACGAGATCGGCGAGTGCAACATCTCGACGCAGACGCCGATCGCTTTCGACATCTATGCGGAGAACCACGTCACCGGCGCCTTTATCCTGATCGACCGGATGACCAATGCGACCGCCGGGGCCGGCATGATCGTCCATCCGCTCCGCCGCGCCGAAAACATTCACTGGCAGGCGCTCGACATCGACAAGAAGGCGCGTGCCGAGCTCAAGAACCAGAAGCCTGCGGTGCTCTGGTTCACCGGTCTTTCCGGCTCCGGCAAATCGACCATCGCCAATCTGCTGGAGAAGAAGCTCGCGGCGTCCGGGCGTCACACCTACATCCTCGACGGCGACAATGTCCGCCATGGCCTCAACCGCGATCTCGGCTTCACTGCCGAGGATCGCGTGGAGAACATCCGTCGCGTCGCCGAAGTGGCGCGACTGATGGCGGATGCCGGACTGATCGTGCTGGTCTCCTTCATCTCGCCCTTCCGGGCGGAGCGGCGTCTGGCGCGGGAACTGATGGGAGAGGGCGAATTCGCGGAGGTTTTCGTCGATACGCCGTTCGAGGAGTGCGCCAGGCGCGATCCCAAGGGCCTTTATGCGCGGGCGCTGAAAGGCGAGATCAAGAATTTTACTGGCGTCGATTCGCCGTACGAGGCGCCAGAAAATCCGGAAATCCACCTCGAAACGCTCGGCAGATCGCCTGAGGAAATGGTAGAGGCGCTCGAACACTGGCTTGAGGAGCGCGAGAGTGCTGACGGGCGGCGTGACGATAGAAGCTGACGCCGCCATTCTCCGCGTTTTGGAGGAACTGGCGCTTGCGGCCGGTCGCGCGATCCTGAAAATCCGCGAAGAAGGCGTCACGGTCGACATCAAGGCGGACGCTTCTCCGGTGACGCGCGCCGACCGCGAGGCGGAGCGCATCATATTGGAGGGGCTTCGCCGGCATTTCCCGGCCGTCCCGATCGTCGCCGAGGAGGAAGCGAGCGCCGGCAGGTTGCCCGAGGCGCTTGGCGAAGCGTTCTTTCTGGTCGATCCGCTCGACGGCACGAAGGAGTTCGTCAGGGGCGATTCCGATTTCACGGTCAACATCGCGCTCATTCGCCGGGGCGCGCCGGAAATCGGCGTTGTCTATGCGCCGGCGCGCGGTGTCCTTTACTCAGGCTGCCGCGATGGCGCGAGTTCCCTCGATATCTCCCCTGAGGGTGAGCCGGTGGACCGGCGGCCCATCACTGTACGGCCCGCTCCTACGCCCCTGACGGTGGTCGCGAGCCGTTCGCACCGGACGCGGGAAACGGACGACTATCTCGCCAAATGCCCCGGCGCGGAGATCCTGTCGGTCGGCTCGTCGCTGAAATTCTGCATGCTCGCGGCGGGAATGGCCGATCTCTATCCCCGTTTCGGCCGCACCATGGAGTGGGATACGGCGGCGGGCGACGCCGTGCTGCGCGCCGGCGGCGGCATGACCAACACGGTCGACGGCAAGCCGCTCGTCTATGGCAAGCGCCGCCAGAACGACGATGCGGATTTTGCCAATCCCTGGTTTATTGCCGCAGGTTCGAGCACGAACTGAAACATTTCTTGAAAGAGATTGATGGAAGGCTGTATGGCCAAATCCATCAAAGATTATATCAGCAGGCGACGCCTGTCCCTGGCGGACCACCCGGGCGTTGATTGGAGACAGCATGCAGTTCATCGATCTTGGCGCGCAACGCGAACGGCTTGGCGGCCGCATTTCGGCGGCGGTGGAGAAAGTCATCGCCGAGGGCAGGTATATCCTCGGGCCGGAAGTCACCGAGTTCGAGAAAAAGATGGCCGACTATATCGGCGTCAAGCATGTCGTCGCCTGCGCGAACGGCACTGATGCGCTGCTCATTCCGCTGATGGC
>JBQCEL010000284.1:0-3486 GCA_051960255.1 Rhizobiaceae bacterium
TGTAGGGGATGACGCGCTGCTCCTGTTCACCCAGCCCGGAAACGCCGAGGCGCATCTTGTCGCCCGCCTTCATGAAGACGGGCGGATTCTTGCCGAGGCCGACGCCGGGCGGCGTGCCGGTCGTGACAATGTCGCCCGGCTGCAACGCCATGAAACGGCTGAGATAGGAGAGCAAATACGCACAGGTAAAGATCATGCGCGTCGTTGTGCCGTTCTGCACGCGCTTGCCGTTGAGGTCGAGCCAGAGGTCGAGCTTCTGCGGGTCCGGCACTTCGTCCGCCGTTACCAGCCATGGACCGCAAGGGGCAAAGCTCGGGTAGCTTTTGCCCTTCGTCCACTGGCCTTCCTTCTCGAGCTGAAACTCGCGCTCGGAAATGTCGTTCAGCACGCAATAGCCGGCGATATGGTCGAGCGCCCGCTCTTCGGGAACGTGCCAGCAGGGCTGGCCGACGACAAAGGCGAGTTCGACCTCCCAATCGAGCTTGGTCGAACCGGGCGCCAGCAGCACCGGATCGTTCGCGCCGCAAAGCGCCGAAGTGTGCTTGTTGAACAGGATCGGCTCGCGCGGGATCGGCGCGTTCGTTTCCTCCGCGTGGTCCGTGTAGTTCAAACCGATGCAGACGAGGTTCGGGACCCGCGCGATGGGAACGCCATAGCGGACCGGGCCCTCGATGGCGGGAAGAGAGTTCGCATCAAGCTTCCGCAAAGCGTCGAGGCCCCGCGGTGCGATCACCGACGCGTCGATGTCCGCCACCGCGCCCGAGAGATCGCGCAATATTCCAGCATCGTCGACAAGCCCCGGCTTCTCCGATCCCGGAGGGCCATATCTGAACAGTTTCATGACAGTCTTTCCTTTTGCGGTTTGACCGGGTGAAAGGCCCGGCCCGATCGATGCTCTTCAGCTATGAAGAGAGCGCCGCGGCATGCGGGCTCCCAACGGCGCCTTCCTGAGATCTTCGGCAAGCCCCATCGGAGCGGGATCGAACAACCGGGCGTCCATGGTCGCGAGCTTTTCGGAGATGGAGGGGCGGAACGCCATATGCGCGAAGACATCGCGTTCGATATCGACGCCCGGCGCGATCTCGATCAGCCTCAGCCCAGCGGGCGTGATGTCGAACACCGCCCGCTCGGTCACGAAAACGGCGACGCGGCCCTGTTCGGAAGCAAAGCGGGAATTGTAGCAAATCTGCTCGACCGAGGAGACGAACTTCTTGTGGCGGCCTTCATTGACGATCTTCAATCGCCCGCCGGCGCACTGAATTTGCAGGCCGCCCGATGTGAACGTCCCGCTGAACACCACCTTCCGCGCGTTCTGGCTGATATTGATGAACCCACCTATGCCGACGATCTTGTCGCCGAAGCGGCTGACATTGACATTGCCCTGTGGATCGACCTCGGCAAACGAAAGAAAAGCGACGTCCAGCCCGCCACCGTCATAGAAGTCGAACTGGTAGGGCTGATCGACGACGGCGTCGAAATTCTGTGCCCCGCCGGAATCGACGCCCGTTATCGGCGCGCCGCCTATATAGCCCTGCTCGTTGGTCAGGACGATCTCGTCCAGGATGTTTTCTTCCGCGGCGACAGCCGACACGCCGGTCGAAATACCGGCGCCCAGATTGCAGATCGCGCCGACCCGAAGCTCCATTGCGGCACGGCGCGCGACGATCTTCCTCTCCGTGAAGGGAAGACGCGTCATCGTCTCAAGAGGGACGCGAAGCTCGCCCGAATAGCTCGGGCTGTAAGCCGTCGCGTAAGTCTGCTTCTGCTCCGGATCGACCACGACATAAGCGACGAAGAGGCCGGGTATCTTCACATCCCGCCCCGGCAGGGTCCGGCGCTTGGCAAGACGCTTGATCTGGACGATCACGGCGGCGCCCTGACGCCTAGCCGCCTGTGCGCTCGAAAGCATCTCGCCCGGTATCGCCTCATGCTCCATCGTGATGTTGCCGTCCTCGTCGGCGGTCGTGCCGCGCAAAAGCACTACGTCGAGAGGCAGCGGCTTGAAGCGCAGCCACTCCTCGCCGCCGATCTCGATCAGTTCGACCAGATCTTCCCTAGCCGTATCGCTTTGACGCGCGCCGAGTTGACGCGGATCGACGAAGGTGTGCAATCCGGTCTTGGTGATCAGGCCGGGACGGCCGGCCGCCATCTCGCGCGTCAGCTGGGCGATCACGCCCTGCGGCAATGTGTAGGATTCGATCCTGTTGTCGCGCGCCAGCTCGATCAGCGGCGGCGAGTCGATCAAGGCGCTGGTGACGCTGCGCTTGAGCATGCCGGGATGGCGGAAGCAGGCCGCTCCCTTCAGCTTTCTGTCGCCGATGCCGACGGCGTGAATAAGGGTGAGATCGCGGGGCGCTCCCGTCTCCAGAAAACGCGCCTCTATCGCGTCAAGGATCGCCTGCGGCACGCAGTGACCGCCGCCCGACCCGCTGACGAAAACATTGTCTCCGGCCTGAATGATGCTTGCCGCGTCTTTGGCGCTGACGATCTTCATTTCACGTTCTTTCCGTGCATTTCCGACTAGATGTTTTCTGTTTGGAAGACTTGCGCCCTAGGACGAGTGGATGCTTTCCATCCTCGTTTCCGGCTGCCTTGTCTGCTTGTCCAGCCTCAGCCGCAGGGGCCACAATTTCGACAGTTCCGATGCCGCGGCGACGACAACGGGGCCGAGTTCCCGGATGCGCTCCTCCGTCAGCCTGACGCTTGGTCCGGCAACGCTCACCGTTCCCGCCACGGGCCCGTCTTCACGCGAGCGAATCGGCGCCGCCACAGCGGTCACGCCCGGCTCCGCCTCGCTGACGGCGAGGCCGTAACCCCGCTTCGCGGTGATTTCCAGCTCCCCCATCAGCGACGACACAGAGCGGACGACGTTCGGACCGTAGGCGGCGGGATCGCCGAATCCGCCATGCTTCATGACGATCTCCACGGCATCATCGATCGGCAGCGTCGAGAGCCAGGCCTTTCCATTCGCCGTCGCGTGAAGAGGGACAGTGGCGACCGTTGCGGCCGGCTGGTACATCAGCCCGCCTCTCGCCCCTTGCGCGTGGGCGACCCAGACCAGCGTATCGGAATCGACCACCGCCATGCGGACGAACTCGCGCGACGCCGCGGCGAGATTGTCGAGAAGCGGCTGGCAGATGTCCGGAATGCCGGTCGCGACATAGAAGCGCTGGCCGAGGATGGCCAGCCGCATGGTGAGACGGTAGAAGCCGGTTTGCGGGTCCTGCTTCGCCCAGCCGAGATCGACCAGCGTCGCGAGCAGGCGGTGCGCTCCGCTCTTCGGAAGGTCGAGCCTTTCCGCGATTTCTCCGAGCGGCAATTCGACCGCGTTTTCCGCGAGCAGCTGGATGATCGACATCCAACGTTCTGCGGGGACGTGGGTCATCGGGACAATGCCGCGGTTGGATGGACGAGAACAGGCAAGCCGGCGCGCGCCGGATTCACCAGCGGCTCCCGGATTGAGTCCGTATCCCGATTCTCCCGGAT
>JBQCEL010000285.1:0-2320 GCA_051960255.1 Rhizobiaceae bacterium
GGACAGGCGAAGGGCGCGCCGGCCTGCATCAATCTCAAGACCTATCCCGCCAAGGTCGAGGGCGGAAAAGTCATGATCCGCATCGATTGACGGGTGGTGGAGGGCTTCCATGGCGTCTGAACCCGGCATGGTGATCGTCGGCGCGGGCGAGTGCGGCGCGCGCGCGGCGCTGACCTTGCGTGAGGAGGGCTATGACGGTCCGGTCACGCTCATCGGCCGAGAGCCGCATCTGCCCTATGAGCGACCGCCGCTGTCGAAGGATCTGATGCTGAGCATGGAGCACCCCTCGGCGCGTACCGTCATCGGTGAAGACCGCCTGAAAAAGGCCGGGATCGACCATCTTGCCCGGTCGGAAGCCGCCGCGATCGATCGGCAAGCCAGGCATGTCGTGTTGGGAAACGGCCTCCGTCTGCAATACGAAAAGCTCCTGCTGGCGACCGGCTCCCAGCCGCGTCGTCTGCCGGCAGTAGCGAACAATAGTCGATGCGTTTACCTTCGGACCTTTGACGACGCGCTGGCGATCCGCACTCATCTTCATCGCGGCGTCCGCCTCGTCATTATCGGCGGCGGCTTCATCGGCCTGGAACTTGCCGTGGCGGCGCGGCAGCTCGGCTGTCCCGTTACGGTCCTCGAAGCGCAGCCGCGTATTCTTATGCGCGGCGTTCCCGAAGAGATCGCCGGGATCGTCCATGCGAAACACGCGGCTCACGGTGTGCATCTGCACTGTGGGGTATCCATCGAAACTCTCACGGAAACGGCGACAGGGATAAAGGTGCGGCTGAACGATGGCGCGGCGATCGAGGCGGACATTGCCCTGATCGGCATCGGCGCGGTTCCCGAGACCGCGCTTGCCGGAAGGGCCGGCCTCACCATCGACAATGGCATCGCCGTCGATGCTTTCCTCCAGACGGGCGATCCCGCCATTTTCGCCGCCGGCGATTGCTGTTCCTTTCCGCTCGCGCTTTATGGCGGCCGCCGCGTCAGGCTCGAGGCATGGCGCAATGCGCAGGAGCAGGGGGCGCTCGCCGCGCGCAATATGCTGGGTAGCAAGGAGGCGCACGCCGCCGTACCATGGTTCTGGTCGGACCAGTATGATCTTGGCCTGCAGATCGCCGGCCTGCCCGATGAAGGCCGGAAAACGGTGCGCCGCGATATGGGCAATGGCGCGCTGATCCTTTTTCATCTCGCCGCCGACGGAAGGCTGGTCGCGGCGAGCGGCATCGGCCCCGGAAACGCGGTCGCCAGGGATATCCGCCTCGCCGAGATGCTGATCGCGCGCCATATCTCTCCGCCGCCAGACAGGCTCGCGGCGCCCGAAACCAAGCTGAAGACATTGCTGGCCGCATAGAAGGGACAAAGCATGACCAACCGTCAAAGACCGACGATTGCCGATCTGCGGGCGATGAAGGGCAAGCGGCAGTTGACCATGCTGCGCGTCACGTCGATGGAAGAGGCGGAGGCGGCGGAAAAGGCGGGGATAGACATCGTTTCGATCACGCCGGAGCTGATCCTCAACCCGCAATACCGCGACGCCGCGCCAACGCTGTTCTCCATGCCGGGCGACAATTATTACGAGATCGGCACGGCCGACGATTTCGTCCGCTGGTCGTTCAGGATGATCAAGGCTGGCGCCGACGCGGTCTATTGCAGCGCGAGCTATGCGACGATCAAGCGGATGGCGGACGAGGCGATCCCGGTCATCGGCCATGTCGGCCTGATCCCGTCGCGGCGGACCTGGACCGGCGGCTACAAGGCGGTCGGCAAGACCGCCGACAGCGCCATGCAGATCATGGAGGCGGTGAGGCAATTGGAGGCGGCGGGCGCTTTCGGCGCCGAGATCGAGGTCGTACCGGTCGAGGTCGCCGAGGCCATATCGAAGCGGACCTCGCTCTTCATGCTCTCCATGGGCGCGGGAACGGGCTGCGACGCGCAATATCTGTTCGCGGAGGATATTCTGGGGGTCAATCGCGGACATATGCCGCGCCATTCCAAGATCTACCGCGATTTCGCCGCCGAATATGACCGGCTGCAGGCCGAGCGGATCGCCGCGTTCAAGGAATATGTCGCGGATGTGGAGAGCCGGGCCTATCCCGAGGAAAAGCACGTCGTGCACATGGACCCGAGGGAACTGGAGACGTTTTTGGCGCGTCTCGACGCACGATAATCTTACCAATCGATGGATGGGACAGACCTATGACCAGCGGCTTTTTCGGCGACATTTCTCGGGTAGGGTATGAGGGGCCGGAGAGCGACAATCCGCTCGCCTATCGGTTCTATGACAAGGACGAGATGGTGCTGGGCAAGCGGCTGGAGGAGCATC
>JBQCEL010000286.1:0-2647 GCA_051960255.1 Rhizobiaceae bacterium
CGTCCCTGGCCCGCTCGATGTCCTGCGGGCCAGCAATGCCCGCCTCCGAGAGCAGCCGTTCCAATTCCGCCAGGTCGTAGGCCGTCAGCGGCTTTCCCTGACGAAGCTTGTCGAGAACCTGGTTGCCGGAGAGCCCGCGGAGGAAATGTCGCGCCTTGGCCTTGAAGCGGGCGAAATCAGCCTCGCCGACCTGCGGCAAGTCAATCTCCTCGCCGGTGCCGATCTCGTCGGCGAAGTTGGAATAGACGATCGCCTTGCGGCCCTTCTCGATATGCTGGATCAGATTGCGCAGGCGAAGCCGCGCCAGTTCCAGCAGCGGAACGGTCACGCCCTCCCACCATTCCGAAGTCTGGATCTCCTCGATGAGCGCCGCCTGCGCAGCGATGCCAGGTATGGCAACCTGCTCTTCGAGGGCGGATGCGATCGCCAGAAGCTCTTTCTTCAGGGCGCTGAAGCGCTTCGAACCTTTCAGCAGAGCGAGCTCAATATGGAACATCAGCAGGTCGAAGCGCTTTGCCTCCTCGGTGCCGAGCTCACGCGATGACGGCAGTGGAGCGATGTCGCTCACCAGTTCGTCGCGGGCCGCTTCGTCGATTGTGGTCCAAGCACCATCGGCCTGATATTTCTCGACCGTGCGCCGCTTCTGGCGAACGATGAAGTTGTCGAAGTTGAGACCGGCTATCGTTTCGCGCAGCACGGAAAGCGCGCTGGCGCGCACCTCTTCCTCGCTGGGCGGAGCACCCTTGCCGGCGTCGTAGGTTTCCGGCTCGCCCGCCGACAGCCCGTCAACCTCGCCGTGTTTGGCATCGAGCGCACGCACCAGATCGAGCCTGGCGGCGAACAGGCGGGCCAATAGCGACTTGGCCGCGCTCGCCTCCTTGATCTCGGGATTGGCGCCGAAGAACTCGAGGTTCTGGCAGTAGTCGAATACGCGGAAAAACTCCTTGTCCTGGCCTGGACCGAACAGGTCGGGACAGAGCCGCGTGCCGCGCCCCATCATCTGCCAGAATTTCGTCTTCGATCTTACCTGCTTGAAGAAAACGAGGTTGACCACTTCCGGCACGTCGATGCCGGTATCCAGCATATCGACCGAGATGGCGATGTGCGGCGCCTTGTCCTTGCGGGAGAAGTCATCGATCAGCGTCTGCGCGTAAGGGCCGCTCTCATAGGTGACGACGCGGGCGAAATGCCCGGCAAGCGACGGATAGGCAGCGTTGAAGCGTGCCTCGATATAGACGGCGTGCGCCTGGTTCTTGGCGAAGATGATGGTCTTGCCGAGCCGGTCATTCAAAGCTCTTTGGGTTTGTTGCCGGATCTCCAAACATCTCCAAAAAGATCGATTGCGTGAGGCTGTCGAGTAGTTCGATTGCGCGCTTGCGCTTGCGGCGCAGCGCATCCGCCTTGTCGAGGATCGCCGCGATCCGCCGTTGCTCGGGAAGCGGCGGGAGGGGGATTTCGAGTTGACGCAGGTTGTCTGTTGAAAAATTATCGGCAGTAGTCGCTCTCACCCACTTCAATATGACCGGCTCGGAAGCTTTCACCATGTGAGCGATGTATCGGGCATCGGCGTGAGCGCCGCAGATCAACGCCTTGATGTCTTGGTTGATGGCAACCGGGCGTCGCGTGATGCCGACTGGAAGCGTGTGCTTCAAGATACCAGAACGGTTCACGATCAAGATCGCATCCGAGGGGATCAGGTTGGTTGCGCTGCGCTTGATCGCCTCGACAGTGATCTTATCTTCGGCGTCTTCGATCTCCCACCGCTTCATGTCCTTGGGGGAAACCCAGGGGATATCTCCGCCCCAAAACGCGGCATTGGCTTTTGATGGCGTGCCGCCGCCTTTGATATCCACGACATCGCCAAGGGCTACCATGGCCGCGATCACAGCATCCCCTCCAGTTCCTCCAGCCCGTCCGCAATTTCCTTTTCCAGCACCTTCAGTTCCGCGACGATCTCCTTGGGCAGGCGGTGCTCGACCGCCTCGTGCACGATTTCCTTGTAGCGGTTGATGGACAGGTCGTAGCCGGCCGCCGCAATCTCGGCCTTCGGCACGCAGAAGCTCTGCGCCGCTCTCGGGCGCTCGCATTCGGCGCCGGCGCGCTCCATCCAGCGCGCGGCGATGTCGGGCAGGTTGTTTTTCGTCCCTTCCTCGTCGGTCAGCGTCACATTGACGAAATGGTCGGCTTCGTGGTGGCCAGGTGTGGGTCCGATCTTTTCGGCCGGCAGAAGCGCGGTGCGCTTGTCGTCCAGCGAATAGCCGTCGGCCTGGCAGTCGTAGAACCAGACGTGATCCGTGCCGCCCGAATTGGTCTTGGTGAGGAGCACGATGGCGGTGGAGACGCCGGCATAGGGCCGGAACACGCCCGACGGCAACTTCACGATGCCGTCGAGCCGATGGTCCTCGACCAGCATGCGGCGGATTTCCTTGTGCGCCTTTGACGAACCGAACAACACGCCGTCCGGCACGATCACCGCCGCGCGCCCGCCAGGCTTCAACAGCTTCAGGAACAGCGCCATGAACAGAAGCTCGGTCTTTTTCGTCTTGACGACGGCGAGGAGGTCCTTGGCGGTGGTCTCATAATCCAGCGAGCCGGCGAAGGGCGGATTGGCCAGCACCAGAGAATAGCGGTCCTCGTCGCCGGCATG
>JBQCEL010000287.1:0-2732 GCA_051960255.1 Rhizobiaceae bacterium
TCGATGTCCTTCGCCTCGGCCGTCGCGGTGATGAGGCCGTCTCGCAGCACGACCGCGTAGTCGGTGATCTGCAAGGCCTCTTCGAGATGGTGCGAGATATAGACGATGGAGACGCCGCGCGCGGTCAGGTCGCGAATGACCCGAAACAGCACTTCCACCTCGCTGGCGCTGAGCGCCGAGGTCGGTTCGTCCATGATCAGAATGCGCGAATCGACCGAAAGAGCGCGCGCGATCTCGACGATCTGCTGCTGCCCGAGCCGGAGGTCCTGCACCAGCGTCAACGGATCGATATTCTCCTCGAGCTCCTCCATGAGCGCCCTGGTCCGGCGCGCCTCCTCGGCGAAATCGACGCCGCGCGCGCTCGACAATTCGCGCCCCATGAAGATGTTGTCGCGAACGCTAAGGTTCGGCGCGAGGCTCAGTTCCTGATGGATGATCGATATGCCATGGTCAGCGGCTTCCACCGTCGAGGCGAAGCTCACCTGGCGCCCGTCGAGCTCGATCGTTCCCGACGTCGGGTTCACGACCCCTGAAAGAATCTTCATCAGCGTCGATTTGCCGGCGCCGTTCTCGCCGAACAGCGTCGTCACCTTGCCGCGATGAATATCGAAATTGACGCCCTTCAGGGCATGAACGCCGCCATAGGTCTTGACGACGTTGCGCGCCGCCAGGATGACGTCGTCGGTCTGCCTCGGTTCGGGCGCGCTCATTTTTCGACACTCAGCTTGACCGGGGTGACGAACCAGTTCTTCGGATTGATCAGAAGGAACGCGCCGACCACCGAGATCGTCTTGCCGGTGAGCTTGGAGGTATCGACCTTCGACAGGACCTCCTTCTTCAACTCGTCGTTCAGCGCCGCGCCGGCGTTCTGGTATTCGATCTGGTTCTTGAACTGCCCAAACTTGATCGTGCCGATGGCGTCCCTGAGGTCGGTTCCGTTGACCGCCGGGCCGGTCTGGACACGAACCCTGATGCCGTCCGGCAGGTTCGGAATCTTGACGTCATAGACGCCGGACTCGCCCTTGCCGACAACGCCGGTGAACTTGACCGACATTTCCGGCCCCATCGTCGCATCCACGCCGTACTGCTTCGCCGCGGCGGACTGGTCCTTCTGGATCGCCGCCGCCAGCGTCACGGCGTCCACGGCGCGCTTCTCGACCGCGGCCTGCACCTTGGGGAATTCCTCATTCCCATAGGCAGCGGGCGAGAAGCCGGCCTTGCGGACGTCCTGGGAGGACCCGATCCTAACGACGGTGGTGCTCAACGCCATGGCGATAAGCAGGACGATGCACAGCCCGGCGATGATCACAGCGCCATACCGCGAGTTGTGGGATGCCTTGCGCGCCGGGGCGGACGTCATCGTCATAAGCCTGATCCCGTTCTGCTTGATGCCGATCAGCCATGCCCGCGTGCGAAGCCTGGATTCCGGCTGCCAAACTTAGCCTGCCTCGCCCGGAACTTGCCCGAAAGCTCCGTTTTCATCGGCGGCTACCATCCTTATGAGGGCGATCTCCTCCGCCCATCACCGAATTGTGGGCTCTATGTTATCTTCATGTTATTTATTTCGTCAAGCAGGAGATGAATACGCGTTTTATCTTTTCCATTCTATGGCGACTTCATCTCCCGATATGGCCCTTAAACCGCGCCGCCCCCCCTGATCGCAGCAGGCGCGAAACATCGGCGCATTTGCGGATGCTCCAACCGAACCGACATCGACTTGCCGGCTGGAAAACCGTTGAAGCGGGAGGGAGTCGGCATAGCCGCATGTTTTTATTGGCTAATTTACCGCCAGACTCAAAGCCTTCGCGCCATCCGCCGGCTGAAGGCGCGACCAAACAAGTTTTTTAGGCTTCAGTGGAGAAAGGCGGTCTGGCATATAAACCGACCCGATCCTCCCTTCTTTTCCCCTCATCATAGTATCTGAAAGGAATTTCGCTGTCTGCAAAAAAAATCATCGATTGTGTTATCGTTATGGTATAAACTGAATTCAGATAGTGATCCGGCCCAGTCCTCAGGGCGCGTGCGTTGCGCGACGAGCTCCGCAGACTTGGTTCTGCAACGCGGAAAGGAGGAAAAGCAGTGATGGGTGAAGAGCGCTCACATGCCGCCATCGAAGCGGGAAGGCTTCATGGCGGGCGCTGACATCATCATCGGCATCGATTCCGGCACGTCGGTGATCAAGGCGGTGGCCTTCGAGTTGTCCGGCCGCCAGATCGCTGCCGCCGCCGTGCCAAACCGTTATGTCTCAGGCAAAGACGGCGCGGTCACGCAGCCGCTCGCGCAAACCTGGCTCGATTGCGCCGCCGCGCTGCGGAGCTTGGGCGGCAAGGTGGAAAGCCTCCCCCAGCGCACGGCGGCGATCGCCGTGACGGCGCAGGGCGACGGTACATGGCTCGTCGGGAAGGACAATGAGCCCGTGACCGACGCCTGGCTGTGGCTCGACGCCCGCGCCGCCCCTACCGTCGAGAGACTTGCTGCGGGACCCTTGAGCCGCGCCCGCTTCGAGGCGACCGGAACCGGGCTGAACACCTGCCAGCAGGGCAGCCAGCTCGCTCATATGGACCGCTATGTGCCGGAGATGCTCGACCGCGCCGAGACGGCGCTGCATTGCAAGGACTGGCTCTATCTCAAACTGACGGGCGTTCGCGCCACCGATCCGTCCGAGGCGAGCTTCACCTTCGGCAATTTCCGCAACCGGCTCTATGACGACACCGTCATCGAGGCTCTGGGGT
>JBQCEL010000288.1:0-5385 GCA_051960255.1 Rhizobiaceae bacterium
CTTTCTTTTCATCGAAGTCGTTTGCGAACAGGCAGCGCCATTCGGGCCCAAGTCCCGCACGCGCCATGCCCCCCCCGGCAAAAAACTCATAAAATGTTAATTGATCGTACTCAGAAGGCACAGCTTATGTTCCTGATACGTTCTCATTACATAAATTCATTTTTGCCG
This sequence comes from Rhizobiaceae bacterium, assembly GCA_051960255.1. Taxonomy (GTDB): domain Bacteria; phylum Pseudomonadota; class Alphaproteobacteria; order Rhizobiales; family Rhizobiaceae; genus Mesorhizobium_L. The sequence continues at coordinate 169 of JBQCEL010000288.1, forward strand.
CCGAATCAAGAGGGCGCATCTATCGTATTGCAAACGATACGCGATCAATATTGCCGGGAACTGACTTTCCCCAGGGCAGTCGTTTAGCGTTTCAGATACGCCCTCCCCGTCAGCCTCCAGCGCGACGCTGGTGATGAACTCGGCTTTGTCGGAGCCGCGCCCCGGCACGCGTCCGGCAAGGCGGCCGCAAATTCCTGATTATCGCGAGCGAAAGCTCCCGCACAACGCGGGAGCCTTCCGGCCCCGACAGAAGCCGCGACAGCTCAATAGCCGACCGTAAAACGCCGGCGTGAATGCGCCGGCTTTTCAAGCTCGTCCACGAGCGCGACGGCGTAATCCTCGTAGGAAATAGAGCTTCCCTTTTCGTTGGTGAGCAGTTGGTCCGTACCGAGGCGGAACTTGCCCGTGCGTTCGCCCGGCGCAATGACGGCCGACGGCGACAGGAAAGTCCAATCGATCTCCTTTTCGGGCAAAAGCATATCGAGGAAGACGCCTCCCGCTCTTGCCTCAGCCTTGTAGGCTTCGGGAAAATCAGGCGTCTCGAAGAGCTTCTTGCCCGGCGCGACTTCCAGGCTGCCGGCGCCACCGACCACGAGATAGCGTTTCACCCCTGACTCGCGCACCGCCTCGATCAGGATTTTCGGGTCACTCGCGGTGAAATGGACCGCGCTGATAACCACGTCATGCCCCTTGAGCAGATCGGCAAGGCCGACGCGGTCATAGACATCCCCCTTCTTCGCGGTGACATTCGCTCCCGCCGCCACTTTTTCTGGATGGCGCACGATCGCTGTCACGGCGTGGCCGCGTCGGGTCAATTCGGCGAGAATGCGCGAGCCGACATTGCCGCTCGCGCCGATCAGGGCAACTTTCATTCTCATCTCCAAGCTTGGTTCCCAATAGTAACCAGATGTGCAAAAGAGAGCCCTGTGTAAAGAAGGCACTTTCTCTTCATCAGGTCACTTCGGGGAAACCATGCTCGCGCCCAATCCTTACGCAGCCGATTGTCCGACCCGCATGGCGCTCGACCGTATTGGCGATAAATGGGCGGTGCTCATCCTCCTGCTGCTCGCGGACAGGCCTTTGCGGTTCAACGAATTGCGCCGCCGGATCGAAGGCATTTCGCAGAAGATGCTTTCGCAGACGCTGAAAAGCCTCGAACGGGATGGCCTCATCGACAGAAAGGCCTTCGCGACCGTGCCCGTCACAGTGGAATATTCGATCACGCCGCTCGGCGAGACGCTGACCGGCGCGGTCGATGCGCTCCGGATGTGGGCGGAAACGCATATCGACCGGGTGCTGGAAGCGCAGCAGCGCTATGACGGCCGGCGCGCAATGGGCGAGCCGGCTGCTGTCGATATTTGAAGAAGGAGCTTCTAGCGGTCAGATGCAGCGGCCGCCGTCAACCTCCAGCGCGACGCCGGTGATGAACTCGGCTTCGTCGGAAGCGAGCCAGAGCGCCGCATTGGCAATATCGAGCTGGGTCGAAAGGCGTCCGAGAGGGATCGAGGCGCGGAAGAGCGCGCGCTTTTCCGGCGTATCCTCGCCCATGAAATCGGCGAGCATGCCGGTCTCGCCCGCAACCGGGCAGAGGCAATTGACGCGAATCTTCTTCGGCGCAAGCTCGACCGCCATCGATTTCGTCGCGTTGATCGCCCAGCCCTTGGAGGCGTTGTACCAGACGAGGCCCGGACGCGGCCGCAGGCCCGCCGTCGAGGCGGTGGTGATGATCGATCCGCCGCCCTGCTTCTCCATCACCGGCACGGCGGCGAGAGCCGCGAGATAAATCGCCTTCATGTTGACGTTGTAGATGCGGTCGAAGGTGGCTTCGTCCACCTTCAGCAGATCGCCATTGCGGTGCGTATAGCCGGCATTGTTGACGAGGATGTCGAGGCGGCCAAACTTGTCCGTCGCCGCCTTGACCATGGCGTCGACATCGGCGCGCTTCGAGACATCGGCGGCAATAGCCACCGCGGCACTGCCGATTTCCTTCGCCACGCGCTCCGCGCCATCGCCATTCAGATCGGCGACGACGATCTTCGCGCCTTCCTCGGCGAAACGCTTCGCCATGCCCTCGCCGAAACCCGACGCCGCGCCAGTAACGATGGCGACCTTATTCTTGAGACGATCCATTCGACTACACTTGTCCTTCTAGTTCTTCAGATACCGCTCGTTCGAGCACGCCTAAATGATGGAGCACAGTATTCCATAGAATGCCGGGGAGAACGTCCTCGTAGTCATGCCGATAGAAGTTACCCGAGCCTGCGATCTGGCGCCACGGAACATCGGCGTGGCGCGCCTTCATTTCGTCGGGCAAGCGACGCGACGCCTCGGCAATAATCTCAAGGCAACCGGTCACGGCATAGGGCCTAAGCTCGGCCGCCGCGAACGCCTGATAGGAAATATCTTCGACGAAACGGCGCGCCAACTGGGCATTGTATGCGATTGTCCTGAGAACTCGGCCGTATCGCTAGAAGGCATAGACTACGTCTAGCATGGCCGCAGGTCTTACATACGGCTTTAAGCCTTCCCTGTTGGCGACGTCCACCGGACCCTCAAAGAGGCTGGCGATGTATTCTTTCAGATCGACATAGTCGAAAAGGCTGAGATGCGCTTCCGGATCCAGGTCGATCATGATGTCGATGTCGCTGCCGGAGTGCTCTTCTCTACGCGCAACAGACCCAAACAACGCGGCATGCGCCACGCCATGTCGGTTCAGCGCCTCTCGATGGCGCTTGAGAGTGTCGATGACGGCTTCACGGTTCATGCGTCCAAAATAGCCTCGGTTCGGCCCGGATTCAATTTCCGGATTTATCCGTGATTGAACACGATCGTCTTGGTCGCCGACATGTCGTAAAGCGCCTCGAAACCCTTCTCGCGCCCATGACCGGATCTCTTGAAGCCGCCGAAGGGCAGTTCGATGCCGCCGCCGGCGCCATAGCCGTTGACGAAGACCTGGCCGGCGCGAACGCGCTTGGCGACGCGGTGCTGGCGCGCCCCGTCCTTCGTCCAGACGCCGGCGACAAGACCATAATCCGTGCTGTTGGCAAGCCGGACGGCTTCTTCCTCGGTCTCGAAGGGGAAAAGGCTGAGGACCGGGCCGAACACCTCTTCCTGCGCGATGGCGGCATCCGGATCGACGGAGCCGAAAAGCGTCGGCTTGACATAATAGCCGCCGGATGGCGCGGCGGGATCGATCGAACCTTCCGCAAGGACGGCAATGCCGGCCTCGCGCGCGGCGGCGACATAGTTCTCGACGCGCGTCTTCTGTTTCGGATTGACCATGGCGCCGAGATCGCGGTCGTCCTGGTGCGGACCGGCGACGAGCTTCGAGAAACGCTCGGCGAGCGCCTTGGCCATCTTTTCGTAGATCGGCTTCTGAAGCAGGATGCGGCTTCCGGCCGAACAGGTCTGGCCGCCATTCTGGATGATCGCGTTGACGATAACTGGCAGAGCCGCATCGAGATCGGCGTCTTCGAAGATGATTTGCGGCGACTTGCCGCCAAGCTCCATCGTCACGCCGCGATTGTTGATGGCGGCCGCCTGCTGGATCGCCGTACCGGTGATCGGCGAACCGGTGAAGGTGACGTAATCGACGAGCGGATGCGCCGACAACGCCGCGCCGGCGTCGCGGCCATAGCCGGTGATGACGTTCAGGACGCCTTCGGGAACACCGGCTTCGAGCGCGAGTTCAGCAATACGAAGCGCCGTCAGCGAAGCATCCTCGGCCGGCTTAATGATAAGGGTGTTGCCCATGGCGAGCGCCGCGCCGATCACCCGCGCGCCGATCTGCAGCGGATAATTCCAGGGCAGGATGCCGGCCACGACGCCGTGCGGCTCGCGCAAGGTCAGCGCCGTATAGCCATCGAGGAAGGGAATGGTGTCGCCATGGATCTTGTCGCCCGCCCCGCCATAGAATTCGTAGTATCGCATCGTGGCGACGACATCCGCCTTGCCCTGCCGGGCCGGCTTGCCGGTGTCGCGCGATTCCAGAGCCGCCAGTTCCTCGCCATTCTTCTCGACGAGATGAAAGAGCCTGGTCAGGCAGCGGCCACGCTCGGCGGCCGGCATGCGGCCCCAGGGACCCTCGTCGAAGGCGCGCCGCGCGGCTTTCACAGCCCGATCGACATCCGCCGCGCCCGAAGCCAGTATCGACGCGAAGACCTTGCCATCCGAGGGGCAACGCACATCTATCCGCTCTCCCGAAAGGGAATCGACCTTCTTGCCGTCAACGATTTGCATGAAGGCCAGACCTTCAGCGACCGTACCGGAAAGATGTGTGCCCATGGCGCGTTCTCCTTGCTTCCATCACATTGCCGAAGCAACTTGCCGCAGATGCGAAAAGCCGCTGGTCCTATTCGGGCCGACAAACGCCCGACAGCATTGGCTGTCAAGCACAGCCGGACAGAAGGTCGCATCGAAAATTGCCGTAGCGATTTTAAATCGATTAGATTATAGAGGCCATGCCGTGGGCCAACGGCAGGAAAGCGATAGACCATGACGAGCCATATCATCCCCGTCGATCCTTTCGACTTCATCATCTTCGGCGGCACCGGCGACCTTGCCGAGCGCAAGCTTCTGCCGGCGCTCTACCAGAGGCAGATCGCCGGCCAGTTCTCGGAGCCGACCCGCATTATCGGCGCATCCCGCGCCAAGCTCACGGACAAGGATTTCCGCGAATTCGCGCGCAAGGCGATCGCCGAACAGGTCGACGAGAAGGACATCGACAAGGAGGAGATGGCCAGGTTCCTTGAGCGGCTTTTCTACGTATCGGCGGACGCGACCTCTGGCGCAGGCTTTGACAATTTGAAAAAGCTGATCGGCGACAGCCAGGTCATCCGGGCTTTCTATCTCGCCGTTGGCCCCGCGATCTTCGGCGACATCGCCGAACAGCTCAAATCGCATGGCCTGATCACGCCCGATTCCCGCATCGTGGTGGAGAAGCCGATCGGCAGGGACCTGAAATCGGCCGAAGCGCTCAATGACGCGATCGGCAAGGTTTTCGACGAGCAGCAGATCTTCCGCATCGACCATTATCTCGGCAAGGAGACGGTGCAGAACCTGATGGCGCTGCGCTTCGCCAACGCGCTCTACGAGCCTGTCTGGAATTCCGCCCATATCGACCATGTACAGATCACCGTGGCGGAGACGGTCGGTCTCGAGGGGCGCGCGGGCTATTACGACAAGGCGGGCGCGCTCAGGGACATGGTGCAGAACCAC
>JBQCEL010000289.1:0-2356 GCA_051960255.1 Rhizobiaceae bacterium
CCTGGGGCGTGCCGATCTGCATCTTCGCCGATGCCGACGGCAACGTCCTGAAGGACCCGGCGGTCAACGCGCGCATCACCGAGGCTTTCGAGAAGGAGGGGGCTGACGCCTGGTTCGCCGAGGGCGCGCGGGAGCGCTTCCTGGGGGCTCGGGCCGGCGAGCCGTGGGTGATGGTCAAGGACATCCTCGACGTTTGGTTCGATTCCGGCTCGTCCCATACCTTCACGCTGGAGGACCGGCCCGACCTCAAATGGCCGGCCGACGTCTATCTCGAAGGCTCCGACCAGCATCGCGGCTGGTTCCATTCCTCGCTTCTGGAAAGCTGCGGCACGCGCGGCCGCGCGCCCTACGATGCCGTCATCACCCATGGCTTCACCATGGACGAGGACGGCCGCAAGATGTCGAAATCGCTCGGCAATGTCGTCGTACCGCAGGAGGTGATGCAAAAATCCGGCGCCGACATCCTTCGCCTCTGGGTGATGACGACCGACTATTGGGAAGACCAGCGGCTCGGCAAGAACATCCTGCAGACCAATATCGACGCCTACCGCAAGCTTCGCAACACCATCCGCTGGATGCTCGGAACGCTCGCCCATGACGAAGGCGAGGAAATTCCTCTCGGAGATATGCCGGAGTTGGAGCGACTGATGCTTCACCGCCTCTCCGAACTCGATGAACTCGTGCGCAAGGGCTATGACGGCTTCGATTTCAAGCGCATCACCAAGGCGCTGATCGACTTTACCGTCGTCGATCTGTCGGCCTTCTATTTCGATGTCCGCAAGGATGCGCTTTACTGCGATGAGCCGTCGAGCATCAGGCGGAAGTCCGCCGTCAATGTCGTGCGCCTTATCTTCGACTGCCTGGTGAAATGGCTGGCCCCGATGTTGCCCTTCACCATGGAGGAAGCCTGGCTCGACCGGCATCCACAGGCCGTTTCGGTCCATCTGGAGCAATTTCCGGAAATCCCCAGAGAATGGCGCAACGACGCGCTTGCCGCGAAGTGGGACAAGGTGCGCGATGTCAGGCGGGTCGTCACCGGGGCGTTGGAGATCGAGCGGGCGAGGAAGACCATTGGTTCCTCGCTCGAAGCGGCTCCCGTCATTTACGTCGGCAATCCGGATCTCGCTGCGGCGATCGCCGATGTCGATCTAGCGGAAGTGTGCATCACCAGCGGCATCGAGGTGTCGCGTGAGGCAGCGCCCTCCAATGCTTTCACGCTGGAAGACCTGAAGGGCGTCGGTGTCGTCTTTGCTCCGGCCGCGGGGCGGAAATGCGCCCGCTCCTGGCGCTACACGAATGATGTCGGCTCCGATCCGCAATTTCCCGACGTTTCGGCGCGGGATGCAGCGGCTTTGCGCGAATTGGAGGCGTTGGGGCGGTTGTGACCGCCCCGCGCCCGGCAAATGCCTTTGAACAGGCGGATGGGAGCGCCGCGTTGCCCTGCCGGGCGCGATGGGGTAGAAGAGCCGGGTTTCAGCGCCTTGTTATCGCCGGATTCTCGGATAATAGGGCGAGAGAGGGCGTTCAGGGACACATGTCATCTGTGAGAGGCGGTTCTATAGTGGGATTCTCGCGTAATGCGCGCTCCGCGGTGCTTGCCGCTTCCGTCGCCGGCACCTGCCTCTGGCTTGCCGGGTGCATGGGCGCGCCGACCTACGGCACCGATAAGCCGGCGGATGTCCAATTGCTTGATGATGTGAGCACCATCGTGCCGATCGGCTCCCTTCAGGACAAGAAACCGCCCATCAAGTACAAGCCGCGGCCGCCTTTGGTAAAGCCGGCCTCGACGGATGTCTTGCCGCCGCCGCAAAAAGACATCGTCGACGCGGACAACGCGGAATGGCCGGAATCGCCGGAGCAAAGACGGGCCAACGTGAAGCTGGCTGCCGATCTCAATCAGTCGAACGGCGGCTATGACCCCCATGTGGCGCCGGATACCAGCAGGCCGGCCCAGGTGCGGCGCACCAGTGGCGATCCCATTCCCTATGATCAGACCGCGGAGGAAGGCAATCCGTCCGGGTGGAAGCCTCATGCCGGCAGCAGCCAGCCAACTGAGGTCGTCGTACGCACCAAGGGCGACCCAATTGTCATGGGCGATTTCAAATCGCCGAAAGACCAAAGCGCCGATTTCAAGCGCCGTATGGCGGAAAACATGCAGGGTAGCCCGACGGAGCGCAAATATCTGAGCGAGCCGCCGCTCACTTACCGCCAGCCGGCCGCCAGCGCTCCCGTTGGCCAACTCGGCGAGCCCGAGTGGAAAAAGGAACGCGACGCCAAGAACGCCGCCAAGATCAAGAAAAACAGTTGGTGGCCGTTCTGATCGGACGCACTGCCGTCGCGGCGGATTATATCACGG
>JBQCEL010000290.1:0-7153 GCA_051960255.1 Rhizobiaceae bacterium
GGCGATCATCCTTTTCCTGTTCGTCGTGCCATTGGTCGGCGCCTTCGTCGGCGCCTTTCAGACGAATGCCGGCTTCGGCTTCGGCAATTTCATCAAAACCTATCAACTCTATAGCCGCGACATCGTATTCACGGTTATGATTGTCGCCCTGTCGGCGATGTTGACGGCCATCTTCTCCGTCGCGATCGGCGGCTATCTCACGCTTGGCTCGAACCGTCTGGCGATGGAGATCCTGCGCTGGCTTTATCGCTGGCCGCTTTTCATCCCCTTCATCGTGGTCGGCCAGATCCTGCGCACCTTCCTCGCCAAAAACGGCCTGATGAACAACATCTTCGTCGCCAGTGGCCTCATCTCGCCGCTCCACACATTCGGACTGCTCGACTGGCGCGGCGTCGTGATCGCCTTCGTCTGGAAACAGGTGCCGTTCGTGACCCTGCTCCTCGCTGGCGCCATGGCGTCACTCGACCGCGGCACGATCGAAGCCGCTCGCAATCTCGGCGCCTCGCGCCTGCGCATTCTGCTTGAAATCGTCCTGCCGCAGGCGGCGCCGACATTGATGGTAGGGCTGACGCTCAGCATCGTCACCATGATGTCGGTCCTCTCCGTGCCGCTGATGATCGCCTCGCAATCTCCGACGGTGATCACGGTCGATATGGCTTTCCGCATCAATGCCTATGGCGATTATGGGGTGGCCAATGCGCTCGGCATCGTCTCGCTGGTGCTGACGGGCACGGTCGCCTGGTTTTACCTTCGCCAGACGATGCGGGAGACGGGGCGATGAGCCTTGTCGCCACGGAAGCCGATTTCCGGCGCTCCGCCTTTTTCGATTGGCGCTGGCTCCCCCGCGCGCTCGGCCTCGGCCTGCTTGCCTTCATCATTTTCGGGCCGCTCGTCAACCTGCTCCTGTGGACGGTCGCCGAGCGCTGGTATTTCCCGCATGCCCTGCCGCTGCAATACGGCTTTTCCTACTGGGGCCGCGTTTTCGCGCCGCGCGCCGAAGCGATGAGTTCGCTTTTCACCAGCCTGTCGATCGGCTGTCTGGTGGTGGCGCTTTCCCTTCTTTTCGCCATTCCGGCCGGCTATGCGCTGGCGCGTCTGAAACTTCCCTTTCGCAGCGTCATTCTTCTGGCGCTGCTTCTGCCGAACGCGTTTCCGAACCTGCCGATCTATGTGAACATCGCGCGGCTGTTCTATCAGATCGGCCTGAACGGGACGGTGCTCGGCGTCGTCCTCGTCCATACGACACACGGGCTTGTCTATGCCGTTTGGATCGCCACGGCCGCCTTCTCGGCCATCGAGCCCGAACTGGAGGAGGCGGCCCGCTCGGCCGGCGCCAGCGCCGTGCGCGCCTTCTTCGACGTCATGCTGCCGCTTGCGGCGCCCGGCCTGATGGCGAGCGCCATTTTCGTTTTTCTGGAGTCGCTCGACGAATTCACCGGGACCTTCTTTGTCGGCGCGCCCGACGTGACCACCCTGCCGCTCCTCCTTTATACGGCAGGCGCGGGCGGCAATTACCAGATCGCGTCGATCACCGCGCTCATCCTTCTCATTCCGTCGATCGCATTCATGTTCGTGGTGGAACGTTTCCTGCGCGCCGACGTGCTGTCGAAAGTGGGCCAATGACCGGCGCGAAAGCTCCTGTTCACTCGATCTGGCTCATGCCCGCCGTCGAGGATCTTGTCATGCTGACCGGCATCGCCGATGGTCTTGCCGAGGAGTTCGGGGCACCGCGGTTCCAGCCGCATCTCACGCTGGTCGAGGATATGAAGCGGGCGGCGGAGGAACTGGCGCCGCTGGTGGCGGAACTGGCGGATGGCGCGCCGGCCTTTTCCGCGCCGGTTGTCGAAATCGGCATGAGCGATCTCTTTTTCCGCTCCTTCTACGCCCGGTTCAAAGCAGAAGGTCCCCTTCTCGACCTCAAGAAGCGCGCCATCGCTGCGATTGCGGCGTCGCCGATCGAGCACTTCATGCCGCACGTTTCGCTCGCCTATGGCTTGGCGGCTGGGCCAAAGAGAGCGGAAGCAGCCGTGCGGATCGCGCAATTCCTGCGCGGACAACCCATCCATTTTTCCGCCATCGCGGTTGTTGCCTCCGGTAAGGAAATTCCGATTTCGGATTGGCGGGTCGTGGAAACGGTTCGTTTGGGCTAAGATATTGGCGTTGCAGCCAGGCTGTGCTGTAAGTGCGAAGCCCACCGGTCAGAGATCATGAAACGCCCCGAACCCGGCAGCCGTTCCGCCTACAGAACCTTCCGCCCGCTCACCACGCGCTTTCTCGATAACGACATCTACGGCCACATGAACAATGTGGTCCATTATTCCCTCTTCGATACGGCGGTGAACGGCTGGCTGATCGAATTGGGCGTCCTCGACATGCTTCGGGGAGAGCAGATCGGCCTCGTCGTCGAGACCGGCTGCCGCTATTTCAGCGAGATGGCCTTTCCGGACCGGGTAACGGCCGGGCTGAGAGTCGGGTCGCTTGGAAATTCGTCCGTCCGCTATGAAATCGGCCTGTTCCGGAACGATTCGGAGATCGCTTCGGCCGAAGGCTTTTTCGTTCATGTCTATGTCGATAGCGAAACGCGGCGCCCGACGCCGCTCGCATTGCCCCTGCGCTCAGCGCTCGAGACTATTCTGGTTTGATCCCGTTCCCGCGAAATGGGCGATGGGCAGTTGTCTTCTCCGGTTCGCCGGCGCATAGAAGCACAATTGGAAATCTGCTCTATTTCGCTCATGCAGGAGGTTGAGAATGTCTGATGCGACGAATGCCATGAGAGCCCCGAATCTGCTTGTGGATGCGCTCGGGCTGCCGGCACGCAATTCCATGGTTTGGCGGCTGGCGACGGTTGTTGCCGCATCGCTTCTGCTGACACTGTCGGCAAAAATCGAAGTGCCGTTTTATCCCGTTCCGCTCTCCCTGCAGACTTTCGCGGTTCTCGGCCTTGGCTTCGTTCTAGGCTCCAGATTGGCCGGATCGGCCGTGCTCCTTTATCTGGTCGAGGGTGCTGCAGGACTTCCCGTCTTCGCCGGAACGCCGGAAAAGGGCATTGGCCTCGCCTATCTCATGGGGCCGACGGGCGGCTATCTCGTCGGATTTCTCCTTGCGGCCATCCTCTGCGGTCTGCTCGCCGAAAGGGGCTGGGGCAAGAGCGTGATTTCCACTCTTTCCGGCATGGTCATCGGCAACATCGTCATTTACGCGTTCGGCCTTTTCTGGCTCGGCAGCCTGCTCGGCTGGGACAAGCCGATCCTGAACTGGGGCCTCTATCCCTTCCTGCTCGGAGACGCGCTGAAGATCGCTCTCGCCACGGCGCTTCTTCCAGCCGCATGGAAGCTCGCCGCGCGCAGATAGCGCCAGCGAGCCTCGAAAGACGCGTCCACCCCGCCTTGCCGCCATCCGGCAAGGCGGGGTTTGTTCATCTACGACAACGGCGGCACAACGACTTTGCGATAAAGATGCCAGGTCGCATGGCCGAGGATCGGAATGACGACGGCCAGTCCGGCAAAGAGCGGGATGGAGCCGATGGCCAGTCCCGCTGCCACGATCAGCCCCCAGAGCGCCATCGGGCCGGGATTGGCGATCGTCGCCCGCACCGATGTGGTTATCGCCTCATAGGCGCCCACATCCCGGTCGAGCAGCAGCGGAAAGGCGATGACCGTCGTGGACAGGACGACGACGGCAAAAACGAAGCCGATCAGATTGCCGAGAACGATCAGCGTCCAGCCACGGCTTGTCGTGAAGATGTCGTGGAAGAATGTCGCCATAGGGGGCACGGGGCCGGCGCCGAACAGGCTTTCATAAAGCTCCTTCGCCGCCAGCAGCCATGCAACGAAAAGAATGAGCAGCAATATGCCGACGGCGGCGATGGCGGGGAGCGCCGGTGACGCGCGGACGTCGAGCGCATGCCACCAGGACGGATCGAGACCCGCTTCCCGCCGCCGGCTGATCTCATAGAGGCCAAGCGCGGCGATTGGCCCGATGAGGGCGAAGCCCGACATCAGCGGAAAGAGCATCGGCAGCGCGTTAGTCCCCGATGTCCATGCCGCGAGCACAACGCCGACGAGCGGATAAATCAGCACCAGAAACGCATAGTGCGACGGCTTCGCCGCGAAATCGGCAAGCCCCTTGCGGAGCGCATCGGTGATTTCCGGGACGCCGATCCTGCGGACGGTGGGATGAAGAAGCGTTTCGCCGGCGCCAGCGATCACGTGAAATCCTGCCATGGCCAATCCTCCCTGACCGGGTTGGATGGCCGCGCCAAGCGCTTCCGACCAGCGGTCACGTCTGACGCGACCCGATTGTAGATCATACAGGAAGTGAAGGATTTTGTCCCCACGCCTTCGTGTTTCCGCGGCGTACCTTGCCAAATTTTCGGCAGTCACTTGAGTGCAACGCGCGAATGCCCGCCGCCTTGGCAATTGCTCTTCTCTAAATTCTTTGCCACATTGCTGGCCGACATCGAAACAGCCGGCCGGTAGGGCCGGGCAACCGCTCTATTGAGGGCAGAGAAGCGAAGGGCCACGAGATGGCGCTCCGGCAGGACGTAGCGAATTCGAGACTGGACGACGCGGCGCGCGCCGGCTGGCTCTATTACGTCGCCGGCAACACGCAGGACCAGATCGCGGCCAAACTCGGCGTTTCGCGCCAGACGGCGCAGCGGCTCGTCTCGCTCGCCGTGTCGGAAGGGCTGGTTCGGGTGCGGGTCGATCACCCGATCGCCAATTGCCTCGATCTGGCGGAGCGGTTGCGGGCGCGTTTCGCCTTCGATCTCGTGGAAGTGGTGCCGAGCGATCCCGATTCCACGTCAACGACGATCGGTGTGGCCGAAGCGGCTGCGGTGGAGATCGAAAAGCGGCTTTCAGCGCCGCAACCGATCGTCATGGCGCTCGGAACCGGCCGCACATTGAAGGCAGCGATCGAGCGCCTGCCGCGCATGGAGTGCCCGCAGCACAAGCTCGTGTCGCTGACCGGCAATATTTCGCCCGACGGTTCGGCTGCGTTCTACAACGTCATCTTCACCATGGCGGATGCGGTAAAAGCGCGTAGCTTTCCAATGCCTCTGCCCGTCATCGCTTCCTCGCACGAGGAGCGCGCCATGCTGCATAACCAGCCGATGATCAGGACGACCCTGGATCTCGCGGCCGAGGCGGACATCACCTTCGTCGGCATAGGCGATCTCGGCCCCAAGGCGCCGCTTTACGAGGACGGCTTCATCACCGAGGCGGAACTGAAGGCGCTGCAAAAGGCCGGGGCCGTCGCGGAAATGGTCGGATGGGCCTTCGACAAGGAAGGACGCCTGATTGAGGGGATCACCAATGAACGCGTGGCAAGCGCGCCAATCCCGTCGCGGGAAAACTCGTTGGTGGTGGCGCTGGCCATGGGGGAGAAAAAGCTCCCCGGCATTCTCGCCGCTTCGACCCGCCGGCTGATCAACGGCCTCATCACCGACGAGCGGACGGCTACCGCGCTGCTCGCGGTGAACTGACAATCACGTCCCGGCCAGCCTTTGTTGCCTTCGTGCTGCACCGCAGCGACGAATCCATCTTGACTCCTTTGCGGGATAAGGTGAGTAATTGCCCAAACTACAAGCAATTGCTCATACATCTGCTGGGAGGATGCTTCATGAAACTGAAAACACTCATTCTCGGCGCGTGCTCGCTCTTCGCGCTCGCAAGTCTCGCCAATGCCGAGACGCTGACCATCGCCACCGTCAACAATGGCGACATGGTCCGCATGCAGAAGCTGACGGACGACTTCACCAAGAAGAATCCCGGCATCGACGTGAAATGGGTGACGCTCGAGGAAAACGTTCTGCGTCAGCGCGTCACGACCGACATCGCCACGCATGGCGGCCAGTATGACATCATGACGATCGGCAATTACGAGGTGCCGATCTGGGCCAAGCAGAAATGGCTCCTGCCGCTCGACAATCTCGGCAAGGATTTCGACGAGAGCGATCTCCTGCCCGCGATCCGCAATTCGCTTTCCTATGACGGCAAGCTCTACGCCTCGCCCTTCTACGGCGAAAGCGCCATGACCATGTACCGGACCGATCTCTTCAAGAAGGCCGGCTTGACCATGCCCGAGAGCCCGACCTGGGAGTTCATCAAGCAGGCGGCGGACAAGATCACTGACAAGAAGGCGGGAATCTACGGCATTTGCCTGCGCGGCAAGGCCGGATGGGGCGAGAACATGGCCTTCGTGACCGCGCTCGCCAATTCCTGGGGCGCCCGCTGGTTCGACATGAAATGGCAGCCGCAATTCGATTCCAAGCAATGGAAGGAGGCGGCGAAATTCTATGTCGACCTGCTCAGGAAGGACGGCCCTCCCGGAGCATCCTCGAACGGCTTCAACGAGAATCTGGCGCTTTTCCAGTCCGGCAAATGCGGCATGTGGATGGACGCGACCGTCGCCGCATCCTTCATCTCCGATCCGAAGCAATCAAAAGTCGCGAATGACGTCGGCTATGCGCTGTTCCCGACGCACGACGACTTGAAAAACCATGGCAATTGGCTGTGGTCCTGGAGTCTCGCCATCCCGGCGGGCACCAAGAACGCCGACGCCGCCAAGAAGTTCATCAACTGGGCGACCAACAAGGATTATGAGAAACTGGTGGCCAGCAAGGACGGTTGGGCGGCCGTGCCGCCGGGAACCCGCACCTCTCTCTATCAAAATCCAGACTACCAGAAGGCCGCGCCTTTCGCCGCCATCACCTTGAAGGCCATGGAAGCGGCCGATACGCAGCATCCTTCCGTCCAGAAGGTGCCTTATACCGGCGGCCAGTTCGTCTCGATCCCGGAATTCCAGGGTATCGGCACCGCTGTTGGCCAGCAATTCTCGGCGGCTGTTGCGGGCCAGGAAACGGTCGATCAAGCGCTGTCGCGGTCGCAGCAGATCACCAAGCGCGAAATGATGAAAGCGGGATATAAATAATCCTCCGCGACTTGGGGCTGCGGCAATCAGGCCCGCCGCAGCCCTTTTTTCGGAGCCGGAAACAGCGGCACGACCCTCTTCCAGCTTTCGGCGGGACCTTTGCAGGGCAGACCGAACGCCGCCATGGCGGAATGCCGCGGGCGCCCCCGGGCGCGGCCGGCCCGCCCCACCCGGGGGGGGAAACGCCAACCCACAGGTGTTCCGTTTTTGTACGCTGGCC